>JAYTNX010000090.1:0-67907 GCA_043748075.1 Pseudomonadota bacterium
GCCTACCGCGCCTACGACTTCCATCTGATCTACCAGAAGGTGCACAACTTCTGCGTCGTCGACCTCGGTGGCTGCTATCTCGACGTCACCAAGGATCGCCTCTACACGATGGCGGCGGCGAGCCCCGCGCGCCGCTCGGCGCAGACGGTCATGCACCAGATCGCCGAGGCGATGGTGCGATGGCTGGCGCCGATCCTGTCATTCACCGCGGAGGAGGTCTGGGGCTACCTGCCGGGCGCGCGCGCCCCGTCGGTGTTCCATGCCACCTGGCACCCGCTGCCCGCGGTGGCGGCCTCAGGTATCGACTGGCCGGCGCTGATCGCGCTGCGCGCCGACGTGCAGCGAGAGCTGGAGCGGCTGCGCGAGGCCGGACAGATCGGCGCGCCGCTGCAGGCGCGCGTCGAGCTGCTGTGCGCGCCGGAGCTCGTGGCCAACTACGCGGCGCTTGGTGACGAGCTGCGCTTCCTGCTGATCACCTCCGAGGCACTCGTCAGCGTCCTGCCCGCGGGCGCTGCGGCGCCGGAGGGGGCGGTCGCGGCGGCCTCGCGTTCCGGCGTCTGGATCCGCGCGCAGCCGCTGCAGGCACCGAAGTGCGTCCGCTGCTGGCACCTGCGCGTCGACGTCGGCCAGAACGCCGCGCATCCGGAGCTGTGCCTGCGCTGCGTGTCGAATGTCGATGGCCCGGGCGAAACGAGGCGCTACGCATGAGCGGGGGTCGCGCGAATACCGGTGTCGAGGCGGCGCGGCCGGCAGCGCTGCAGAGCGGCTGGCGCTGGCTGCCGCTGGCGGCCGGCGTGGTCGTGGCCGACCAGTTGAGCAAGGGCTGGATCGAGCGCGCCTTCGTGCTCTACGACTCGGTGGCCGTGCTGCCGGTGCTCGACCTCACCCGCTTGCACAACCCCGGCGCGGCATTCAGCTTCCTGGCGGGCGCCGGCGGCTGGCAGCGCTGGGCCTTTTCCGCGCTTGCACTGGCCGTCAGCGCGGGAATTCTCGTCTGGCTCCGTGGCGTGCCGGCCCGTGCCCAGGCGACGCTGGCCTCGGGGCTGGCGCTGATCCTCGGCGGTGCGATCGGCAACGTGCTGGACCGCATCGAGCACGGCTATGTGGTGGACTTCATCCACGTGCACTGGGAGCGGGCGTATTTTCCGGCGTTCAACATCGCCGATGCGGCGATCAGCATCGGCGCCGGACTGTTGCTGCTCGACGCGTTCGTCGAATGGCGTCGCGACCAGACCGCGAGCCGCGGGAGAGGGCTACCCTGAATGAAACTCAAGCTCGCCAATCCCCGCGGTTTCTGCGCCGGCGTCGACCGCGCGATCGAAATCGTCGAGCGCGCGATCGCGCTGTTCGGTGCGCCGATCCACGTGCGCCACGAAGTGGTCCACAACCGCCACGTCGTCGAGCGCCTGCGCGCGATGGGCGCGGTGTTCGTCGAGGAGCTCGACGAGGTGCCCGACGGCGCCACGGTGATCTTCTCCGCACACGGTGTCGCGCACGCCGTCGAGGAGGAAGCGACCCGTCGTGGGCTCAATGTCTTCGATGCGACCTGCCCGCTGGTGACCAAGGTGCACATGGAGGTGCGCCGGTTCGCCCGCGACGGCCGCGACGTGATCCTGATCGGGCACGACGGTCACCCCGAAGTGGAAGGCACCATCGGGCGTTTCGATCCCTCGTTCGGCGGGCGCATCCTGCTGGTCGAGTCGCTCGAGGACATCGCCCGCCTGCCGGTGCGGGACCCCGCGAAGCTCGCCTTCGTGACCCAGACCACGCTGTCGGTCGACGATACCGCCGACATCGTCGCGGCACTGAAGGCCCGCTTTCCCGAGATGTCGAGCCCGACCAAGGAGGACATCTGCTACGCGACGCAGAACCGCCAGGACGCCGTCAAGGAGCTGCTGCGCGACTGCGACGTGCTCGTGGTGGTCGGTTCGGTGACGAGCTCCAATTCGAACCGACTGGTCGAGCTCGGGGAACGCTCGGGTGTCGCGTCGTACCTGGTGGACGGCGCCGATGACTTGCGCTGGGAATGGTTCCAGGACCGACAGAGCGTCGGCATCACCGCAGGCGCCTCAGCTCCGGAGGTGCTGGTGAAGGAGGTGGTCGTGCGCCTGGTCGAGTGGGGTGCGGAGCGTCCCATGGAGTTGCCCGGACAGGCTGAGCACGTCGTGTTCGGACTGCCGCGGGCACTACGCACGACCTGAAACCGCGCGGCCCCGGGCGTCGAGATTCAGCGCCAGCACTCGCGGGTGGAGTCCGCGGCCGCCGAGTTGGCCGCGCCCTTCAGGCCATTGTGGTCGATCGAGAAACTGGCGCAGCGCGCGTCGTCATCCTGGGACGCGCCCGGCAGGGCAGTCGCCGTGACGCGAAACCCGGTGCCACCATCGAGGATCGCGAGCGCCACCGCGTACAGACCGGTCTCCGTGATTGCCGGGATTCCCAGGCCGTCCGGCACCGCCGGCGCGAGGTCCGCGGCGTACCGGTTGTACTGGACAAAGAACTTCTCCTGGGCGGCCTGGATCCGCAGCAGCGTCGTCTTCGCTTCCGCGCGCTGCGCACGCTGCACGTAGCTGCGGTAGCCCGGGATGGCAATGGCAGTGAGGATCGCGACAATGACGATCGCGATCAGCAGCTCGACCAGCGTGAATCCCCCCGGCTTCGCGCGCAGCGGGGCCTGCAAGGTCAACGCTCCGCGCCGTTGTCGGCCGTACGCCGCCACCAGGTGCGGACCACCGAGCCCGGCAGGACGCAGCGCTTGAGCACCTCGACGCCCACCACGCAGAAGCCGCGACGCCCGAGCGCGTCGAGACCGTCCTCGCCGCCACCGCCCGCGCCCGGGTCGCGCACGCTCTCCAGTGCAATGCTGACTTCCCCGGCGATGCCGGACTGCGTCAGACGCGTCGACAGATCCGCCGCGTCCACCGTCTCGTCCTCGTTGAAGTCGACGGCGGGTTTGCCGCTGTCGACGCGCAGCGCATACGCGCGATTGACGCCGTTCGAGGGCTGGCAGGGGTCGGCGTCGCCGCGCGCCTCGGGCTGGTAGCTGGTGAAGAGAATCGTGCCGCCGACGGTGGTGGCCTCGGCGAGAATCTTCTCGCCGCTCCAGCCGCCGTTGAGGCGCATCTCCAGCTTCCAGCCAGCGGCCGTCGTCGGCGCCGGCGTGGCGACCGGGTCGTCGGTGATGTCGACCAGGAAGGCATCGGTCACCGCGGTCAGCGCATCGTACTGCACCTGGGTCAGCGCGCCGAACGGGTTCTTGTCGCGCAGCGAATAGAATCGGTCACGCGTTGCCGCGTGCAGCGGGTGTCCGCGGTAGCCGGAGCCGATCGCGAGGTTGTAGTACGGATCCGCACCGCGGCGCTGGATCAGCGCGACGTCCGGTGCCGAGTAGAAGCGTCGGTTGTCCTCGATCGCGCGCGTCGCGGTGTCGCCCGCGCCGAGTGTCGCCAGCACACCGCCGGTGCCGAAGGTCGCCGCGGGGCGGCCATTCCACAGATCGAAGCGCCAGACCCGGCCGCCCATGTCGCCCGCATAGAGGCGGTCGGCGTACTGGTCGCCGTTCGTGTCGAGCACCACGACGCGCCCGGGGATCGAGTGCGACATGCGCGGCAGCGCCAGGTTCGGGGTTCCCGCCGCGCCCGGTCCGCCCGCGAACCAGAGCAGCCGGCCGCTCGCTGCGTCGACGATGAAGATCCGGTTGCCGGAGCTGTCGGCGGTGTACTCGTAGTTCTCCTGCGCGTCGTCGTACCCGCCGCCGAAGACCAGCACGAGGTTCTCGGCATTCTGGTTGGCGCCGTCGATGCGCACCCGCGCCAGGGTCGGCGTGGACCAGGTCTCGCCGATGCCGGGTAGCTGACCTGGCCCCAAGTTCCACTTCAGGCGCGGGCGATTGCGGTCGGTCACGTCGAGCGCATAGAGATTGCGGCCGCCGCGACGCATTCCGAAGAACAGCCAGACGCGATCACCTGCCGCGGCATCGACGACGCCGTCCTGGTTGACGTCGAACTTGAGTACGCGCACGTCGGCGTCCAGCCCATAGCTGCGCTGCGCGACACTCGGGTTGCGATACAAGTCGGCCAGGCGGCCGAGCAGCTCCGGAGGGATGAATCCCCACAGCTCCTCGCCACTGCGCGCATCGAAAGCGTGGATGAAGCCGTCATTGGTCGGCACGTAAACCACGCCGTCCGCGGCATCCGGCGTGCCGGCATTGCCGCCGTAGGTCACGACCGCAGGCCGCGAGTGCAGGGGATCGCCGAGCGAGCGCACGAGTTCGGCGCGATCGCCGTCGCGGTCCGCATCCGCCGTATCGATGCCGCGCGCCCAGTTGATGACATCCTCGCGCGACGGCCCGGTGCCCCCGGTGTTGAGCACCGCGTCGGTCAGGCCGGCAACGTTGGTGGTCGCGAACGCATTCGCGGCGGCCGTCAGGTCGGGCAGGGCGGCTGCGCCGATGTAGGTGAACAGCCGTCGCTGCGGCGCGGCCGGCAAGCGACTGGCCGCGCCGCCCGACGTCACGGCGTCTTCTTCACGGGCCGCCGACCATAGGCTGCGCGTGCCGTCGCGCAGGAAACCGGTGGCCGCATCGACCGCTTCGGCGCCGGTGGCGTCGACGATCTTGCCGTCCTCGATGCCGTACTTCTTGACGTTCCCCGGCCAGCGTAGCGAGTCGTCGGGTTTGAATACCGACACGAACAGCTCGTTGTTGGCCTGGGTTCGATTGAACGCATTGACCGAGACCGAGGGCGCGACGAAGGTGGAACCCGACTGCAGGATGTCGCCGAAGATGCTCTGCAGCGCCGCCGTCAGCTGCGTGACGTCATTGGCCGCGAATGAACGGCCGCCGCCACGTGCGGCGACGCCATCCAGGAAGGCCGAACCGGCCACTTCCGGCCCGAATCCGATCGTGTAGGTGATCGCGTTCTGTCGACCCGGCACGCCGGGCGCGAGGTCGACCGCGGCGTTCAGGTACTCGGCCATGTCGTCGAGGCAGCGGCCGTCACCCTCGCCGTCACAACTGGCACGGCCCAGCGTGGCGAAGCCGGGAAGCGCGGCGATCTTGTCGTCGGCCGTCGAGTCGGCCGTCGGCTCGCCGTCGGTCAGCAGTACGATGAAATTTCGCTGGCACTGGTATTCCACCGGCGACTGGTAGAGCGCCTGGTCCGCGCGGCGCCGCGACTCGGGGACGCTGGGGAACGGCACCGCGAACTCCACCGTCGAAGTGAGGCCGTAGTCGACGGCCCGCCCTGCGAGGTACTGGCCGGCTTCGTAGAGCGTTTCGGAAAGCGGCGTGAAGCCATCGGGCGTGAACTCGTAGAGTCGATTCACGATCGAATCGCGCGAGCTCGACAGGTTCGCGACCTCGTGCATCACCATGCCGCCTTCGGAGAAGTCGTCAGTCTGGGCGCCGGCACTGAAGCGCATCAGCCCGAGATTCAGGTTGTCCACCGAGTAGGCGATGGACGCGCCGACCGCCTTGACGACATCCAGTCGGGTGATCTCGGCCGGCTCGTTGGGCGCATTGAACCAGTTGAGGTAGTTGGCCGAATAGGCCGTGTAGACGTCGGCGCCGGCCCACGACAGCGAATCGGCTTCGGTCGCCGTCCAGCGATTGCGGTCGTCGCCGTTGCGCGCCCACCGCCGCGCCGATGCGGAATCGACGCCGTGCAGGCCGGCGTCGGCCTCGCATTCGACCGGGTCGCCGGCCGCACCGCGCAACACGCGCCAGCCGACGCGATCCCGGTCCCATTGCGCGAGCTTGCCGGTCCAGAGCCCGGCGCGCCCGGCCAGGGCCGCATTCGCGGCCGCGCAGGTGCTGTCCGCAAGGTCGACCGCCGCCGCAGTGTTGCAGGCCGGCGGCGCCGAGCCGCTGGCGGCGCGCTGGTAATAGAGGCGCCCGGCCGTGCAGCCACCCGAGTAGCCGACCGCCGGGTCGTAGGGCGCCTTCGGTACTTGCACGAGCCCGTCCATGCTGCCCGAGGTATCGACGATGAACAGGATGTTCGGCCGCACACCGCGCGCATTGGCCTGGTTCAGGAAAACCTCGGTATCGTCGGCGAGCGCTGGCGCCACGGCGGCGCTGGCGAGCAGCGTGCCGAGAACGAGCGACCGCAGCCGATGGTCGCCGCGAGGGCGGTTGGGACGGTGTTGCAGGATCATGGGGCCGACGACCTCGGGACCTGCGCGACCAGGCGCGTCAGTGCCGCGCCGGGACCGCGGTAGAAGACCAGTACCGGCGCTCGCGGATGGGACTGCAGCGCACGCCGCAGCTCGTCGAACGCGACCACTCGGTCGCCGAGCATCCAGGTCGAGCCGCTGCCCGCGAGCATCGTCACCGGCTGGCAGCGTGCGCAGGGCGTGACGGTGAGTGTGCCGACGCCGCCGGCCGGCAGGGCGACCGCGGCGCTGCGCGTCTCGAGGGCCTGCTCGAGCGCACGAATCGTACCGGTCCCGCGTGGCGCGGCCTCGGGGGATTGCGCCTGCACGAGGCCGGTGGCGAGCAGCGCGCCGATGGCCGCGACCAGGACGTGCCTGCGAGGCGAGTTCATTCGAGACCTCCGCCAAGCTGCGAAAAGTCGCCGTTGCCACCGGAGGAGCCGCTGGCCGCCACCACCATCACGCCCTGGAGCTGCGCATCGCTCGCATTGCGCAGCGAGGTGCCGGTGCTGTCGATCTGAAAGTGCAGGCCGATGAACTTGTCCGCGCTGGACTGCGGCAGGCCGTTCTCGTCGCCGATGAAGCGCGTCGAGGTCGCGTAACGTTCCGAGTCGGAGTCGGGCAGCAGCGTCGGGGCGACCAGCGTGGGCGCCGCGCCGGGTGATGTCGGGACGCCGCCGATACGCGTGACGGCCTGTTCGATCCCGGCCGTCGCCGCCTGCGCGGCATTGCGCCGGTACTGCTCATTGCCGGCCATCGTGAGCTCGGTCGTGGCGGTATTGATGCCGCTGAGCGCGAGGATCGTCAGGATCATCAGCATCAGCAGCGCGATCACGAGCGCGGCGCCGCGCTGGTGGCGGGACGCGCGGAGGGCGGCCCTGGAATTGGCGCGCATCACAGTGTCCTCGAGTTTCGCAGCATGATGGTCCGGCTGAGCAGCATCCGGCGGAAGCGACGGTCCGCGCCCGCTGGGGTGTATTCCACATCGCCGTAGCGGTAGGTACGGCGGTCGTCGAGTTCGGGTTCGGGTCGCTCGCCGCGAACGCGCAGCCAGAGCCGAACCGACACGACTTGCAGGCGGTCTAGGCCGGGAAAGTCCGGGTTCACGTAGCGGGTCGCCCGGCCGTCGGATTCGGGGATGCCGTCGTCGTTGAGGTCCGCGGCGGGATCGACCACGCCGTCGTTGTCGTAGTCGCCCGTGTCGATGCCGAACTGCACCTGCAGGTCCTCCACGCCCGCCAGGATCTCGGTGTCCTCGAACGCCGGGCTGCCGCCCGCACTGCCCAACGCCTTCATGCGTAGCGCCGGAAAACCGGGTCGGCCTTCGGCGTCGCGCGCGACGTAATAGCTGCGCACCAGCAGGTCGTGGACGCGATTGTCGGCGTCGATCGTCGCGGGCGCGACGCCGTCGACGAACAGTCGCTGCGACTTCTGGCTGCTGAGACGAGAGGCGAAGATCTGCAGTCGGCCGGCTTGCAGGTCGACCGGCAGCGTCGACGCCCGCCGCAGCGTCAGCGTGTCGCTGCCGTCCACGGCGCCGGCGCCGAACGGCGCGCAGGCCCCGGTCGCAGCCGGGCCGAGTTCGAAGACGTCGTTCGAACCCTGTACCGGTACCAGCACATCGATGGCGAAGTTCGTGCCGCAGGCCTGCGCCGCGCCGGCCAGTCCCGGCGCCGGCACGGGAGCCGGAGCGGCGGGCGGGATCGGAGCCTGGCGCAGCGCCGCCGCCGTCGCGAGCACGGTTTCCGGCGCCGCGCCGCGCACCAGATGCAGCGTGTCCGACGCGTTGGTAAAACCGTAGAAGCCGGCCAGTTCGATATCCGGTTCGACGATCGACAGCGCGTAGCGCCCCTGCTCCTGCAGGCGGGCCACGGCCTCGTTGACCGCGTAGGTGGTACGACTGTTGGCGTAAACGCTGACGGCGCCGACGATCAGCAGCGAGCCGATCAGCAGCGCAACCATCAGCTCGACCAGGCTCAGGCCCGCGTGCCGGCGGCGGCCCCGCCGTAATCGGGACAGAGCCGGAGTCATACCGGAGACCTCGGTACGATCAGCACGTCGCTGCGATAGGAGAAGGGTTGGTCCTCGCCTGGCTCCAGCCACGACACCGTGATCAGATAGCGCTCGGGTGCGCCGGGCACGCCCGGGGGAAAGTACTGCACCTGCGCCTGCGGCGGCGCATCGCCCAGCGCGGGAAGCGCCGTGCGCACGGCAGCGACCCAGCTCGCGAGGTCATCTTCGGCCAGCGCCGCCATCGAGCAGTTGGCGCCGTCGCCACCGGGCGTAGGCGCGCAGTCGCGTGCGGCCGGCTCGCCGCCGTAGCTGGCGATGTCATAGGCGGCGCGCGCCGTCGCGTTGGCGCGGATGCGGTCGGCCATGTCGCCGACGAGGTTGATCACCTGAGTGCGCAGCAGCGCCGTTCGACTGTTGCGTACGCTCTCGACGAACAGTCCGGCGATGCCGAGCAGACCGATCGACAGCACCAGCAAAGCCACCAGCGCCTCGACCAGCGAGAAACCGCTCTGGCAAAGACTGCTCGGGCGCGCTTCCCGGCAACGCGGGAATTTCAGGAACACGGCAACCCCCAGCCCGACAGCGTGTCGGCGTCGCGGGTGATCGAGGCCCGACCCGTGCGGGAGATCGCGATGCCGCGCGCCGCGGACTGCGAGGTGCCCGCCTGCAGCCCAGTGCCGCGGTCGTCGCAGAGCAGCACGCGCTCGGCCTCGACGCCGACCGGCAGGTCGAGCGCGAACCCGGTCGGCGCGAAGGCGACGCAGATGCCGTCGGCGGCGGCTCGAAGCGAACCGTCGAGGGGCCCCTCGGCGCGGATCGGCCTCGGCTCACCCACGGCGCGCTGACAGTTGCCGTCGGCATCCTCGAAGACCAGCCAGCCGGAAAACGGCCCGGCCGTGCAGCCTGGCTCGGCTGCACGGGGATCCGCGGTCGCACAGACCGCCACGGGAAGTTGCCGCTTGATCGCCTCGGTGCGCGCCAGCTGCAGGGCAGCCAGCAGATCGTTGGCGGCGCCGGAGAGCCGGTTGTTGCGACGGAACTCGGAGAACTGCGGTGCACCGATCGCCAGTACCACGGCGGCGACGACCAGCACGATCATCAGCTCCACCAGCGTGAAGCCCGGATCGAGTCGACGCCTCTGGCCTGCGCGCCACTGCGTCGGGCGTGCGCTACATTCTGGATACCCCATGGACGAGGACTATATGTCTTGTCGCGCGAACAGCCAGCAGTTCCCGACGACCGGCAGGCAGGGCCCGATGAGCGGTTGGGATGGCCCGACGAGCTGACCGGTTGCGGCGGTAGCGGACTATCGCGTTACGACGGCTTGCCTATAATGCCCCGATGGACGTCGCCACCCCTTCGCCGGTCGCACCGCTCGCGGCACGCCTGCAGCAATGTGGCGTGCGCCCGACGGCACAGCGGCTGCGGGTCGCGGCGATGTTGCTCGACCGTCCCCAGCACATGACGGCCGAGCAACTCCTTGCGGCCCTGCGCTCCTCCGGCTGCCGCATTTCCAAGGCGACGGTCTACAACACGCTGAACCTTTTCGCCGCGCAGGGCGTGATCCGCCAGCTCGCCGTCGACGGCGACCGCGCCTGGTTCGATTCCAACGTCGCCCCGCACTACCACTTCCAGGATGTCGAGACCGGGCTGCTGACCGACCTGGCGCCTCCCGAAGTACGTTTCGAGCGGCTGCCACCGCCACCCGAGGGCATGGCGTACGCGGGGATCGACCTGGTGATCCGGCTGCGGCGCCAGTCGGCCTGAAACGGCTCCTCGCCCGGGAAAAGTGGCCCGATTGCCTCGCGCGCCGGGCGTCCTTAGAATGCGCGTCCCCGGGCCGACTTAGCTCAGTTGGTAGAGCACATCATTCGTAATGATGGGGTCCACAGTTCGATTCTGTGAGTCGGCACCATCCTTCGCCCGCGGCCCCCGATGAACCCGCCGACCCCTGCCGCAGCGCCGCCGGAGCAGGGCGGTGCCGAGCGCGAGGGCGCGCGCCACGCGTGGTGGGTGCGCGCCGTCTCGGCGGTGCCGATGCCGCTGCTCTACGGGTTCGCAGGATTTCTCTCCTGGCTCGCGTACCGCATCCTTCCCTACCGACCCAAGGTCGTGCGGGAGAATCTGCAGATCGCGTTCCCGGAGCTCGACGAGCGCGACCTCCGCACCCGCATGCGCGAGTTCTACTCGAGCCATGCCGACGTGCTGGTCGAGATCGTCAAGAGCGCCACGATGGCTCGCGAAGAGTTGCTGCGCCGGGTCGAGGTGCGCGGCCTCGATCTCGTGCATGCGCGCCTCGCCACCGGCCGACCGGTGCTGCTGCTGGCCGCGCACCAATGCAACTGGGAGTGGATGCTGCTGGCGCTGTCGCTGTGTCTCGGCGCGCCGCTCGATGCCGCCTACAAGCCGCTGGTGAATCCGTGGGCCGAGCGCGGCATGAACCTGCTGCGCACACGCTTCGGCGCGCGCATGGTGCCGGCATCGCAACTGCTGGTCGACATCCTGCGCCGGCGCAACCTGCCGCGTGCCATCGCGCTGGTTGCGGACCAGGAACCGGTCGCGAGCGAGTCTAAGCACTGGACGCGCTTCCTGAATCGCGATTCGGCGTTTTTTCTGGGCGCCGAGGAGATTGCGCGCAAGACCGGCTACCCCGCGCTGTTCGTCGGCATGCAGCGCGTCGGTCGCGGCCGGTACATCGTCGATTTCGCTCCGCTCGCCGAGGCGCGCGAGCCGCTGCCCCCGGGTGCATTCACCGAGCGGTATGCGCGGATGGTCGAAGCGCAGATCCGCCAGTCACCGCCCGACTGGCCCTGGTCGCACAAGCGCTGGCGGCTACGCAAGCCGCTGTACGGGGCCTGAAAGCCGCGCTTCGATCACGCGCGAGAGCGCCGAGATCGTCGGATGGTCGAACAGTTCCGTCAGGTCTGTCTGCCCGGGGTAAGCGCGGTCCATTTCCTCGTGGAGCTCGATCAGCTTGAGGGACCCCGCGCCGAGCTCGAGCAGGTTGTCGTCCGGGCCTATCGCGCGGCCCGGGAACGCCGCGCGGCACAGCGCCGTCAGCCGCGCCTCGATGTCGCTGGCGGCGGGCGCCGACGCGGCCACGGGCTCGGTGTGCAGCGCGCGCAGTTCGGCCCGCGCGGCGTCGAACTCGCCGTCGAGAAAGGCCTGTTCGAGCAGGTGTCGCTGGACCTTGCCACTGGTGGTCTTGGGTATGCGACCGACGGGAACGACCTCGGCGACCTCGAGGCCGGTGTGCTCGTTGATCAGCCGCGACAGCCGCGTCGCCAGCGGGGCGAAGTCGGCCATCGTGCCCCGGTGCAATGCGAACACGACGAGCTGGTCGGTGTCGGCGCCCGCCGGCCGCACTCCGCTGATCACCACCTTGCCGAGTTCCATGCCCTCCGTGCGGATCGCGATGCTCTCGAGGTCGTGCGGGTAATAGTTCTGGCCGTTGACGAAGATGATGTCTTTCGCCCGGCCGGTGATGAACAGGTCGCCGCTCTCCACGAGACCGAGGTCGCCGGTGCGCGTCCAGCCATCGGCGGTGCGCAGCGCGGCGGAAGCCTCGGGGTTGGCGAAATAGCCCGCGGTGACGTTGCTGCCGCGGATCTGGATGTGCCCGAACCTTCCCTCGGGCAGCGGCGAGTCATCGTCTGCGGCGATGCGCGTTTCACAGTTCGGAATGGCGCGGCCGACCGCGACGAGGGTGAGGGCGTCGGTGTCGCTCCGCTGCAGCGCGCGCGCCGTGTCACCGACCTTCATCGAGTGGCGATCGAGCGGCAGCATCCGCAGCGGGCTCAATGGCTCGGGGAAACTGACGGCCACCGAGGCTTCGGCGAGGCCGTACACCGGGTACATGGCCGCGCGGCGCAGTTGCGCGGGACGCAGGCGATCGAGGAACTCATCGCAGAGCGCGGCGCTGATCGGCTCGGCGCCGTTGAAGATGATGCGCACGGCCGAGAGGTCCAGGCCATCGACCGGCCGTTCGCCGAGCACTTTCAGGTAGTGTCGATAGCCGAAGTTCGGTGAGCACAGCACGGTGGCACGCTTGCGTGATGCCGCCTGCAGCCACAGCAGCGGCCGGCGCACGAACAGGTCGGTCGGCATCTGCACGATCTGCATGCCCGCCGTCAGCATGAAGATGTGCAGCCCGATCAGCCCCATGTCGTGGGTCAACGGCATCCACGACAGCGACACGTCGCGGTCGTGGAGCCTGCCGGCGCGGATCGCGCCTAGCGTGTTCGCGATCACGTTGCCGTGGGTGAGCACGACGCCCTTGGGGTCGCTGGTCGAGCCTGAGGAGTACTGGATGAACGCGACGTCCGACGGCGCCGCAACCTGCGCCCGCCCGGCGCGCGAGATGTCGTCCACCTGATCAGCAAGGAACACGCGCTCGCGCGGCACCGGGAAAGGTTCGCCGGCCGCGCGCGCCGCGCCGGGAGGCGCTTGCGCGGTGAACTGCGTGATGCGCTCGTAGGCCTTGCGGTCGGTGACCAGGTATGGGTTGCCGAGCTGGCGCGCAATCCGCAGCAGTTTGCGGCGATGCTCGTCGCTGATGCCCACCGCGACCGGCACGGGCACGATACCGCCGAGGATCGCGGCCCAGAACGCGTCGACGAACTGCTCGTTGTTGTTGAGGAACAGAATCGCCCTGTCGCCGGCGCGCAGGCCGAGGGTCTGCAGGTGGTGCAGGATGCCGAGCGCGCGCGCGTGCAGTTCGACGAACGGCACCACCCGTTCGCGGTCCTCGCCTTCGAGGTAGGTGATGGCGCGGTCGCGGGTGCGCAGCCCGTCGAACATCCCGGTCAGCGTGGTCGGTTCGCTCATTCGCACCGTACTTTATCCCATCGTCCATCCCATCGTCGCCGGCCGCGGGCGTCCTTGTTACCCGGGGTGCAATCGCGGACAATCCACTGTGACGACAACGTCCCCCTGGCGCAAAGCATGACCGAATCCGATCCGGGGGCTACCCGCGTGACGCCCGAGATTTCGGTCGTGGTGCCGGTCTGCAACGAGGCCGAAAATGTCGGTCCGCTGGCGACGGAAATCGCGCTCGCACTCGCCGATCGCGAGTTCGAGATCCTGTTCGTCGACGATGGCAGCACCGACGATACGGCTGCCGCGACGCGCGCCATTCGCGAGCGAGGCATCCCGCAATTGCGGCTCCTCCGTCACTCGTTTCGCAGCGGCCAGAGTGCCGCCGTGTGGTCCGGCGTACGCGAGGCACGCGCACCGTGGATCGCGACGCTCGATGGCGACGGCCAGAACGATCCGGCGGACATCCCGAAACTCGTGGCCGCGCGCGGCGACGCGTTGCTGGTGATGGGCAACCGCACCAGCCGGCGCGACACCTGGATGCGACGCCTGCAGTCGCGCATTGCCAATGGCGTGCGGGCTTCGTTGCTGGGCGACGGCACACCGGACACGGGCTGCGGCATCAAGCTGATGCATCGCGAAACCTTCCTGGCGCTGCCGCGGTTCGACCACATGCACCGGTTCCTGCCGGCGCTGTTCCAGCGCGCCGGCGCGCGCGTCGTCTCGGTGCCGGTCAATCATCGCCCGCGCCAGCGTGGTCAGTCCAAGTACGGCCTGCTCGATCGGCTGTGGGTCGGCATCGTCGACATCTTTGGTGTCATGTGGCTGAAGCGCCGCTTCAAGCCCGGCCTCGCGGTGCGCGAGGAATAGCCGTGCGCGAGTACTAGGAGACGCATTCATGGGATCGACGGAAACCACGTTGTGGATCGTGATCGGATTCGCCGGGCAGGCGCTGTTCTCGGCCCGCTTCATCGTGCAATGGCTGGCGAGCGAGCGTGCCCGGCGCAGCCTGATCCCGATGGCGTTCTGGTATTTCAGCCTGCTCGGCGGGGCCGTGCTGTTGTCCTACGCGATCCACAAGCGCGATCCGGTCTTCATCGTCGGCCAGGCCGCGGGTCTGTTCGTCTACCTTCGCAACCTCTTCCTCATCCGCACCGGCCGGCAGAAGGTCGAGGCCTGAGGGGCCGGGATCCGGGTCGCTGCCGATGAAGGGCGAAGCGCACCGCGAGCATTGGCGCGACCTCGGCTGGATACTGCTCGCCGTGCTGCTGCTGATCGCGAGCGGTTACGGATTGAGAGACCCCTGGCCCGCCGACGAGCCGCGTTTCGCCGCGCTGGCGCGCGACATGGTGGCGAGCGGCAACTGGCTGTTTCCGCGAGTCGGCGGCGACCTCTACCAGGACAAGCCGCCGTTGTTCTTCTGGCTGTTGGCGGCGGCTCATGCCGCGATCGGTTCGGTACGCAGCTCGTTCCTGCTGCCGTCGATGCTGGCCGCGACGGGTACGTTGCTGCTCGTCTATTCGCTCGCGACCCGATTGCACGGCCGGCGTGCCGGTCTCGCGGCGGCGATCCTGCTGGCCTGCTGCACGCAGTTCGTGCTGACGATGCGCGGCGCGCAGATCGACCCGACGCTGCTGTTCTTCACCACTCTGTCGCTCTGGGGGTTCTGCCGCCACCTGCTGCTCGGTCCCGACTGGCGGGCGTATCTACTCGGCGGACTGGCGGCCGGCATCGGCGTCATCACCAAGGGCGTCGGCTTCCTGCCGTTGCTGTTGGTGCCCATCGGGATGGCGATGTCGCGAGGCCGATGGACGCTGGCGGCGATACCCGCGGGCGGTTGGCGATGGTGGCTCGCACCGGTGGGGTTCCTGCTCGCCATCGGTGCCTGGCTCGTGCCGATGCTGATCGCGGTCGCGCTCAGCGGGGCACCGGATCTGGTTGCCTATCGCAACGAGATCCTGTTCCAGCAGACCGTGCAACGCTACGCGGCCGCGTGGCATCACGTCAGGCCGTGGTGGTACTTCCTCGTCGAGGTCGTCCCGGCCTTGTGGCTGCCGTTGAGCGCGCTGCTGTTCTGGCTGGTACCACGCTGGCGACGCGACCTCGCAGCACGCCGAGGGGACGTCTGGCTGCCGCTGTTCTGGGTGGCGATCGTGCTGTTGTTCTTCTCGTTGAGCCCCGGCAAACGCGGCGTCTACATTCTCCCCGCGCTGCCGGCACTGGCGATCGCTGCCGCCGCGCACCTGGACGAACTGCTGATGCGGCGCGGCGTGGCGCGCCTGAGTCTCGCGCTCGCCGCACTGCTGGCACTCCCGGGCCTGTTGCTGGCGCTGGGGCATCTGGCGGGGCAGCCGAAGGTGGCGGCGCTGCTGGCGGACGCCGGGCTGCAGTCGATGCGGCCGGTGCTGGCGTTCGGCTTCGCGGCGCCCCTGCTGTGGCTCGCCGCGGCGCGCTTCGCACCGGTGCTCGCCTGGCCAGTCGTGCTCGCGGCTCTCGCCAGCTGCTGGGGAGTCGGAGTCGCGCCGCAGATCAACCCGCAGCGTTCGGCTGCGGCGTTCATCAGAGGCGTGCTCGAGAAGGTGCCGCCGGAGCGCGAACTGGGGCTCGTCGCCTACAAGGAACAGTTCCTGCTCGCCCTGGATCGCGACTCGTTCAACTTCGGCCACAGTCGCTGGCGCGAGGGCCCGCAGGAGACTTACGACGCGGCCACCTGGCTCGCGGCGGAGCCGGCGGGACGAGTCTTGCTGGTGCCGGAGGCCCTGCTGTCGCCGTGTTTCACCGCTGCCGCGCGCAGGGAGGCGGGGCGGAGTTCGCGCGAGACCTGGTGGCTGGTATCGGGTTTGCCCGCCGCGGATTGCGTGGCCAAGGGGCAGCCCGGACGGGCAATTCCGTATCCCGCGCACCCGATCGGATGAGCGCGATCTGTCTTTACCAACAGACAGTTAGCTTGTCTTTCTCGACGTGTATGCCACAATCGAGGCACGCGCCGGTCCTGGCGCGCAGCCTCAGCGGTATCCGGCCCTGATCGACCCCGCCAGCGACTTCAGCGCCTCCGACATCCTGGCTCCCCAGGCGTGGACGCCTCCTCGCGCGCAACGCCTGCACACGGGACTGGACGTCACCTGCACCAAGATCGCGGTCGACTTCCAGAACCTCAGCCGCGACAGCGCCGAAGCCGTCTTGCGCGAGAACCTCGACCTGCTGCGCGACGCCTCCGGTTGCGACGCCGCGCTGGCGATCACCCTCGATCCCGCGGGACTCGTGATGGACTCCGTCACGGTGTCCCGTGGCACGTTTGCGCAGTGTCATCCCGAAGCCCTGCGCGGCGACAGTATCGAGGCCTGGGGCTGGCTGCGCACCCGTCTCGACCATCTGCGTCTCTCCGCGCTGCTCGACACGGCCGCGCCGCGCCGTGACCAGCAGGTCGAGGCGCGACGGCTGGCTGAACTTCACATCGGATCGCTGCTACTGGTGACCTACCGCATCGGCGGCGTGCCGGCCGGGTTTCTCGGCCTCGCCAACTCGCTGCCGCGCGGTGCCTGGGACGTCAACCTGCAGCTGTTGCTGAAGCTGATCGGTACCAGTCTCGCCACCGGCCTCGGCCGGCTGAAGCTCGAGGCCCGCCTCGCCAAGCTCGAGGAGCGTGTCGAGCTGTCGAAAGATGCCGCCAACGACGGCTTGTGGGACTTCGACGTCGAGCGCAATGAGATGTACTTCTCGCCGCGCTGGCGCGTCATGCTCGGCTATTCCGATTCCGACCTGGACCTCGCGCCGGACTGGCGCGGGCTCGTGCATCCGGAGGACATGTCGCGAGTCCAGGCGGCCATCCGCGAACACGTCGCCGGCAAGTCGCCGATCTTCGAAAGCATTCACCGGATGCGCCATTGCAACGGCGAGTGGCGTTGGGTGCAGAGCCGCGCCAAGGCGCGCCTCGACGCCACGGGCCGCCTGCTGCGCCTGGTCGGCGTCGAGCTCGATATCACTGAACGCAAGCTGTACGAGGATGCGCTGTTCCGCGAGAAGGAGAGCGCGCAGATCACGCTGCAGTCGATCGGCGACGGTGTGATCACGACGGACGCGAACTCGGTCATCGACTACATCAATCCAGTTGCCGAGCAGCTCACCGGCTGGCGCCTGGAAGACGCGATGGGGCGACCCGTCGATGAAATCTTCCGCACGTTCCACGAAGAAACCTGCGAGCCGCTCGAGAACCCGCTGACCCAGTCGGTACGCCGGGTGCGCCCGATCAAATCGGTGCGTCCGATGCTATTGATCCGCAAGGACGGCAACGAGCTGTATGTGGAGAGCACGGCGGCGCCCATCCGTGACGGCGCCGGCAAGGTGTCGGGCGGCGTACTGGTGTTCCACGACGTCAGCGAGAGCCGCGAGCTAAATCGCCGACTGTCGTACCAGTCGAGCCACGACCTGCTGACGGGGCTGGTCAATCGTCGCGAATTCGAGAGCCGGCTCGAGCGGGCGCTGAAGAGCGCCAAGGCGCGCGAGTCGTCCTATGCGCTCTGCTATCTCGACCTCGACCAGTTCAAGATCATCAACGACAGTTGCGGGCACTCGGCGGGCGACGCGCTGCTCGGCCAGGTTGGCTCGCTGCTGAAGGCGAAGGTGCGCTGGCGTGACACGCTGTCGCGGCTCGGTGGCGACGAGTTCGGCGTGCTGCTAGAAGCCTGCGCGCTCGACGATGCGCTGCGCATGGCCGAGGCGCTGCGCGAGGCCGTACGCAATTTCCGCTTTACCTGGGAGGACCGCGTGTTCCGGCTCGGCGCCAGCATCGGCGTGGTGCCGATCACCGCCGACAACGAGGACGTGGCCTCGATCATCTCAGCCGCCGACAGCGCCTGCCGAGCCGCCAAGGAGGCGGGGCGCAACCGGGTGCACAGCTTCGCGGAGAACGACATCGAGCTGATGCGCCGCCGGCGCGAGATGCAATGGGCCGCGCGGATCAACGCCGCACTGGAGGAGGGCCGCTTCGAGCTCTACCGCATGACGATCCAGCCGCTGCAGAAGCCCGAGACCGGCGCGCACTACGAACTGCTGCTGCGCATGCGGGACGAGAACGGCAAGGTGGTGGCGCCCGATAGCTTCATGGCGGCCGCCGAACGCTACGGCATCATGCCGTCGATCGATCGCTGGGTGATCGAGAACGCGCTGCGCTGGCTGGTCTCCGAGGCCGACGAGCGCGAGAACCTGGCACTGTGCGCGATCAACCTGTCGGGCCAGAGTCTTGGCGATGACAAGTTCCTGCCCTTCGTCATCGAGCAGTTCCAGCGCACCGGTATCGATGCGGCCAAGATCTGCTTCGAGATCACCGAGACGGCCGCGGTTGCGAACTTCTCGCAGGCGAATCGCTTCATCCAGGCGCTCAAGGAACTGGGCTGCAAGTTCTCGCTCGACGACTTCGGCACCGGTCTGTCGTCGTTCGGTTACCTGAAGCATTTCCCGGTCGACTTCCTGAAGATCGATGGAAGCTTCGTGCGTGAAATCCTGCACGACCCGATCGACCGCGAAATGGTGCGTTCGATCAATGAAATCGGCCACCTGACCGGCAAGCTGACGATCGCGGAATTCGCCGAGAACGCTGAAATCATCCAGATGCTGCGCAGCCTCGGCGTCGACTATGCCCAGGGCTATGGAATCGCCCAGCCGCAGCGCGTCCTTAAGGCAGTGAATTCCTGATTATATTTAGGATCTTACCAGGGTAATCTCAGGTACATTCTGGGCTAGGCGAGGCCACGAATTCGATCCGCATCGAGAGGTCGACGGCGGCGACGTGCTTGGTCAGGCCGCCGATCGAGACGAAGTCGACACCGGTCTGCGCGATCTGCCGCACGGACGACAGTGAAACGCCGCCCGACGCCTCCAGTCGCGCGCGTCCCGCGACCGCATCGCGCCGCACGACAGCCGCCCGCATGTCCTGGAGCGACAGCTCATCGAGCATCACGAGGTCGGCCCCGGACTCGAATGCCTGTTCCAGCTCGACGAGCGATTCCACCTCGACTTCCACCGCGACGCCCGGTGCGAGTCGCCGGGCGGTCGCGACGGCCGCAGCGATCGAGCCGGCCGCGAGGATATGGTTCTCCTTGACGAGCACCATGTCATGGAGGCCCATTCGGTGGTTCTGGCCGCCACCGCAGCGAACGGCGTACTTCTGCGCCAGCCGCAGGCCGGGCAGAGTCTTGCGGGTATCGAGGATGCGGCAGGCGGTGCCGGCGACTGCGTCGACGAAGCGACGCGTGACGGTGGCGGTGGCCGACAGGGTCTGCAGGAAATTCAGCGCGGTGCGCTCGCCGGTCAACACGGCGCGGGCCGGTCCCGCGACGTGACAAAGCACGGCGTCGGCGGCGACGCGATCACCGTCTGCAGCCCGCCAGTCGACCTGCACCCCGGAATCGAGTTGGAGAAACGTGGCGTCGAACCACGCCCGGCCGCAGAGAACCGCGGATTCGCGCGAGATCACGTGGGCGCGGACTTGCTGGCTCAGCGGCACCAGGGCTGCCGTGACATCGCCGGGCCCGACATCCTCCGCCAGCGCCCGCGCTACCTGCGCCCCGAGGTCGGGCGGCAGGCCGCTCGACGTCTCGGGATAGCCGATCGTCAGAACGGCAGCCCGTGCGACTGAGCGGACATGCACAGCAACATCGGGAAGGACAGCAAGAAGTTCGTGCGCGAGGTCAGCGTCGCCGTGCGGCGGGCCCTGGCCTTTTCTTCGTCTGTGGCGGCGACGATGCCCAGCACCTTCTTCTGGTTCGGCCAGATCAGCACCCAGACATTGAACAGCATGATGGAGCCGAGCCAGACACCGATGCCGATGACCTGGCTGCCTTCCTGAAGGGTAAAGGCCGGCATCAAGCGCGCGCCGAGCAGCCACGCGCCAGTGAGCCAGGTGGCGACGGCGGCCCAGCGGAACCACAGCAGGGCGCGCGGCGCGACGTACTTGGTGATGCCGGCACCGCCCGGCCCGCCCTTGTCCGCACCGGCGGCCGCGAGCGCGGGAATCTGCGCGACGTTGAAGTAGTAGAGCAAGCCGATCCAGAAGATGCCGGTGACGATGTGCAGCCAGCGCGACAGGCCGCCGTCGTTGTAGGCCGAGCCGGGGATGATGACCATCACGACGATCGCGAACACCAGCCCGAGGACGATCGTGAATGGGACACTGTCGAGGGGGTTCTTCATCTGCGTTGTCTCCGGCTTATGTTCGAGTCGTCGAGTGCGCCCGGCCCGACCGCGGCGGGTTTGAAGAATAGGCCAGCACCCCCCATAATTCAACGTTGTAGCGGTCATGCTCTGACCACGGAACAGGTCGATGCCCATTGCCCTCGATGTCGGCCCGTCGTCCGCGCCGATGTCTCCCTGCGTCAGTGTGTGTTCGCTCGACATTGACGGTCATTGCGCGGGATGCCTTCGCACCCGTGACGAGATCGCCGGTTGGCTGCGCATGTCTTCGGCCCAGCAGTGGGCGCTGATCCAGGAGCTGGGCCAGCGACGCGAGGCGCGGTCGTCCGTTCGCCGCTGATCGCGCCAAAGGATCGGGCCAACGCATCGCGCCAATGGGATTGCCATTTCTGAAGGCTCGCTTCCTGAATCGTCAAGAAACGCTGGAACATCGAAAACGGAGAGTCCCATGGACGTCGTCGAACGCATCAAGGCCCAGCTGAGCGCCGCACCCGTCGTGCTGTTCATGAAGGGCACCCCCGATTTTCCGCAGTGCGGCTTTTCGGCGCAGGCCGTCGCTGCGCTGCGCGCTTGCGGCGCCGCCTTCGCGCACGTGAACATCTTCGAGGATCCTGAACTGCGCGACGCGCTGAAGCGGTACTCGAACTGGCCGACCTTTCCGCAGCTCTACCTCAAGGGCGAGTTGCTCGGTGGCTGCGACATCACGCTCGAGATGTTCCGCAGCGGCGAGTTGAAAAAGGTGCTCGACGCGTCGGGCGCGACCGCCGCACACGCCTGAACCCGCGGCCCTCCTGCGGCCCCCCGCCTCAGCCGTCCGCGGGCGCTGCCTCATTTCCCGCAGGCGCATTTTCCTCCGGCGCATCTCCCGTCGGCGCATCACCCGTCGGCGCATCACCCGTGGCGGAACGCGCGGACGTCGCCGCCCCGTCGTCGTGCCAGCCCAGCGCGCGCGCGCGTTCCTCGGCCTCGAGGTAGCTCGGCAGGCAGCTGTTGCAGATGCGGCAGAACAGGTCGGCGGTGCGCTCTGCGTCATAGGCGGCCGAGTGCGCCGATGACGAATCCCAGTCCATGCCGGCCACTTTGGCCGCCTTGGCCAGCACGGTCTGTCCCAGCGCGGCACCCGCCAGAGTCACCGTGTCGAAGCACGAGAACGGATGGAACGGATTGCGCTTGATGTCGCAGCGCTGCGCCGCCGCGTTCAGGAACGAGAGGTCGAAGTTGGCATTGTGCCCGACCAGGATCGCGCGTTTGCAGCCCTGGTCGCGGATTCCCTGGCGCACTTCCTTGAAGATGCGCGACAGCGCGTCGCGTTCGTCGATCGCCGGACGCAGCGGGTGGAACGGATCGATGCCATTGACCGCGAGCGAGGCGGCCTCGAGGTTGGCGCCTTCGAAGGGCTTCACGTGGTAGCAATGCGTGGCGCCGCGCCGCAGGACGCCCTGCGGGTCGATCGTGACGAGCACGGCGGCAATTTCCAGCAGCGCATCGCGCGCGGCACTGAAGCCACCGGTCTCGACGTCGACGACCACCGGCAGGAACCCACGGAAGCGGCGCGCCATCGTGACGCTGGCGGCGTTCATCCGGCGACCAGCGACCAGAGTGTGTGGCCGCCAGCGCGCATCGGTATGAGTTCCTCGTCGACGCCGCAGCGGTCGACGCCGAAGCGCAGGCGTTCCGGGACGGCCGTCGGCGCTCGGCGCAGCGTGATGGTGCCGGCGTTGCGCGGCAGGCGGTAGAAGTCGGCGCCGAAGGCGTGGGCGAAGCCCTCGAGGCGCGGTAGGGCGCCCGCCGCGTCGAAGGCTTCGGCATACAACTCGATGCCCGCATGCGCCGAGTACATGCCTGCGCAGCCGCAGTCGCTCTCCTTGGCGTGGCGCGGGTGCGGCGCACTGTCGGTGCCCAGGAAGAAGCGCGGCTCGCCACCGGTGGCCGCCTCAGTCAGCGCGAGACGGTCCGGCTCGGTCTTCAGGACCGGCAGGCAGTAGAAATGCGGCCGGATGCCGCCGGCAAACATTGCGTTGCGATTGTGCAGCAAGTGCTGCGGCGTGATCGTCGCACCCACGCCCGCCCGCGCCTGGCGCACGAACGCCACTGCGGCGGCCGTCGTGATGTGCTCGAAAACGACGCGCAGCCGGGGATGGCGTTCGAGCAGTGGCGCCAGCGCCTCGTCGATGAATCGCGCTTCGCGGTCGAAAACATCCACCGCGTCCCTCGTCACCTCGCCGTGGACCTGCAGGACGATGCCGCATTCCGCCATGCGCGCGAGCACCGCATCGATGTGTGCGAGATCGGTGACTCCTGCGTTCGAGTGCGTGGTCGCGCCGGCCGGATATAGCTTGAAACCATGTACGAAGCCACTGGCGAGCGCGCGGTCCACTTCGTCGGGCGGCGTGCGATCGGTCAGGTAGAGGGTCATCAGCGGCTGGAAACCGGAGCCGGCCGGTCGCGCCGCGAGGATCCGCTCGCGATACTGCGCAGCCATAGGCGTCGTCGTGATCGGCGGCTTCAGATTCGGCATCACCATGGCGCGCGCAAAGCGCGCGGTCGTATGCGGCAGCACCGCCGCGAGGGCCGCGCCGTCGCGCAGGTGCAGGTGCCAGTCGTCGGGGCGCCCGAGGGCGATCACATCCACGCTACCGGGCGAACTCACGGGGCGGCTCGCGAGGCTGCGCGACGGAGGGCGAGGGCGGGCAGGACGGGCTGGTCCAGCAGCAGGTCGAGCGCGAAGCGCACGCCGAAGCCCGTGATGTCGGTCGCGACATGGCCGAGGCCGCCGCTGCGCGTCGCCGCGGAGAGGTCGACGTGCGCCCAGGCCACCGACTCGGGCACGAAATTCGCGAGGAATCGCGCGGCGAGGATGTGGTCGCCCTTGCCGTCGACGGCGCACTGCAGCAGGTCGGCGACCTTGCTGTGCAGGTCGGTATCGTAGTCGGCGTCCATCGGGAAACACACCACGCGCTCGCCGCTGTCGCGGCCGGCGGCCTCGAGCAGGGGCTCCAGCGCGGGACGGTTGGTGAAGACGCCGCTCTGTCGCTCCGTCAGTGCGACGACGCAGGCGCCGGTCAGCGTCGCGAAATCCAGGATCAGCCGTGGCTCGCGTCGCGCGGCGAGCGCCAGCGTGTCGGCGAGCGCCATGCGGCCCTCGGCGTCGGTGTGGATCACCTGGATGGTCTTGCCGTTGCAGGCCCGCACGACGTCCTGGGGGCGATAGGCCGTCGGGCCGATGCGGTTCTCGGTGATCGCGAGCCAGCAGTCGACCGACCACGGGGCCTGCAGCTGGGCGAGGGCGAGCAGCAGGCCCAGCGCGACCGCACTACCGGCCATGTCGGTGTGCATGTCGAGCATGCTGCGATGCGGCTTGAGGTTCGTGCCGCCGGTGTCGAACAGGATGCCCTTGCCGACCAGCGCGAGCCGCGGACGAGTCACGCCGCGCGCGCGCGGCTGCCAGCTGAGCCGGGCGATGCCCGCATCGCGCGTGGCATTGCCCGCGGACACCGCAAGAAAGGCGCCGGCACCGAGCTTGCGCAAGGCGGCTTCGCCGTACCACTGCATCGTCAGGCCGGTATCGCGGGCCAGGCCCTGCAGCGCCCTGCGATAGCCGCCGGCGTCGAGCACGTTCGGCGGCAGCGAGGTCAGCCAGCGCGCGAGATTCGCCGCCTGCGCGGTGGCGCGCAGCCGCGCGAGATCGAGTGCAGCGCTGGCATGCAGGTCGAGTTCATCCAGCGTAGCGCGGGGCGAAGGTGCAGTGAGGAACGCCGGCAGGTTGAAAGACTGCGAGAGCGCGGCCGCCGCCAGCGCTTCGACGACGGCGTCGGCATCGCGGCGCGACGGCGCCGCCGCGAGCGCGATGCGGCGCGGCTTGCGCGCGAGCGCGCTGCGCAGCATTTCGCCCGCGAGGCTGAGCCGGGTGAACGCATCGGCGCCTTCGGCGAGCACGCCGACTACCACCAGGGTCTGCCGCGAATTGGCGAGGGTGAAGGTCGCGCACCGGCCCGGCTGGGGACGTTCGCGTTCCAGCAGTGCGGCGATCCCTGCCGCAGGCCCGAGGCCGCGCAGCGCGACGGCTCGACTGGCGGGCGAGACGACGACACAGAGCGCATCGAGCGCGTCGAGGCGTGCCCCGGACGGCGGGACGGAGAGGCGGCGCAGTGCCGGCAAGGGCTGATCGGGAAGCAGGGACACGGCGCGTCAGACTCGGAAGAACGTCGATGAAGATGCTAGCACAGCGAGCCTCGGGCTACCGGCGGCACGCCGTGCCCGAGGACGTCTTCCCGGTTCATCGCATCGATGCCGTCGGACGCCACTGCGCCGAACACGCGCGCGAGATGGGTTCCGACTCGACCCCACGCGCACCGCCAACCGGCACGAGGCCGGATCTGGCTCAGTGTCAATGGCAAATGGCGTCAGCAGGCGGACGTCGCGGAGATGTCTTGCAGCGGTGGCGATTTCGGTGGCCCAGTCGATGACCTGAATGGGCAGTGGGCGGGTTAACATAGCGTTCCAGGCCGCCCGAGGCGGGCCGCACCGCATGGGTCCCGCAGATGACCGAACTGCCCAAGCTCGAAGACTTCGATCCCGGCGAGACACAGGAGTGGCTCGAGTCGATCGATTCCGTACTCAAGACGCACGGCCCGGAACGCGCGCACTTCCTGCTCGAGCGACTGATCGACCACACGCGGCGCTCGGGCGCCTATCTGCCGTTCCGTCCGAATACGGCCTACCTGAATACGATCTCCACCGGCCAGCAGCGCGACTATCCGGGCAACCGCGAGTTCGAGCGGCGCATCGAGGCCTATATCCGCTGGAACGCGATGGCGATGGTCGTCAATGCGAACCGGATCTCATCGGAGTATGGCGGCCACATCGCCACCTATGCCTCGGCCGCGACGCTCTATGAGGTCGGGTTCAACCATTTCTGGCGCGCTCCGTCGGAGAAGCATCCGGGCGACATGATCTTCGTCCAGGGCCATGCGTCACCGGGCATCTATGCGCGGGCGTATCTCGAAGGGCGCCTGACGGAGGAACAGTTGCGGCATTTCCGCCAGGAAGTCGCCGGCGACGGCCTCTCTTCCTATCCTCACCCGTGGCTGATGCCGGACTTCTGGCAGTTTCCGACGGTCTCGATGGGCCTCGGTCCGATGCAGGCGATCTTCCAGGCGCGCTTCCAGCGTTACATGGAGCACCGCGGCCTGGTGAAGCCGTCCGATCGCAAGGTCTGGGCCTTCCTCGGTGACGGCGAGATGGACGAGCCGGAGTCGATGGGCGCGCTGACGATGCCGGTGCGCGAGAAGCTCGACAACCTCGTCTTCGTCATCAACTGCAACCTGCAGCGCCTCGACGGGCCGGTGCGCGGCAACGGCAAGATCATCCAGGAACTCGAGGCGGCGTTCCTCGGCGCCGGCTGGAACGTCATCAAGGTGCTGTGGGGCGGGCGCTGGGATCCGCTGCTCGCGAAAGACAGCCGCGGCCTGCTGCGGCGCGTGATGGAAGAGTGCGTCGACGGTGAGTACCAGAACTTCAAGGCCAAGGGCGGTGCCTACACGCGCGAGAACTTCTTCGGCAAGTATCCCGAGCTGAAGGCGATGGTCGCGAATCTCTCCGATGACGAAATCTGGGGTCTCAACCGCGGTGGCCACGATGCCCGCAAGGTGTTCGCAGCCTACTGGGCGGCGAGCCAGCATCGGGGCCAGCCGACGGTGATCCTCGCCAAGACCGTCAAGGGCTTCGGCATGGGCAAGGCGGGCGAGGGCCAGATGGTCTCGCATCAGCAGAAGAAGCTGTCTGACGAAGACCTGATTGTGTTCCGCGACCGCTTCAACATCCCGATCTCGGACGAGGCGCTCTCGAAGCTGCCGTTCTTCAAGCCGGCCGAAGACAGCCCGGAGCTGAATTACATGCGCGAGCGTCGCAAGACGCTGGGCGGCTACCTGCCGAGTCGGCGCGACGTCGCGGCGCCGCTGGCGATTCCCGCGCTCGAGGCTTTCCAGGGCTTGCTCGACGGCACCGAAGGCCGCGAGATCTCCACGACGATGGCCTTCGTGCGCATCCTCACCACGCTGCTCAAGGACAAGAACATTGGCCGCAACATCGTGCCGATCGTTCCCGACGAAGCACGCACCTTCGGCATGGAAGGCCTTTTCCGCCAGGTCGGCATCTATTCCTCGATGGGCCAGCTCTACCAGCCGCAGGATGCGGACCAGCTGATGTCCTATCGCGAGGACAAGAAGGGCCAGATTCTCGAGGAAGGCATCAACGAGGCAGGTGCGCTGTGCTCGTGGATCGCGGCCGGCACGGCCTACGCAAACCACGGCGTCAGCATGGTGCCGTTCTACATCTTCTACTCGATGTTCGGGTTCCAGCGCGTCGGCGATTTCATCTGGGCGGCGGGCGATCTGCGCACGCGCGGATTCCTGATGGGCGCCACCGCCGGTCGTACCACGCTGGCGGGCGAGGGCCTGCAGCACCAGGACGGCCACAGCCTGCTGCTCTCGACGATGGTGCCGAATTGCCGCTCCTACGATCCGACGTTCGCCTACGAGCTCGCAGTGATCATCCAGGACGGCCTGCGCCGAATGTACGTCAATGGCGAGAGCGTCTTCTATTACGTGACCGTGATGAACGAGAACTATGCGATGCCGCCGATGCCGAAGGGCATCGAGCAGGGCATCCTGAAGGGCCTCTACCTGCTGTCGATCGGTGGCCGCGGCAAGGTGCGCGCGACGCTGATGGGTGCGGGCACGATCCTGCGCGAGGTGCAGGCCGCCGCCGAGATCCTCGAGAAGGACTACGGCGTGCCGGCCGACGTCTTCTCCGCGCCGAGCTTCAGCGAACTGCGCCGCGAGGCGCTCGACTGCGAGCGCTGGAACCTGCTGAATCCGAACCGGCCGCCGCGCGTGCCCTACGTCGCGCAGTGCCTGGGCGACCAGCAGGGGCCGTTCATCGCGGCCACCGACTACGTGCGCAACGTGCCCGAGCAGATCCGCCAGTGGGTACCGGGCGAGTTCGTCGTGCTGGGCACCGACGGTTACGGTCGCTCCGACGCGAGGGCACAACTGCGCCATCATTTCGAGGTGGACCGCCGCTTCATCGTGCTGGCGGCACTGAAGGCGCTGGCGGACGACCAGAAGCTCGACCGCGCGACGCTCGGCAAGGCGATCGCGGATCTGGGCATCGATCCGTCGAAGCCGAACCCTCTCACTTCCTGACACCACGGGTCCGCCATGCCGATCGAAGTTCGGGTGCCCGATCTGGGCAGCTTCAAGGATGTCGCGGTCATCGACCTGCTGGTCAAGGCGGGCGATGCGGTCGAAGTCGAAACCGCCCTCGTCACGCTCGAGACCGAGAAGGCGACGATGGACGTACCGTCCTCGAGCGCTGGCGTGGTGGAGGCGATCCACGTGGCCAGGGGCGCCAAAGTCAGTGCCGGTGACCTGATCGTCACGCTGCGCGCCGCCGGTGGCGCTACGGTCGGCGCATCGTCGGCGGCGTCGACACTCGCCCCGCCGCCGCCGCCGCCGGCTCCGGTCGCGGCCGCTGCGCCGCCGACCATCGCACTGCAGGAACCCGTGCTTGCGCCGCAACCCGCCGCTGCGGCGTTGACGTCCGGCGTCGGATCGCGCATTCCCGGCGGTCGTACGGACCTCGCCGCGATCGACGAAGCCGGTTTCTCGACGGCGCACGCCGGGCCGTCCGTACGGCGGCTCGCCCGCGAACTCGGTGTCGACCTCGTACGCGTCAAAGGCTCCGGGCTCAAGGGACGAATTTCGCACGAGGACGTGAAGGCCTACGTCAAGCAGTTGCTGGGCTCGGGGGGCGGCGCGGTGGCTGCGGCGGGCGTCACAGCGTCGCTGCCGCAAGTGCCGCGGGTGGACTTTGCGGCCTTCGGGCCCGTCGAGAGCAAGCCGCTGAGCCGCGTGCAACGGATCTCCGGCCCGCGCCTGCACGCCTCCTGGGTCAACCTGCCGCACGTCACTCAATTCGACGAAGCCGACATCACGGAGCTGGAAGAGACGCGCACTCGGCTCAAGGAAGCGGCCGCTGGCCGTGGCATCAAGCTGACGCCGCTGGCCTTCATCATCCGCGCCTGCGTACGTGCGCTGGCCGAGTTCCCGTCCTTCAACACCTCCCTCGATGAGAGCGGCCAGAACCTGGTCTTCAAGCGCTACTGTCACGTGGGATTTGCGGCGGATACTCCGCAGGGCCTACTGGTACCCGTGATCCGCGACGCCGACCACAAGGACGTCTACGGCTTGGCGCGCGAACTCGCGGAGCTGTCCGACAAGGCGCGCAGCGGCAAGCTGTCCGGCGCCGACATGCAGGGTGGATGCTTCACCGTCTCGAGTCTGGGCGGTATCGGCGGGACGGCCTTCACGCCGATCATCAACGCCCCGGAGGTCGCGATTCTGGGCGTGTCGCGTTCGTCGATGAAGCCGCAGTGGCGCGATGGCGCATTCGTGCCGCGGCTGATGCTGCCGCTGTCGCTGTCCTACGATCATCGCGTGATCGACGGCGCGCTCGGTGCGCGATTCTCGACCTTTCTCGCCGCCCAGCTCGCCGACGTGCGCGGCCTGACCGAAGCCGTACCCTGAGGCGATGATTCCATGGCGCTGATCGACGTAGTCGTTCCCGATCTCGGCAACTTCAAGGACGTCCCCGTCGTCGAGGTGCTGGTCGCCGTGGGCGACGCCGTCGAGGTCGACACACCGCTGGTCACGATCGAGACCGACAAGGCGTCGATCGACGTACCGTCGAGCGCCGCGGGCCGGGTGGTCGAGATCCGGGTAGCCACGGGCATGAAGGTGTCGCGCGGCAGCCTGCTGCTGCGGCTCGAGGCGCTGGCGGGGCCGATCGCGACGTCGGTGGGAGCTCCGGCGCTGGCCGCCGTCGCTATGGCGCCCCGTTCCGAAGTCTCCGCAGACCGCGAGGTGCCGCTACTGGTGCTGGGTGCGGGCCCGGGCGGATACACGGCCGCGTTCCGGGCGGCGGATCTCGGACTGGAGGTGCTGCTGGTGGAGCGTTGGCCGAGCCTCGGTGGCGTTTGTCTCAACGTTGGCTGCATCCCGTCGAAGGCGCTGCTGCATGCGGCGAAGGTGATCGACGAGGCGGCGACGATGGCCGCGCACGGCATCAGTTTCGGGCCGCCGCAGATCGATCTCACGAAGCTGCGCGACTGGAAGGGCGGCGTCGTGCGCAAGCTCACGGGCGGGCTGCGCATGCTCGCCAGGCAGCGCAAGGTGGAGGTCCTGCAGGGCGTCGGGCGTTTCGTCGCTCAGAATATCGTCGAGGTGGTCAGCGAGGCGGGTACGCAGCGCATCGGGTTCCGGCAGTGCATCGTCGCCGCTGGCTCGGAGACGGTGCGGCTACCCTTCGTCCCGGACGACCCGCGGGTGATGGACTCGACCGCCGCACTCGAGCTCGAGTCGCTGCCGAGGCGGCTGCTGGTCATCGGCGGCGGCATCATCGGGCTGGAGATGGCCTGTGTCTATCACGCGCTCGGCGCCGAGGTCAGCGTAGTTGAGTTGACCGGGCAGTTGATGCCGGGCTGCGACTCCGACCTCGTCCGGCCGCTGGAGAAGCGGATCAAGTCGCGCTACGGCCAGATCCTGCTCGGCACCCGGGTGACCGCGGTCGAGGCACGCAGCGAGGGGCTGCGCGTCACCTTCGAGGGCGCCGCCGCGCCGCCGCCGCAGACCTACGACAAGATCCTGGTCTCGGTCGGGCGCGTGCCGAACGGCCGTGCGATCGGCGCGGAGGCAGCGGGCGTGACGCTCGACGCGCGCGGCTTCGTGACCGTCGATCGGCAGATGCGCACCAGTGCGCCGGGCATCTTCGCGATCGGCGACATCGTCGGGCAGCCCATGCTGGCCCACAAGGCGACGCACGAAGGCAAGGTGGCCGCCGAGGTTGCCGCCGGACTGAAGAGTTCGTTCGACGCGCGGGCCATTCCCTCGGTTGCCTACACCGATCCGGAAATCGCCTGGGTCGGGCTCACCGAGACCGAGGCCGCTGCGCAGGGCATCGCCGTCCGCAAGGGGTTGTTTCCGTGGATGGCGAGTGGCCGATCGCTGGCGATGGCCCGCGACGAGGGCTTCACGAAGCTGCTGTTCGACCCGGTCAGCCATCGCGTGCTAGGGGGTGGGCTGGTCGGTCCCAACGCCGGTGAACTGGTGGCGGAGATCGGCCTTGCAATCGAGATGGGCGCCGATGCGAGCGATATCGGGCTGACGGTGCATCCGCACCCGACGCTATCCGAGACGGTCGCGTTCGCGGCGGAAGCCTTCGAAGGCACCTTGACCGACCTCTACGTGCCGAAGAAAGGCTGAGGCGCGAGCCGCCGCGATACCGGTTGCGCGCGGGTGGCCACTCGTCGCCCCGCGTTGTCGCCCTCAACGCAACCGTCGCAGCCGCTCGAGGTAGGCCTGTTCGTCCGGCGCGCGACCGTCGCGTTGTGACTCCCACAGGGTTTCGCCCAGCGCTTCCATCATGCGATGTTCCGCCTGCAGCGCGCCTCCGGCCTGGACTGTGAGGCTCGCGTGGATCGCGCGGATTCCCGGTGGTCGGTCGGTTTCCACCTGGTCGCGCAGTGCCAGGTGCATGCCGAGGTGCAGGAACGGATTCGTCGTACCTCGCTGCGGGTCGAAGTCCTCGGCGAGCACCGCGTCCCCGCCTTGCAGCCAGGCGTGATACTCGGGGTGCTGCGCGACCACGCTGGCGATCTGCGTGTCGAGGGCGCTCAGGGGCAGGTGCTGCTGCGCGCGATTCCAGGCTTCGAGATAGGCGCGACGCAACTGCTCGCGCGATTGTCCGGCGAACACGGGCATCAGGCGGGAGCGGGTGTCTTGCGCGGCAGTTCGCACAGGTCGGTGATCGGGCAGCGCCAGCATTCCGGGCGCCGCGCCTTGCAGACGTACCGACCGTGCAGCAGCAGCCAATGGTGGGCGTTCAACAGGAACTCCTGCGGCGTGAACTTCAGCAGCCCGCGCTCCACGGCGAGCGGCGTCTTGCCCGGGGCGAAGCGCGTGCGATTCGCGACACGGAAGATGTGCGTGTCGACGGCGATCGCGGGCACCCCGAAGGCGGTGTTGAGGATCACGTTGGCGGTCTTGCGGCCTACGCCGGGCAGCGCCTCCAGCGACTCGCGATCGCGCGGCACCTCACCGCCGTGGCGTTCGAGCAGCAGCCGACAGGTGGCGATGATGTGGCGGGACTTGGCATTGAACAGGCCGATGGTGCGGATGCGGTGCGACAGGCCTTCCACGCCGAGCGCGAGGATCGTGGCGGGTGTGTTCGCCTGAGGGAACAGCCGGCGCGTGGCGAGGTTGACGCCCGTGTCGGTCGCCTGCGCGGAGAGAATGACCGCGACCAGCAGTTCGAACGGGGTCCGGTATTCGAGTTCCGTGGTCGGTGCCGGATTGGCTGCGCGCAGGCGAACCAGGATTTCGCGTCGCTTGACGGGATTCACGGCGGCGACACCTCGGGATCCGCGGCGCGGCCTGCCTCTTCCGCAGCGGCGCGCTTGCGCGATGCCAGCAGCCTGCGCCGCTCCCCGGCACGGTGCCGCAGACGGGCCTCGCGCGCCTGGAATCGCCGTTGATTCGCCGCCGGCGAGGGTGCCGGCGACGCCGTGGCCGGCAACGAGGTGCGCGGAACGATCGTTATGCAATCGACCGGGCAGGGCGCGATGCAGAGCTCGCAGCCGGTGCATAGCGCCTCCAGCACGGTATGCATCCTGCGGTTCGTGCCGACGATCGCATCGACCGGGCAGGGCGGCAGGCAACGCGCGCAGCCGATGCAGGCGGCCTCGTCGATCACGGCGACGGTTTCCGGGCCGGCGAGCCCGTGCCGCGGATTCAGCGGCAAGGGCGCCTGACCGGTGAGCGCGGCGAGCGCGAGAATCGTCGCGTCGCCGCCCGGCGGGCACTGGTTGATCGGCACTTCGCCCGCGGCGATCGCGTCGGCGTAGGGCCTGCAGCCGGTGAAGCCGCAGCGCGTGCACTGCGTCTGGGGCAGCAGCGCATCGACGGTGGCCGCGTCGGGCGGCGCGAGCGCGGGCGTCGGCACGCGTCGCGGCCTCAGGAAACCTTCATGCCCGGCTGCACGCCGGCGTCCGCCGACAGCAGGAACAGGCCGCCGTCTCCGCCGGCGCTGAGTACCATGCCCTCGGACACCCCGAAGCGCATCTTGCGAGGCTCGAGGTTCGCGATCACCACGACGAACCGGCCGACCAGCTCTTCAGGCCGGTAGGCCGCACGGATGCCGGAAAACACGTTGCGCGGCTCACCGCCGAGGTCGAGCGTCAGCTGCAGCAGTTTGTCGGAGCCCGCCACCGCGCTGGCGGCGGACACGCGCGCGATCCGCAGGTCGAGCTTCGCGAAGTCGTCGAGGCGCACCTTCGGCATCGCACCAACCGGGACCACCAGATCGACCGGTGCTGAGGCAGCCCGGGCCGCGGCCACCGGGGACGTCGTCGCCGCACGGCCAGCCGACGTCGGGGTCAGCGACGCCACAGGCGACGCCTCAGACGATTTCACGGGCGACTCCGCGGGCGATCCCGCGGGTGCTTCGATCAGGGTCGCGACGATCTTCGGGTCGAGACGGATCGCCAGCGGCTCGTAGTGCGCAATCGACACCCCGAGCAGTGGCGTCTGAACCGCGTCCCAGCGCTCGATCGGCACGCCGAGGAAGCGCCCGGCGGCCACTGCCATCGACGGCAACACCGGCGCGAGAAAGGTCAGCAGCGCACGAAACATGTTGATGCCCTGCGTCGCAACTGCGCGGACTTCATCGGCCCTGGCAGGGTCCTTCGCCAGCGCCCAGGGCTTGTGCAGGTCGACGTACTGGTTGGCCTTGTCGGCGAGCTGCATGATTTCGCGGAGGGCTGCCGAGTACTCGCGAGCCTCCAGCGCCGACCCGATCGTCGAGGCCGCTGCGCGGAACTCGTCGTACAGCGCTTCGTCGGGCAGGCGGGCGGCCAGCTGCCCGCCGCCGCGCTCGATGAAGCCCGCGCAGCGACTCGCGATGTTGACCAGCTTGCCCACGACGTCGGAATTGAAACGGGCGGTGAAGTCGTCCAGCGAAAGGTCGATGTCGTCGATGCCCGAACCGAGTTTGGCAGCGAAATAGTAGCGCAGCGGCTCCGGCGGCAGACGCTCCAGGTAGCGCCGCGCGGTGATGAAGGAGCCGCGCGTCTTGGACATCTTCTGGCCGTTCACGGTGAGGAAGCCGTGGACGAATACCGCGGTCGGGCGGCGGAAGCCGGCGCCATGCAGCACCGCGGGCCAGAACAGCGTGTGGAAGTAGCTGATGTCCTTGCCGATGAAATGGTACATCTCGGCCGAGCTGTCCGGCTCGAGCCAGGCGCCCATGTCGAGGCCACGCTTCGCAGCCAGCGCCTTGAAGCTGCCGAGATAGCCGATCGGCGCATCGAACCAGACGTAGTAGTACTTCCCCGGGGCGTCCGGTACCTCGAACCCAAAGTAGGGTGCGTCGCGCGAAATGTCCCAATCCTGCAGCCCGGCCTCGAACCACTCGGCGAGTTTGGCCTGCACCGCCGGCTGCAGCGAGCCGCTCTTCAGCCATTCCCGCAGCATCGGCTCGAAGCGCCCCAGCGAGAAGAACAGGTGTTCGGATTCGCGCCAGACCGGTCGCGTACCACTGACCACCGACAGTGGGTCGATCAGGTCGGCCGGCGCATAGGTGGCGCCGCAGTTCTCGCAGCTGTCGCCGTACTGATCTGCGGTTCCGCAGCGTGGGCAGGTGCCGCGCACGAAGCGGTCCGGCAGGAACATTGCGGCCTGCTCGTCGAACGCCTGCCGCACCGAACGTCGCGTGATGAATCCCGCGTCGCGAAGCCGCGCATACATCAGGTCGGTGAAGTACTGCGTCTCGGGCGTGTGCGTCGAATGGAACTGGTCGTGGCCGATCAGGAAGCCCTGGTAGTCGGCCCGGTGTTCGGCGGCAACGCGTTCGATCAACGCCTCGGGCGTGGTGCCCTCGGCCTTCGCCTTGATCATGATCGGCGTGCCGTGCGCGTCCTCGGCGCAGACGTATAGGACGTCGTGGCCGCGCATCTTCTGGTAGCGGACCCAGATGTCGGTCTGGACCGCTTCGATGATGTGGCCGAAATGCAGCGGCCCGTTGGCATAGGGCAGCGCGCTGGTGACGAGGATCGTTCTGGGCATCCGGCGAGTTTACCGCGTCCCGCCGCCCACGCGGGACGAGCGGCGACCGAGCCGCTCAGGCGTCGCGGACGGCCTCGAACTTCGCCTTGTTGATGGCCTTCTTGAACGCTTCCTTGCCGGCCACCTGCTTCGAGTCGAGCAGTGCCTGGATCGCGCTGTCCATCGTGCGCATGCCGAAAGAGCTGCCGGACTGCATCGTAGTCTCCAGCTGGTCGAGTTTGCCTTGCCGGATCAGGTTCGCGACCGCGGGGGTGTTGACCAGGATCTCGAGCGCCGCAACGCGGCCGCTACCGTCGGCACGCTGCAGCAGCTGCTGCGAGACCACGCCGCGCAGCGAGGTCGAGAGCATCGTGCGCACGTGCGGCTGCTTGTCCGCCGGGAACACGTTGACGATGCGATCCACGGTCTGCGCCGCGCCGTTGGTGTGCAGCGTGCCCATCACCAGAATGCCCATCTCGGCGGCGGTCACGGCGATGCTCATGGTCTCGTAGTCGCGCAGCTCGCCGACCAGGATCACGTCGGGGTCTTCGCGCAGGGCCGAATGCAGCGCGTCGGCGAAGCTCGGGCTGTGCACGCCCACCTCGCGCTGGCTGATGAGACAGTTCTTGCGCGGATGGATGAACTCGATCGGGTCCTCGATCGTCAGGATATGGCCCTTCACGCGGCGGTTGATGTCATCAATGATAGCCGCCAGAGTGGTGGACTTGCCCGAGCCTGTCTTGCCGGTGACCAGGATCAGGCCGGTGGCGGCCCGCGACATCTGGCGAATGGCTTGCGGCAGCGCCAGTTCCTCCATCGACAGCGCCTTGGACGGGATGGAGCGCATCACCGCGCCCATGCCGTTGAGATGGCGCATCACGTTGACGCGGAAACGGCCTAGTTCGCCCATGGTATAGGCGAAGTCGGCACCGTCGTGATTCTCGAAGCGAGTGACTGCCGTCTTCGGCATGATCTCCAGCAGCGTGTCGCGCACGAAGTCCATGCCGAGCGGCTCGGGGTCGAGCGGCGTCAGGTCGCCGTAGACGCGGATACGCGGCGGGTCGCCCGCGAGGAAGTGCAGGTCTGAGCCGCGACGCTCGAGCACGCGGGTCAGGTAGGTGTCGATTCGTGGCATGCGGGCGGTGCTCGGCTCAAGTCGCCGCGGCGTCGAGCTTCGGCAGCAGGCTCGTGTCCGCGATGTATTTCTGGAACAGGCGCTTCTCGGAGGCGTACGAAACGGCATCGTCCGCGTCGAGCTCTCGGCTGGCCAGCCCGGCGAGCAGCGCCTGGTCGAGCAGCTGCGATCCGAGGTCCCGGCCGGTCTGCAGCTGGCTCGGGATCTGGAAGGTCTGATCGGTCTGGATCAGCTTGGCGATCGCGCGCGTCATCACCATCACCTCGACCACGGCCTTGCGGCCGCGGCCGTCGGCGTTCTTGACCAGCACCTGGGTCAGCACCGCGAGCAGGCTCGAGGCGAGGAAGCTCTTGGTCTGCTCACGCTGCTCGACGGGCAGCGCATCGATCACGCGGTCGATGGTCTTGGTGGCACTGGTCGTGTGCAGGGTGCCGAGCACGAGGTGGCCGGTCTCGGCCGCGGTCATCGCCATCGAGATGGTCTCGGCGTCGCGCAGCTCGCCCACCAGAATCACGTCGGGATCCTCGCGCATCGCGGCGCGCACGCCCTCGGCGAACGAGGGGATGTGGGTGCCGAGTTCGCGCTGGATCACCTGGCTCTGCTTGCTGCGATGTACGAACTCGATCGGGTCCTCGAGGCTGATGATGTTCAGCTTGCGCGTGGAATTCAGCAGGTCGATCATCGCCGCCAGCGTCGTGGACTTGCCGGTTCCCGTCGAGCCTGTGACCAGCACCATGCCCTGGTGGAAGTCGCAGAGCTTGCGCACGATCGGCGGCAGGTTCAGCGACTCGAGGGACGGAATGTCGGACGGGATGGTGCGGAACGTCGCGCCGACGCCAGTCTCCTTGTGGAATACATTGACCCGGAAGCGGCCGCCATCGGCGCTGACATACGAGAAATCGAGGTCCCTCCCGGTGGCGAAGTGCTCGGCCTGCTTCTTTGAAAGGATCTCGGTCAGGTAGCTTTCGAGTTCGACGTCGCGCAGGTCGCGAAACTTGATGGGCAGCAGGTCGCCGTTCATCCGCAGCATCGGCGGAACGCCGACGGCGAGGTGCACGTCCGAGCAGCCCTGTTGCATGCCGAGCTTGAGGAAGGCGTCGATTCGGGCCAAGGGCGGTCGCTCCGGAGACGGGCGGAAAAGGTTATTGTTCGGCCGCCGGTGAGGTCCGACGAGCATCGGCTGCCGGGAATTTGACTTAAGTCACGCCTCGGCGCAACCGAGACGCACCGGCACTCCCGAACGCGCCCTCAGCGGAAGGGTTCCAGCGCCGCGCGCAGCTCGTCCATCGTCTGGTAGCGCGCTGTCTTGTCGACCGCCATGGCCTTGACGATCACGTCCGCCAGGGCCTGGGGCAGTGCCGGATTCACCTCACCCGGCTTGCGGGCCTTGCCTTGCACGTGCTGGTACATCACGGCCATGTGGTCGCCGCGGGAATAGGGCGGCACGCCGGTCACCATCTCGTAGAGGATCACTCCGGTGGCGTAGATGTCGGCGCGCTGGTCGACCTTCTTGCCGAGGATCTGCTCAGGCGCCATGTATTTCGGCGAGCCGATCACGTAGCCGGTCTTGGTCAGCTGCGTGTCGCCCTCGCGCTGCGTGGCCGCCACGCCGAAGTCGACGATCTTCAGCAGGCCTTCGTCGTCGATCAGCACGTTGGCCGGCTTCAGGTCGCGGTGCACGATCCCTACCTGGTGCGCGACGGCCATGCCGACGCAGAGGTCGATGCCGAATCCGACGGCGCGCTTCAGGTCCATCGGCTTCTCGCCCACGATCTCCTGGCCTAGCGTGTGGGACTTGAAGTACTCCATCGAGATGGCGTAGTTGCCCTGGATGTACAGGAAATCGTAGATGCGGATGACGTTGCGGTGCGTGATCTTGCGCGAGAAGCGCAGCTCGTGGACGAAGCGCTTCATCATCTCCTCGTCCTGGGAGACGTTCGGGTTCAGGAACTTCAGGATCAGGCGGTCGTCGACCACCGTGTCCTCCATCAGCAGCACGGTGCCGAATGCGCCCTTGCCGATCTTCTCGAGGAACTTGTAGCGACCCTCGATGAGGTCGCCCGGCTTGAGCATCGAAATGTCGAGCCGCTGCACGCCCGGCGCATCGGCGGCGCGCACCTGCCGTACGACTTCATCGTCGGGACGGATGGCGGTTCGCGCAGGCTCGACCGGGCGGGGGGCCGGATCGCGGGTGCTGCTGTCCTGCGAACCGGCGACCTGGCCGGAGGAGCGGTTGCCGCTCGGGTCGGCGACCTCGATCGCGCCGGTGGCGAAGCGGCGCTGAAGTTCCTCGAGCGCACCCGCCGCAGCCCGCGCCACCGTCGGGTCGCTGGTGGTATTGGCCTGCGACTCGAGCTGGATGCGGATGTGCTCGACGCGCTTATCGTCGGCGAGTCGCGCCAGGGCATGCACCACCTCGACCTGCACTTCCTTCTCCTTGCGCGACTGCATCACCGCAAGGATCGGGTCGATCGTCCGGTTGTCGCCGAGCTTGCCGAGCGCGCGCACCACGATCGGCAACGCCTTGGCGGGACCGCCCTGCAGCATCTCGAGCAGGCGCGGCACGGCCTTGCGACTACCGATCTCCGCGAGCGCGTCGACCGCCCGCTCGCTCACCCACCAGTCGCGGTCGCGGGTGGCATCGAGCAGCTGGTCGACGGCGCGTTCGTCCTTGGTCTGGTTCAGGATCTCGATGGCCGCCCGTCGAATGTCCTCGTCCGGATCCTTGATGAGCTGCAGCACCGCCTCGACGACTTTCGGCCCGCCGATCTTGCCGAGCGCGTCGGCAGCGCGCGAGCGCACCCACCAGTCGGCGTCGGCGATCGCCTCGAGCAGGTACTTGACCGATTTGGCGTCGCCGATTTCGTTGAGGACCTCGACTGCCGCGCGTCGCGCGCTCTCTTCGGGGTCCTTCATGACCTCGATCAGCAGCTTGATGGTGTCGGGATCGTTCGCCTTGATCACGACGTCGATGGCCTTGTTCTGCACGTCGATCTCGACGTCGCGCAGCAGCGGCACGACCTGGCTGACGTCGATCGGGCCGTCCATGCGCCCGAGTGCCGACAAGGCACCGGATCGGATCAGCTTGCTCGGGTCCTTCAACTGCGCGAGCAGCGAGGTGCGCACTTCGGGAAGGTTGAAGCGTCCGAGCGTGTTGATGACGTGCAGCCGGGCGATCTGGTCCTTGCTTTGCAGCCGACCGATGAGCTCGGGTACCGCCGCCGGCGTGGCGATGTCGGAGATGACGCGGAACAGCGCGGCCTTCTCGTTCGGCTGCTGGTTGTGCGCAGCCGTCAGCAGCTCGCGGACGCTGAAGCGGTCCTTCTGCGCGACGATGACATCCATGATCGCGGACTTCGGGACATCCGGCTTCGACAGCACATCGAGCAGCAGGTGCGGCGGATAGGCCCGGCTGTTCGTCATGGCCCACTTGATGCCCGAAACCACCCGCGGGCTACCCTCGACCATGGCCTGGATGAAGGTCTGGAAATTCTTCTGGGTGAGGATGCCGCAGAGCGCCTCGGTGAAGGCTGCGGTGGCTTCCTTGCTGGCGTCCGGCAGGGCGCCGAGGATCGGGTAGATCGCGTCCTCGCCGATGTCGACGAGGCGCGCCACGGCCTTGCGGGACGGCGGCGAGTTTGGATCCGCGGTGGCACGGACTTCCGTGATGATGCGGTCCGCCCTAAGGTTCGAAAAGAATCCCATCAGAGCTCGCCCCAGACCCTCGCGGTACCGTCGAATTGCAGCCTCGAAGTATGCCACACGGGGTGCACGCGATTGGCGGCCTGCGCCCCGGCCGCACCTCGCTGGGATAGAATCGGCCCCCGCATTTTCCCTGGCCGCGCCGCAATGCCCGTCGAGACCTCCGTGGCCGAATTCTCGGCCCTGCTGTCGAGCTATGTCGACCCTAACCTGCGTCAGTCGCTGGGCGAGGCGGCGGCCGTCGTCGGCATCGAGCGACAGGGCGCCGACCTGGGCGTCACGCTGGAGTTTGGCTTCCCGACTCTCGGCTACGAGTCCGAGGTGTCCGCCGCGCTTCGGGCGCACCTGGCAGCGGCTGGGCACGACGTGCCGGTCGTGGCCCGACTGCGTCCAAAGATTGCGGCGCACGCCGTGCAGCGCGGCCTCGCCCCTTTGGCGGGCATCCGTAACGTGGTGGCGGTTGCGTCGGGCAAGGGTGGCGTCGGCAAGTCGACCGTCGCCGCGAATCTCGCGCTGGCCTGGGCCGCGCAGGGCGCGCGGGTGGGGTTGCTCGATGCCGACATCTACGGCCCCAGCCAGCCGATCATGCTCGGGCTCGCTGGCGAGCGGCCAGGCAGCATCGACGGCAAGCGGCTGCGACCGCTGGTTGCCCACGGGCTGGTCGCGATGTCGATCGGCTTCCTGGTCGACCCCGAGCAGCCGATGGTCTGGCGCGGTCCGATGGTCACCTCGGCGCTGAACCAGCTGCTGGCCGACACCGAGTGGGGCGAGCTCGACTACCTGGTCGTGGACATGCCTCCGGGCACCGGCGACATCCAGCTGACGCTCTCGCAGCGCGTGCCGGTCGCTGGAGCGGTGATCGTCACGACGCCGCAGGACATCGCGCTCGCCGATGCGCGCAAGGGCCTGCGGATGTTCGAGAAGGTCAACGTTCCGGTGCTCGGCATCGTCGAGAACATGAGCGTTCACGTGTGTGCGAATTGCGGCCATGTCGAGCATGTGTTCGGCAGCGGCGGCGGCGCGAAGATGGCGACGCAGTACGGGGTGCAGCTGCTGGGCGAGCTGCCGCTGGATGTGCGCATCCGCGAAGAGGCCGATGGTGGCCGCCCCACCGTGGTGGCCGCGCCCGGCACGCCGCGCGCTGCAGCCTACTTGCGCATGGCACGGCGTACCGCGGGCGAACTCGCGCGCCGTTCCCGCGACCGCGCCGGGATGTTCCCCAAGATCGTGATCGAGGAATCATGAGCATCAAATCCGACCACTGGATCCGCCGCATGGCGGCCTCGCAGGCGATGATCGAGCCGTTCGCGGCCGGCCAGGTGCGCGAGGTCGACGGCCAGCGGATCATCTCCTACGGCACCTCGAGCTATGGCTACGACGTGCGCTGCGCGAACGAGTTCAAGGTGTTCACCAACATCAACTCGACCATCGTCGACCCCAAGCGCTTCGACGAGAAGAGCTTCGTCGACATCGTCGCCGACGTGTGCATCATCCCGCCGAATTCGTTCGCGCTGGCGCGCACGGTGGAGTATCTGCGCATCCCGCGCAGCGTGCTGACGGTGTGTCTCGGCAAGTCCACTTACGCGCGCTGCGGCATCATCGTCAACGTGACGCCGCTCGAGCCGGAATGGGAGGGGCACGTGACGCTCGAGTTCTCGAACACCACGCCACTGCCCGCGCGGATCTACGCGCACGAGGGCGTGGCGCAGATGCTGTTCTTCGAGAGCGACGAGGTGTGCGCGACCTCGTACCGCGATCGCGGCGGGAAGTACCAGGGCCAGAAGGGCGTCACCCTGCCCAAGACCTGAACGGCGCGCCCTCGCCTCAGCGGTCCAGCTTGACCAGGCGCATCGACCACTCGAGCTTCTTGCCGTCGCGTCGCTCGGCTTTCACGGGCGAATAGCCGAGCGACGGCGCGTACCACACGCGTGTGACACGATCGGAGCCAGGTCGACGACTCGACCAGATCACCGTATCCAGCGGCCCCACTGCGGTGTCGAGCCGGGCGCTGCCATCGTCCGCGTAGAGATATTCCTTGATCCGGTTCTTGTCGACCAGCGTGTAGGTGGTGGGTGTTCGACCCTCCAGCAGGTCGACGATCACGGCGATCTGTACCGACATGATGTCCTGGACGCCGGGCTGCAGCGGCAGGTCGACCGGCTGGGTTTCAGCGGTGCCACTGACGCGCTGCTGCGCCCAGTCGAAGTCGAGCGCGATGTCGCGCCGCGAATCCGCCGAGCCATCGTCGCCGCGATAGCTCAGCGGGCGAACCCCGGCGGCTTCGATCCGCAACCGGCTGGTCTGGATCAGTTCGCCCGGCAACACTGCGCGGAACATGCCGCGCGCGCTGTTGCGCGAAATGTAGGTGAAATGCCCCGCCGCCTGGCGTGTCAGTTCGAGCGAGGCGCTGGCGGCATTCATCCCGCGCCACTCGAGCACGAATTCGGCCTTGAACGGGCGCAGCTTGCCGTCATTGCCGGTGGCTGCTTCCAGGCCGATCGCGGCGTCGGCGCAGTGCACGGCCAGGGCGAGGCCCAGGCCCCAGAGCAGGGCGGCGATACGCCGCGCCGCAGGCCGTGGCGGGAAAGAATCAGCTCTCGAGAACATCGCAATCCTCCACCCATGGCGCGGCCAGCGGCACTCCATCGAGTACGGCGCCCGCGGCGCCGCAATGCAGCCTTCCACTCACGAACCACTGCACTGCCGTCGGATAAATGATGTGTTCGCAACGCTGAACCCGGGCTGAAAGCGAGGCGACGTCGTCGTCCGCCCGCACGGGCACCCGGCCCTGCAGCACCACCGGCCCGCCATCGAGTTCGGTCGTCACGAAATGGACACTCGCGCCGTGTTCGCGTTCGCCCGCAGACAGAACTTTCTGGTGGGTTCCCAGCCCCTTGTGACGCGGCAGCAGCGACGGGTGGATGTTCAGCACGCGACCCGCGTAGGCCGCGACGAACGCCGGTCCGAGCACCCGCATGAATCCCGCGAGCACCAGCAGCTGTGGGTCGTGGGCGTCGATCGTGTGCCGCAGCGCGGACTCGAACGCGTCGCGATCGTCGTGGCACTCCCTGGCCACGGTCACCGCCGGCAGCCCGAGCGAGCGCGCCAGGGCGAGCCCCGGCGCAGTCCCGCGGTCGGCCACCACGACGGCGATGTCCGCCTCGATCTCGCCAGTGATGCAGCGCCGCGCGATTGCCGCCATGTTGCTGCCGCGGCCGGAAAGCAGGACCGCGATGCGCGGCCGCGCCGCGCGGCTCACCGAAACGTCACGCCCGCCGTGCCCTCGCGGACCGTGCCGATGCGCGTTGCCCGCTCACCGCGTGCCTGCAGCAGCGCGAGCGCCGCGGCCTCGTGTTCGGCGGGTATGACCGCGACCATGCCGATGCCACAGTTGAACGTGCGATGCATCTCCTCGTCGGCGATGCGCCCGGACTGCTGCAGCCAGTCGAACACCGGATCGCGCCGCCAGGCGCTGCGCTCGAGTAGCACTTCGAGCCCGGCAGGGATCACACGCGGAATGTTGTCGGTCAGCCCGCCGCCGGTGATGTGCGCGAAGCCCCGCACCGGCAGCGCCTGCGCCAGTGCCAGCATCGACTTCACGTAGATGCGGGTCGGCGCCAACAGCCGCTCGAGCAGCGGCCGGCCATCGACCTGCGTGTCCGCGCCAGTGCCGACACCGGCGTCGGCCAGTACGCGGCGAATCAGCGAATAGCCGTTGGAATGCGGCCCGGACGAGGCCAGCCCGAGCACGGCGTCGCCGGCACGAACGTGGCGGCCGTCGATGATGCCGGTCTTTTCGACGACGCCGACACAGAAACCGGCGAGGTCGTAGTCTGCGCCGTGATACATGCCGGGCATTTCGGCGGTCTCGCCGCCGACCAGGGCGCAGCCGGCCTGGACGCAGCCTTCGACGATACCGCGGATCACGCTCTCCGCAACCGCCACCGACAGCTTGCCGGTGGCGTAGTAGTCGAGGAAGAACAGCGGCTCGGCGCCCTGCACGGCGACGTCGTTGACGCACATCGCGACGAGGTCGATGCCGATCGTGTCGTGGCGGCCGCAGTCGATCGCCAGGCGCAACTTGGTGCCCACGCCATCCGTGCCCGACACCAGCACTGGGCGTTTCCAGCGGCCTTCGGGTAGCTCGACCAGGGCGCCGAAACCACCGATGCCCGCGAGCACCTCGGGCCGGTGGGCGCGCTTTACGAGCGGCTTGATCCGGCTGACCAGGTCTTCGCCGGCATCGATGTCGACGCCTGCATCCCGATAGGTGAGGTTGGGGCCCGGTGTAGCAGTCATGAAGCCATCCGCGGAAGGTGGGGCAGCCAGAGACGAGGCCACGGTATGGTATTGTACGGAATGGCGACGGTGAGCGGCTTCCCGAGCTCGAAGGGCCTCTGCCCGGCCGCAATCCGGCTCCGCCCATGAACCTCAAACCTACCCTCGCGGGGCTATGGGCCGCGGTCCTGGCCGCCGTCGTTGCTGCTGCGATCGGCAGCCCGGAGGTTCGCGCGCTGCAGCCCGTGCGCACTGGCGAGGTCATCGTAGCGGCCGTCGACCAGAATGGCGCGTTCCAGGAGGCCATGCGCGTCGCGCTGGTGCGCATCACCGGTCGGCGCGACGCCGACCAGGATCCGGCGCTCGCGCCGCTGATCGCCGACGCGCGGCGCTTCGTGCAGATCTTCCGGCCAGCGCCGGGTGGCTCTGGCACCCTGGTCACCCTCGACGCCGCAGCCATCGAACGCGCGGTGACGGCCGCCGGACGCGGCACCTGGCCGCGCGAGCGGCCCGTGGCGCTGGTGGTCATCTTGCAGGCGCCGCCGGGCGCCGACGCCGCGGCCGTGCGCCGGGCGATCGAGGACACCGCCAGCCACCGCGGTCTGCCTGTGGTGCTCGCCTCGGCGCAGTCCGCCGGGCTCGGCGTGGCGTCCGAGGGTGACGCGGCCTTGTCGGCCGCGCGCCGCCTCGGGGCCGATGTCGCGCTGGTCGGGCAGGCCGATCCCGGCGACGCGTCGCTGTGGCGCTGGACCTACTTCGGCGTCGGCACCACCGAGTCGTTTTCCGGGGCCGTGTCATCGGGCGTCCACGGCACCGCGGACCGTCTCGCCGCGGCCACCGAGGCGACGCTGCAGCGGCCCGAACAGGATGCGCTGGTGCAGGTGTCCGGCGTGGCCAGTCTGCGCGACTATGCGCAGGTATCGCGACTGCTGGCGTCGAGCACCGGTGTGCGTTCGGTGACGCTGCTCGAGTCCAGCAACGGGGTCGCCGTCTATCGGGTACTCGCTCGCGGCGGCGGTGATGGGCTCGCCGCGGCGCTGGCGGCGCATGCGCGGCTTCTTCCGGCCACGGACGCCTCGGGACGGCTCGCGTACCAGTTCCAGCCCTGACGCCGGCATGCTGCGGCACCTCCCCAACCTGATCTGCGTCGCACGCATCGCACTGGTGTGGCCGATCGTTGCGGCGCTGCTGCAGGGCCGCTACGATTTCGCGCTCATCCTGTTCGTCGTGGCCGCCGTCTCCGACGGTGTCGACGGCTTCCTCGCGAAGCGTTTCAACTGGACTTCGCAGCTCGGCAAATTTCTCGACCCGCTGGCCGACAAGCTGCTGCTGGTGGCGGTGTTCCTCAGCGGGTCCTGGGTGGGTCTGGTGCCGTGGTGGCTGGCGGCAGCGGCGATCGCGCGCGATCTGGTCATCGGCGGCGGCGCGTTGATCTTCCGGCTGTGGTTCGGGCCACTGCACGGCCGGCCGACCCTGCTTTCCAAGGTCAACACGGCGCTGCAGATCCTGTATCTGGCGGCCGCGATCCTCTTCGCGGCCCACGGGTTGCCACCCCGCGAGGTGCTCGCCGCGCTGGCGATCGCGACCCTGGTCAGCACGCTCGCGTCGGGTGCCGACTACACGGCGCGCTTCGCGCGCCGCGCGTGGACCCTGCCCGCACGGGGCGGCTGAGCGTCGCGGCGCCGCCAGTGCAGCAACTTCCCCTCGGCGTCCGGTTGCGCGAGCCGGCCAGCTTCGAGACCTTCCAACCGGGGTCGAACCTCGAACTGCTGCGCCACCTGGAAGCGCTGGCCGACGGCCGCGGCGGCATCGCCTGGGTCTGGGGGCCTCAGGGCTCGGGCCGCACCCACTTGCTGCAGGCGGTCTGCGCGCGCGCCGCCGGCGCGACCCGCAGCGCTTGCCTGTCGATGCCCGAGCTGCGCTCCGCGGGTGGGGCGGCGCTGCTCGGGTGGACGGGTTTCGGAGCCCTCTGCCTGGACGACCTGGACGCGGTCGTCGGCGACGCCGCGTTCGAGCGCGCACTGTTCTCGCTGTTCCTCGACGCGCAGGAACGCGCGGCCGTGCTGGTCGTGTCGGCGGCGGCGGCCCCGGCGGCAATGCGCTGGTCGCTTGCGGATCTCGGTTCGCGGTTCGGCGGCGGCGCCGTGTTCCAGATCCGGCCGCTGGACGACGAGGACCAGGTCGCGGCGCTGCGCGCACGCGCCGGCGCGCGCGGCCTGGAACTGGCGGACGATGCCGCGCGCTACCTGCAGCGCCACATGCCGCGCGACATGGCGAGCCTCTGCGGTGCGCTCGATACGCTCGATGCCGCCTCGCTGGCGGCGCAGCGGCGCATCACCGTGCCCTTCATCAGGGAAGTGCTGGGCGAGCTTTGAGGGCCAGCGCGAGCCCGGCGATGCGCGCACCGAGCTGTCGCGCGAGGGTCGATTCGTGTTCGGTGAGGCGCAACGGGGATTCGCCGGGCGGGGCGTGATGGGTGGCGCCATAGGGCGAGCCGCCGCTGCGTGTCTCGGTCAGCGCGCGTTCCGTGAACGGCAGGCCGGCGATCACCATGCCCTGGTGCAGCAAGGGCAGCATCATCGACAGCAGCGTCGACTCCTGTCCGCCGTGCAGCGTGCTGGTGGAGGTGAACACAGAGGCGGGCTTGCCCGACAATGCGCCTTCGGCCCATAGCCCTGCCGTGCCGTCGAGGAAGTATTTGAGTGGCGCGGCCATGTTGCCGAAGCGGGTCGGGCTGCCGAGCAGCAGGCCGTCGCAGCGGCGCAGGTCCTCGAGCGACGCATAGGGTGCGCCCTCGTCCGGAATGGCCTTCACGGCACGCTCGCTTTCGGCCGAGACCGGCGGCACCGTGCGCAGCTTTGCCGCCGCGCCCGCGACCGTCTCGATGCCGCGGCACGCCTGGCGCGCCAGTTCGGCGGTGGCGCCGTGGCGTGAGTAGTAGACGACCAGGATCTCGCAGTTCGACATTGCAGCCTCCGGGCGGAATCTGGAATTCTACGCCGATGGTCGCGCGCCGCTGTTTCGTCTCCGGGAGGGTGCAGGGCGTGTTCTATCGCGGCAGCGCGCAGCAACGGGCCCGCGAACTCGGCATCACCGGCTATGCCAACAACCTCGTCGACGGCCGCGTCGAGGTGTTGGCCGTCGGTGAGCTCGAGTCCGTCGAGCGTTTCCTCGTCTGGCTGTGGCAGGGCTCGACGACCTCGCGCGTCACCGGCGTCGAGGTGGTGGAACTGGACCCCGGCGAGGTTCAGCGGCCGGCGGGCTTCTTCACGGTTTGACCCGGAGGCAGCCCGAGGTCGTCCGCACCGTTCCAGCGCGTCCAGCGGCCGATCACCATGTCCGAGTACCAGCGTCGCCCGACGCTGCCGTTGTAGCGCGCCAGCGCCTTGGCGACGTCGTTGCGTTCGCGCTTGAGGTAGTAGCGGAAGATCGCGGTGCCCATGCGGATGTTTTCCGGCACCTGCACGAGCTGGAAACGGCGCATGCCGAGTTGCTCGGGCCAGAACGGCATCACCTGCATCAGGCCGACCGCACCGGCGGGGGACACGGCCCAGCGGTCGAAGCGGCTTTCGGTGTCGATCAGGGCCATCACGAGCCCCGGCGGCAAGCGCGCCTCGCCGGCGCGATGCGCCTCGCAGAACACATGCTTGAGGATGAGGATCCGCTCGTCGCGATCCTTCACGACGCGCCGCAGTCGCGGCTCCATCATCTTGTACCAGACCTCGGCTTCGAACTCGTCGGGAAAGCACTCGGCCTCGGCAATCGCGTTCTGCACGATGGCGCGCAGTTCGGGGTCGCGCTGCTGGTCAGCGTGCACCGGCATCGGCCACCCCACCAGCAGCAGCGACAGGGCCGACGCCAGGGCCAGTGCAGCGGTCGCGCGGGTCGCCATCGTTCGCGGCGCGACGCTAAGCGCGGATCCGCGCGATCAGCTGCGCCGCCGCGCCCTCCAGCGGCCAGTCCTCGTTGGCGGCGGCGCGACGCTGCCGATATTCGAGCCTGCCGGCCTCGATGCCCCGCTCGGCCACGACGAGGCGATGCGGGATGCCGAGCAGCTCGGCGTCGGCGAACTTGACGCCGGGACGGGCATCGCGATCGTCGAACAGCACCTCGATGCCGGCGGCCGTGAGTTCGGCATGGAGCGATTCGGCGAGCTGCCGGACGCGCGCGGATTTGGGCAGGTTCAGCGGCACCAGCACGACCTGGAAGGGCGCCAGCGGTGCCGGCCAGGCGATGCCGGCGTCGTCGTGGTTCTGTTCGATCGCTGCGGCGACGATGCGCGTGATGCCGATGCCGTAGCAGCCCATCGCCATCATCACGGGCTTGCCCGTGTCGTCCAGCACGGTCGCCTTCAGCGCCTCGCTGTACTTCGTGCCGAGCTGGAAGATGTGGCCGACTTCGATGCCGCGTCGAATCGACAGGCGTCCGCCACCGGTCGGACTCGGATCGCCGGTCACGACGTTGCGCAGGTCGACTCCGCCCGCGGGCTCAGGCAGATCTCGGCCCCAGTTCACGGCCGTGAAGTGCAGGTCCTTCTCGTTTCCGCCGCAGACGAAGTCGGCCAGGGCGAGCGCGGCATGGTCGACATACAGCGGGCAGGCGAGGCCGACGGGCCCCAGGAAACCGGGCTCGCTGCGGGTGGCGGCGCGAATGGCCTCGGGCGAGGCCATACGCAGCGGGCTCGCGACACCGGGCAGCTTCTGCGCCTTGACGGCATTGAGCTCGTGGTCGCCACGCAGCGCCAGGGCCACCACGCCGCCCGACTCGTCCTCAACCAGCAGCAGCTTCAGCATCTGCGCTGGCGCGATCCCGAGGAAGCCCGCGACTTCGACGATGGAGCGTTTGCCGGGGGTCGCTACCCGCGCCAGCGGTGCAGTCGCGGCGGCGCGCGGACCCGACGGCGGCAGTGCAGCGGCGAGTTCGAGGTTGGCGGCGTACTGGTCGGCGCCATCGGAGACCGCGATCGCATCCTCTCCCGACTCGGCCAGCACCTGGAATTCCTCGGACAGGTTGCCGCCGATCGCGCCCGTGTCGGCCTGCACCACGCGGAACTCGAGACCCATGCGTTCGAACATCCGCACGTAGGCGGCACGCATCGCGTGGTAGCCCTCGCTCAGCGAGGCCGCATCGACATGGAAGGAGTAGGCGTCCTTCATCAGGAATTCGCGGCCGCGCATCACGCCGAAGCGCGGGCGGATCTCGTCGCGGAACTTCGTCTGGATCTGGTAGAAGTTCACCGGCAACTGCCGATAGCTCTTCAGCTCGCGGCGCGCGAGGTCGGTGATCACTTCCTCGTGCGTCGGGCCGATCACGAACGCCCGGTCGTGGCGGTCCTTGAGGCGCAGCAGCTCGGGGCCGTATTTCTCCCACCGCCCCGATTCCTGCCACAGTTCGGCGGGCTGCACCGCCGGCATCAGCACTTCGAAGGCACCGGCCCGATCCATCTCCTCGCGCACGATGGCCTCGACCTTGCGCAGCGTGCGCAGCCCGATCGGCGTCCAGGTATAGATGCCGGCGGCGAGGCGGCGGATCAGGCCGGCGCGCAACATCAGCTGGTGGCTGATCACCTCGGCTTCGGAGGGAACTTCCTTGACGGTGGTGATCGGGTAACGGGACCAGCGCATGCGAGCCTTGGGGGCAGTGAGGGTGCGACATGTTAAGGAAGCGCGCGCAGGGTGTCATGGCCCGCGCATCGGGCGTTGTGAGCTCGGGTCGCCAACCCCTACTATGAGGGTCTTCCTCCCATCGATGCCCCGACCCGTGGACCACCCACCCGAAGTCTCCGCCTCTGAGAGCCGTTCCCAGCGTCGCGGGGTCTACCTGCTGCCGAACCTGCTGACGACGGCCTGCCTCGCCTGCGGGTTCTACGGAATCGTTGCCGCGATCAACGGCGATTTCTCGCGCGCCGGCGCGGCGGTGTTTGCGGCGATGATCTTCGACGGCCTGGATGGCCGGGTGGCACGCTGGACCGGCACCGAAAGCGTGTTCGGCAAGGAATACGACAGCCTCGCAGACATGGTGTCCTTCGGTCTCGCGCCAGCCATCGTCGCCTACCAGTGGGGCGTCGAGCGGATCGCCGAATACGGCAATGCCTGGGGCCGTTTCGGCTGGATCGCGGCGTTCTTCTATGCCGTCTGCGCGGCGTTGCGGCTGGCGCGCTTCAACGCGCGCGCCGGCGGCGGCGACAAGCGCTATTTCGAAGGGCTGCCGAGCCCGTCGGCCGCGGCCGGCGTCGCAGCGTTTGTCTGGTTTTCCAGCGAATGGCGGGAGCCGGGCCTGGCGGGCCTGATCCTGACGTTCTCGATCACCGGGTTCGCCGGCGCGCTGATGGTGTCCGGCTTCGCCTACCCGAGCCTGAAGCAGGTGGACTGGGACCGGCGGGTCAAGTTCGCCTATTTCATCATCGTGCCGGTGTTCCTCGCGCTGATCGCAGCCGAGCCACCGACGATGCTGCTGGCGATGTTCACGACCTATGCGCTGTCGGCGCCCGTCCTGTGGATCGGCCGCCGCCTGTTCCGGGGGCGGCGCGACGCCGCGCAGCCGCCTTCCGCGTGAGCGCCGACCGCGAGCGGCGCGCCCGCTACCTGGAGGCGCTGGGTATCGATGTCTGGGTACCGCGGGCACGCCGTGGCGTTGAATCACAGCCCGGACCGGCCGCTTTCGCGACCCCCCAGGCTGCGCCTGCGCCGCCCTCTGCTGCGGGCGATGCCTCCGCGGACGAGTGGGTCGCGCTTCGGGCCGAGGTGCTCGCGTGCACCCGCTGCGCACTGCACCGTGGACGTACCCAGGCCGTGTTCGCCTCAGGGAGTCGCACGGCGCGGTGGATGGTGATCGGCGAGGCGCCCGGAGGCGAAGAGGACCGGCAGGGCGAGCCGTTCGTCGGTCCGGCGGGGCAGCTGCTGAATGCGATGCTGGCGGCGATCGACCTGCCCCGGCCGGAGGTATTCGTCGCGAACATGGTCAAATGCCGACCGCCGCAGAACCGCGATCCGACGGCGGAGGAGCTGGCGAGCTGCCGGCCGTATCTCGAACGGCAGCTGCGCCTGCTGCAGCCCGCCCTGATCCTGGTCGTCGGCCGCATCGCGGCGCAGAACCTGCTCGGCACCGACGCGCCGCTGGCGCGGCTGCGCGGGCAGGTGCATCGCGTCGCCGGGCTGAATACGCCGGTCGTCGTGACGTATCATCCGGCCTACCTGCTGCGTACGCCGGCGGACAAGCGCAAGGCCTGGGAAGACCTGAAGCTCGCCAGGCGCGTATTCGGCGAGCTGCCGACGTCCGCCGCGCGCTGACGCGGCCGCGGACCTCACGGATTTTCATGGCCACCGCACCCGACCTTCTCAAGCCCGCGCCCGAGATCGAGATCCGCGCGATGCAGGACGCCGACGTCGCCGCCGTCGCGCAGGTCGAGCGCGGCTCCTATCAGTTTCCGTGGAGCGAGGGCATCTTCCGCGACTGCGTGCGGGTCGGGTATCTGTGCCGCATCGTCGAGGTGTCCGGAGTCGTCATCGGCCACGGGATCGTCAGCACCGGTGCCGGCGAAGCGCACATCCTGAATGTCTGCATCCGGCCCGAGTTCCGCTGCCGCGGCGTCGGCCGGCAGCTGCTGCGCTACCTGCTCGACCGCAGTCGCGCGCTGGGCATGTCGGAGGCCTTTCTCGAAGTGCGCCCCAGCAACACGACGGCGATCCGCCTCTACCAGTCGCTCGGCTTCGAGCAGGTGGGCGTGCGACGCGGCTATTACCAGGCGACGAACGGTCGCGAGGACGCGGCCGTGCTGCGACTCGCGCTGTCTCAGCCGTAGCGACACCCCCTGTTCCAAGAATAAGGCGAGCCCAGGTACCCGGATGGATTCGATCGAGCAGGAGATCGCTCGGCGGAGGACGTTTGCGATCATTTCGCACCCCGACGCCGGCAAGACGACGCTGACCGAAAAGCTGCTGCTGTTCGGCGGCGCGATCCAGATGGCCGGCACCGTGAAGGGTCGCAAGGCGGCACGCCACGCCACGTCCGACTGGATGCGCCTCGAGCAGCAGCGCGGCATCTCGGTCACCTCGTCCGTGATGCAGTTCCCGTACGGCGACTACATCGTGAACCTGCTCGATACACCCGGTCACGAGGATTTTTCCGAGGACACCTACCGGACGCTGACCGCCGTGGATTCGGCGCTGATGGTGATCGACTGCGCGAAGGGCGTCGAAGAGCGGACCATCAAGCTGATGGAAGTCTGTCGGCTGCGCGATACGCCGATCATGACCTTCATCAACAAGCTCGATCGCGACGGGCGCGCGCCGATCGAACTGCTGGACGAGATCGAGAGCGTCCTGAGGATCTCGACCGCGCCGGTGACCTGGCCGATCGGCATGGGCCGCGAACTCAAGGGCATCTATCACCTGATCGAGGACCGGATCTACGTCTACGCCGCCGGTGAGCGCGGCCGGGTGGGCGAGAACCTGATCGTCGATGGCCTGCACAGCGAGGCAGGGCGCGAACTGCTCGGCGACTCGGCCGCGGCCTTCGACCAGGAGATCGAACTGGTCCAGGGTGCGACCCAGGCGTTCGATCTCGCGGCCTACCGCGCGGGACGCCAGACGCCGGTGTTCTTCGGCTCGGCGATCGGCAACTTCGGCGTCGAAGAGTTGCTGAAATCGTTTGTCGAGCACGCGCCGGGCCCACTGGCGCGCGAGACCCGCCAGCGCGCCGTCGCCGCCACCGAGCCGCGGCTCTCCGGCTTCGTCTTCAAGATCCAGGCGAACATGGATCCGTCGCACCGCGACCGGATCGCGTTCCTGCGCCTGTGCTCGGGCAAGTACACCCGGGGCATGCGCATGCGGCACGTGCGGCTCGAGAAGGAGGTGCGCATTGCCGATGCGCTGACCTTCATGGCCGCTGACCGCAGCGCCGCCGAGGACGCCTATGCGGGTGACATCATCGGGCTGCACAACCACGGCACGATCAACATCGGTGATTCGTTCTCCGAGGGCGAGCCGCTGGTGTTCACCGGCATTCCGAACTTCGCGCCGGAGATGTTCCGGCGCGCCGTGCTGCGCGATCCCCTGAAGATGAAGGCGCTGTCGAAGGGCCTCGCGCAGCTGTGCGAGGAGGGTGCGACGCAGCTGTTCCGCCCGCTGCGCAACAACGACCAGATCCTCGGTGCGGTCGGCCCGCTGCAGTTCGAAGTGGTCGCGTTCCGGCTGCAGGACGAGTACGCGGTGCAGTGCACCTTCGAGACGATCGGCGTGCACACCGCGCGCTGGGTGCAGTGCGACGACGAGAAGCGGCTCGCCGAGTTCCGCGCCAAGGCCTACGACCACCTCGCGCTCGATCACTATGGCGGCCTCGTGTACCTCGCGCCCTCGCGCGTGAACCTCTCGCTGACGGTGGAACGCTGGCCGGGCATCGCGTTCCGCGAGACGCGCGAGCAGGGCGGCTGAGCGCGGCTGCGCCGGCCATGGCCGGCGTGTACCCTGTGACGGTGCCGAAGTTCTACTCCCGCCGTCCGCTGCTCTCCTGGGCACTCTACGACTGGGCGAACTCGGCCTTCGCGACCACCGTGATGGCCGGCTTCTTCCCGGCCTTCTTCCAGCGCTACTGGAGCCTCGGCGTCGACCCGACGGTCAGCACCTCGCGGCTCGGCTTCGCCAACGGCATCGCCGGATTCGCCGTGGCGCTGCTGGCGCCGATGCTCGGCGCGATCGCCGATCGCTGCGGTCGGCGCAAGCGCTTTCTCGTGGCCTGGAGCCTGCTCGGGATCGTCGGCACCGCGCTGCTGTGGTTCGTTGGGCGTGGCGATTGGTGGTCGGCTGCCGCGCTGTTCATCGTCGGCACGATCGGCTTTGCGGCCGCCAATGTTTTCTACGACGCGCTGCTGCTCGATGTCGCGACCGATCCCGAGCTCGACCGCGCCTCGGCCTTCGGCTATTCCCTGGGCTATCTCGGCGGTGGGCTGCTGTTCGCGCTCAACGTGCTGATGACGGTCGAGCCAGCGTGGTTCGGGCTCGCCGATGCGGCCGAGGCGGTGCGGGTCTCGTTCGTGACCGTCGCGGTCTGGTGGCTCGTGTTCATGCTGCCGCTGGCCATCAACGTGCGCGAGCGGCCGGGTGAGGCGGGCGTGACGCTGTTCGCGGCGACGACGGCGGGAGTGCGCGAGCTGGCCGGCACGCTGCGCCAGGTGGCGCGCTATCGCGGGCTGGCTCTCTTCCTGGTCGCCTATTGGCTGTACATCGACGCGGTGAACACGATCATCAAGATGGCGGTCGACTACGGCGTGGCGCTGGGCCTGCCGACGACGAGCCTGCTGGCGGCGCTGCTGATGACGCAGTTCGTGGCCTTTCCGGCGGCCCTGGGTTTCGGCTGGCTCGGCGAGCGAATCGGCGCCAGGCGCGGCATCCTGCTCGGCATTGCGATCTATACGCTGGCCACCCTCTATGCCTATTTCCTGGACAGTGTCGCGGAGTTCTTCGCGCTGGCCGCGGTGATCGGTCTGGTGCAGGGCGGCGTTCAGAGCCTGTCGCGCTCGTTCTTCGGCCGGCTGGTGCCGGTGGGCAAGGGCGGCGAGTTCTTCGGCTTCTACAACATGATGGGCAAGTTCGCGACCGTCGTCGGGCCACTGCTGGTGGCGGTGGTCGCGCTGACCACGGGCAGTTCGCGCGCCTCGATCGCCTCGCTGGCGATCCTGTTCGTCGCCGGTGGCCTGGTGCTGCGAGCGGTGCCCGAGCCCCCGGCCCGGCGCACCGCGCCGGGCGTCGCGCCGGACTCCGCTTAGGAGGCGACTCCGGGCGCGTCCCAGTCTGCCGTATCGAGATCGAAAGCCGCGCGCAATGCCGCGTAGAGCGCTGGATGGTCGCGCCGCAGCTCGCGGGGCCGCTCGAAGAACAGCTCGGCGCTGACGGCGAGGAACTCCACCGGATCCTCGGCGCCATACGGATCGATCAGCGTCTCCTCGCCGCGGTCCACGGCGTCGCACAGCGCCTCGTAGCCAGCCGCGAGTGCGCCGCGCTGCGCCGAGGCGCGGCCGCCGCCGACATGATCGAGGAAGTGAACGACTTCGTGGATCACCACGTTGTAGCCGTCGTCGCGCGCCGCCGCCGCCTCGACGTCCTGCCACGACAGCACGATGCGGTCGGTGTCGACGGTCTGCCCAGAGAGCGCCCGGCCGCCTTCCGTGACCACGCCGGTGGTCTCGTCGACGTCGCGCTCCTCGACCCAGAACTCGTCGGGGTAGAGCATCACGCCGTGCAACGGCTCGAAGACGTCGGGCTCGAGGCGCAGCGCGGGGATGCAGGCCTGCGCGGCGATCACCAGCCGCATGTCGTCGCGTACCACCAGGCCATTGCAGCCGATGAACTCGACTCGCGCGAGCCAGGCGACGATGCGCCGGTCGAGTTCGGCCCGCAAGCCGGTCGGGACACGCCGGTAGAGCGGCACCCGCGCCTCCAGCAGTCGGCGTTGGGCGGCATCGATCGGCGGGCCCGTCGCCGACGCGGCGAGTCGCCGGCGCCGCTGCGCCCACCACGCCGCGGCAACCAGCAGGGCGAGCCCCAACGCGACGATCGCGAGCGGCGAGACGAAGGCCGCCGGGTCAGCGGCGGCGCCAGGACCCTGCAGGGTCATGGGCAACGGCGCGGTCAGCCGGGCTTGCGCAGCGCCGCGACGACGTCGATGTAGGCCTTCATGGCCGCGTCGGTCGCCGTGCCCTGCTTGCGGGCCCAGGCGTCGTACTTGGCACGGCCGGTGACGTCGAAGAGGCCGGGGCGCGCACCGCTCGCGTCGCCGTCGGTCGCCTGCTTGAAGAGGGCGTAGAGCTCGAGCAGTTGATCGTTCCGGGGCCGCTTGGACAGCCCCTTGACGTCTTCCGCGGCCTTCGCGAACGCCTTCTCGAGTGTCGCCGTCGCCATGATGATCCCTCTGCGCGGGTCGGCTGCGGTCGCGGACTGCGCCGCAGCGGTCGAAAGTATGCCCGATTCAGTCCGCCGCCCGCAGCGACAGCCGGCGAGCGGCGCGCACGAAGCCCTGCAGCGCCTGCGGGTCGGGGTCCGCGCCGTAACGGAGTCGCGCATACCGTTCTAGAAGCGGGCGCAGGCGGCCTTCCAGCGCCGGCCGCAGGGCCCCGATGCGCTGCGCATAGTCCAGAGGGCCCTCGCTCGCCTGGCGAGGCAGGCCGTTTGCCGCGAGTCGTTCGCAGAGCCGTCGATAAGCGCGAGCCAGTGCGTCGGCATCGCGCGGGCCTGGCGGACGTCCGAGACGCAGACCGACCCAGGCGAGCCACACGATGAGCGCGCCCGCCAGCAGCGCGCCCAGCTGGGCAACGCGCGGCGACTCGAAGCCGGCCCAGGCCAGCAGTCGCCACTGCGAACGCAGGTCGAACTCGATCACCTGGTCCTTCCACCAGGTGTTGGCGGTGTCCCAGGCGAGGCGCGCGTCGGCGAGCCAGCCGATTTCACGCAGCATCCGGTCAGTCTGCGATACGGCCTCCGGCATCGAGTCGAAGAACCCCCGGTTGAGCCGATCGGGTGCGACGACGCCGGTCGGGTCGACGCGCGTCCAGCCGCGGCCTTCGAGCCAGACCTCGACCCAGGCATGGGCGTCGGACTGGCGCACGATGTAATAGGCACCGATGGGATTCCATTCGCCGCCCTGGTAGCCGGTGACGACGCGTGCCGGGAGGCCCGCGGCACGGGCGAGGGTCGCGAAAGCCGACGCATAGTGCCCGCAGAACCCCTGCCGGGTGTTGAACAGGAAGTCGTCGATCGAATCCAGGTCGAGCCGCGGCGGCGTCAGGGTGTAGGTGTAGCCGCCGGTGCGGAACAGTTCGAGGACGGTCTCGACGAAAGCGGACTCGTCCGCAGAGCCTTCCCGCAAGCGGCGCGCCAGTGCGAGGCTGCGGGCGTTGCGGCCCGCTGGCAGCTGCAGCGCCAGCCGTCGCTGCAGCGGCGACAAGGGCTCGGTCGCCCGCGTGGCGACGTGCGAGGTGAGCTCGTAGCTCAGTGGCTGAGTCACCGGACGCAGCGCGATGAGCTGGTAGTCATAGGTGAACAGCACGTCGCGATCGGGCGATCGGGTCGCCGTGTCGAGTGCGAACCACCAATTGCGTTGATGCGGCTCGAGCGTGACGCGATAGCGGTACGCATCGCCGAGGTATTGCAGCGGTGACCGGCGATAGATGCTGCGCCATTCGCGGCGCCAGGTGTAGCCGTCGAAGTTCTGCAGCACCGGGCCGCGCCAGTACATGTCGCGCGCGGCAGGGATGGCGCCGAAGAATCGCGCGCGAAACGCCGGTTCGTAGGAACTGGAGAGCTCGCTGATCGCGCCGGGGCTCATTTCATTGGAGAGCCCGGTGACACTGGAGCCGGCGCCCGGCAGCGCCCAGACCTGTCCCGCAATCCGCGGAAAGAAAAGAAACAGCGCGATCGCAACCGGCAGCGAAAAGGCCAGGGAGCGGCCGGCGATCGAGATCGCGGCGCGCAGACCGAGCCCGACCTGAGGCGTACCGACGATGGCCAGTGCGGTGCAGACCAGCCAGACCGCGCCGACGTACAACGGTACGCGCAGCAGCGACTGCCGATCGAGACAGGCCGCGATCACCAGGAACAGGGACACGCCGATCACCACGAAATGGTCGCGACGCGCGCGGCTTTCGAGCAGCTTCAGCGCGCCCATGCCGGCCAGCAGCGACGTGCCGGCGGCCAGCCCGTTGATCGTGCCGAACTGCGACGCCACGGCCAGCAGCAGGACCGCGACGATCGCACCGCGCATGACCCCGCCCGGCAAGCGTCGTTGGCGCAATGCGGCCGTGACGCGCCAGGCCGCCATCGCCAGCACCACCGCGCTGCACCAGGGCGGCAGGCGGTCGATGTGCAGCAGCACCGCGGCCACGAAAACACCCGTGGTCCAGGACAGCGCGCGAAGGTCCCCGCCGGGCGGCTCAGCCATGCCGGGTGACCTCACCGGATACAGCGCCTTGCGCCTCGCAAGGCTCGTAGGTCGCCAGTGCCTCGAGGCAACGTGCCAGATGGGCGGGACCGCGATCCGCCTCGAACTGCCGCGTCGGCAGCCGCAGCGCATAGCGCTCGTGTCGTGCCTCGGCGTCGAGCGCCCAGCGGCACAGCTGCGACAGTCGAGCCTCGACATCCAGGTCGGCGAGTGCCGCGAAATCGAACAGCGACGCCTGCACGCTGGCACCGCTGTATTCCTTCACCAGCAGCGGCATGCCCCGCGCGTAGGCCTTCCACGCGACCTGGCGGGGTGAGTCGCCGTCGCGGAAGGGCCGCAGATCGCGCAGTTCGTCGCGACCGGTCTCGTGCCGCGCGTTGCCCGATTCCCGACCCGAGATGCCCGGCGGCGGCAGCCGCGACCCGACCGGCTTCGGGTACACCAGCAGATCGATCGGCAGGTGCACCCAAGTCCAGCAGCGGAACAGGCCGAACGGGAACGAGGTTTCGACCCGCAGGCGGTGCAGCCGCAGCCGACCCCGCGACCTCGTGGGAATCTGCAGCTCGACGGTAGTGAGGGCGAACGGCGCCGCCTGCGGGGTCCGAGTGCTCGCGCCGGGACCCTCGACGGCGAGGTCGTAGCGGGCGACGCCGGGATTCTCGAGCGCCAGCGAGACCCGCGCCGCTTCGCCGGCAAATGCGTGCTGCGGGTGAATGGCGACCAGTCGCAGGCCGAGCAGGTTGCGATGGCAGTAGTTCATGCCGACGAGTGCGAAGCCACCCAGTGAGAACGTGATGAGCAGTGCCAGGCTGTTGGCGTAGTTCATGCCGGCGAACAGCATCGTCAGCAACATGACGGCGAACGCTGCGCCGCCTCGCGTCGGGAGGATGTAGAGCCGCCGCCGCTGCAATTCGACCGGCAGCGAATCCTCGCCCTGGCGGCGACGAATCCATTCCGCGGCCCGCGTCTCCAGGCCACCCCGCCAGCGCGCGACCGCGGCACGCGGCGTCATGGCGTCAGGCGGTCACGGGCACGGCGCGCAGCAGCTCGCGCGCAAAGCCGGCGCCGTCGCCACTGGCGGCGGCGTCGCGCCGGATCAGCCGGTGCGCGGCGACCGCGGGGAACACCGCCTGCACGTCTTCGGGCATCACGGCGTCGCGGCCGGCCAGCAGCGCCCAGGCCTGTGCGGCCCGCAGCAGGCCCTGACCGGCGCGGGGCGAGAGACCCAGCTTGATGTCGGGCCGCTCGCGGGTGCGCAGCAGCAGCCGCTGCAGGTAGTCGTAGAGTGCGTCGGCGACGTGCACGCGCCGCGCCTGCTGCTGCACCTGGCAGAGCCGCACCGAGTCGAGCCCCGCCTGGACGCGCTCGAGCAGGTCGCGGCGCTCGCCGCTGCGCAGCAGCTCGCGCTCGTGCGCCGCATCGGGATAGCCGAGCTCGACGCGCATCAGGAAGCGGTCGAGCTGCGACTCCGGCAGTGCGAAGGTGCCCAGCTGTTCCTTCGGGTTCTGGGTGGCCACCACGAAGAACGGCTCGGGCAGCACGTAGGTCTGGCCGTCGACGCTGACCTGCCGCTCTTCCATCGCCTCGAGCAGCGCGCTCTGGGTGCGAGGACTGGCGCGGTTGACCTCATCGGCGAGCAGCAACTGCGTGAACACCGGGCCCTTGCGGAACTCGAACTGCTGGGTCGCGCGATCGAAGATCGAGACGCCGACGATGTCGGCCGGCAGCAGGTCGCTGGTGAACTGCACGCGGTTCCAGCCCAGCCCGAACACCCGCGCGAGCGCATGGGCCAGGGTGGTCTTGCCGACGCCCGGCACGTCCTCGATCAGCAGATGGCCCCGCGCGACCAGGCAGGCGACGCAGAGCCGCAGCTGCTGCGGCTTGCCGAGGATCACGCGCTCGAGGGTCGCCAGCGCTGCAGAGAGGTCCTGGTCCATGCCTGCCTCAGAGCAGCCGTCGGACGCGCGCGCGCTGCTCTTCGAGACTCGCCACGGATCGCTCGAAATCCGCGAGGCGCGCCGTCTCCTGCGCGACAACCGCCGCGGGCGCATTGCGCATGAAGTTGTCGTTGGCGAGCTTGGCAGTCGCCCGGTCGATCTCGACGCGGGTCTTCGCGAGCTTCTTGTCGAGCCGGTCGGTCTCGGCCTGCGGGTCGATCACGCCGGCCATCGGCACCAGCACTTTCATGCCTCCGACCAGCGCCGTTGCCGCGGGTGGCGGTATTTCCCCGGGCTCGAGCGCGCGCAGCGTCTCGAGACCCGCGAGACGCGCCAGGAAGCTGCGCTGAAGGCTCAGCCGGCGATGATCTTCCGCCGCGACATTCTCGAGCAGCACCGGCAGGCGGCGAGCCGGGCTGATGTCCATTTCGCCGCGTATCTGGCGGATGCCGAGCACGAAGGCCTGAATCCAGCGCAGGTCCTCCTCCGCGTTCGCATCGGCCGGGAACTGCATCGCGTCGGGCCAGGGCGCGACCATCACCGATGGCGCGGAGGCGCCGGCCATCGCACCGATGCGCTGCCAGATCTCCTCGGTGATGAACGGCATGACCGGGTGCAGCGCCCGCAGCAGTGCCTCGAGCACCTCGGCGAGCGTGCGGCGCGCGCCGCGCCGAAGCGAATCGTCGACGTCCTCGCCCTGGAGCACCGGCTTGGTCAGCTCGAGGTACCAGTCGCAGAACTCGTACCAGGTGAACTCGTACAGCGCGGTGGCCGCAAAGTCGAAACGGTATTCCGCGAAGGCCTGCTCGACCTGGTGGAGGGTGTGGCCGAGCCGCGAGCGGATCCAGCGGTCGGCGACGGTGTAGTCGACCGGGCCGGTCAGCAGCGCCGGGTCGAGCGGCTGGCCTTCGGCATTCTCCAGCGACATCAGGGTGAAGCGCGCGCCGTTCCATAGCTTGTTGCAGAAATTGCGGTAGCCGGCAACGCGCGCGACGTCGAAGCGCAGGTCTGCGCTCTGGGTCGCGATCGAAGCGAACGTGAAGCGCAGCGCGTCGGTGCCGTAGGCGGCGATGCCTTCCGGAAAGGCCTTGCGCGTGCTCTTCTCGATGCCGGACGCCAGGTGCGGCTGCATCAGGCCGGTGGTGCGTTTGGCGACCAGCGGTTCCAGCGCGATGCCATCGACCACATCCAGCGGGTCGATCACGTTGCCCTTGGACTTCGACATCTTCTGCCCTTCGGAATCGCGGATCAGGCCATGCACGTAGACTTCGCGGAACGGCACGTCTCCCGTGAATTTCAGTCCCATCATGATCATCCGGGCAACCCAGAAGAAGATGATGTCGAAGCCGGTCACGAGCACCGAGGTCGGGTAGAACTGCCGCAGCTCGGGCGTCTGCTCCGGCCAGCCGAGCGTCGAGAACGGCCACAGCGCCGAGGAGAACCAGGTGTCGAGCACGTCCTCGTCCTGGCGCAGCGGCAGGTCGGCGGACAGGCCGTGCTTCGCGCGCACCTCGGCTTCGCTGCGGCCCACATAGAACGCGCCGTCGGGCGCGTACCAGGCGGGAATGCGGTGGCCCCACCACAGCTGCCGGCTGATGCACCAGTCCTGAATGTTGCGCATCCACTCGAAATAGGTCTTCGACCAGTTGTCGGGCACGAAGCGGATCGCGCCGCTCTCGACGGCGCGGATCGCGGGACCGGCGAGCGCTTCCACCTTCACGTACCACTGATCGGTGAGATAGGGCTCGATCACGGCGTTGGAGCGATCGCCACGCGGGACGCTGAGGCGGTGCTTGTCGGTCTTTTCCAGCAGCCCGAGCTGATCGAGTTCGGCCACGATGCGTTTGCGGGCCTCGAAGCGGTCGAGGCCGCGAAAGCGTTCGGGCACCGCGTCGTTGAGCGTCGCCGTCGGCGTGAAGATGTTGATCTGCGGCAGGCCGTGCCGCTGGCCGACGGCGTAGTCGTTGAAATCGTGCGCAGGCGTGATCTTGACGCAACCCGAGCCGAATTCGGCGCTGGCATGCGGGTCGGCAATCAGCGGGATCTCGCGCCCTGCCAGCGGCAGCTGCAGCATCCGGCCGACGCTGTCTGCGTAGCGCTCGTCGCCCGGGTTTACAGCGACCGCCACGTCGCCGAGCAGCGTCTCGGGCCGGGTGGTGGCGACGACGACGTGGCCATTGCCGTCGGCGAACGGATAGCGCAGGTGCCAGAGCCAGCCGTCTTCCTCTTCCTTGAGCACCTCGAGGTCGGACACTGCGGTGAGCAGCGCCGGATCCCAGTTGACCAGCCGCTTGCCGCGGTAGATCAGGCCTTCATCGTGCAGTCGAACGAACACTTCGGTGACGGTCTTGGACAAGCCCTCGTCCATCGTGAAGCGGTCGCGCGACCAGGCGACCGAAGCGCCGAGCCGGCGCAGCTGGTGGGCGATCGTGCCACCGGAGCGGGCTTTCCATTCCCAGACGCGTTCGACGAACGCCTCGCGAGTGAAGTCGGTGCGCCGCTTGCCCTCGGCCGCGAGCTGGCGCTCGACCACCATCTGTGTGGCGATGCCGGCGTGGTCCGTGCCCGGTTGCCACAGCGTCGCCTCGCCGCGCATGCGGTGGTAGCGCGTCAGCGTGTCCATGACGGTGTCCTGGAACGCATGGCCCATGTGCAACGTGCCCGTGACGTTCGGCGGCGGGATCACGATGCAATAGCGTGGAGCGTCGCCTGAATCGGGGGATGAGCCCGGGGCCGGCGAGGCGCCGCCGCGCGGCTCGAACCATCCGGCGCGCTCCCAGCGATCGTACAGGCGCCGCTCGATGTCCTGCGGCGAATAAACCTTGTCCATGAATTCGCGGTCCGGTGAAGCGGGCGAAGAGTATAGCGGCCGGTCGGTCACGGTCTGGCGGCCGGCTCGACGGGCGGCACCGGGCGCGTCCGCGCCGCAAATCAGCGAGCGGCGCGGCGAATCAGGAAATCGGACAGCAGTCCGACCGGGCGTCCGGTGCTGCCCTTCTGCGCGCCGCCGAGGTAGGCGGAACCGGCGATGTCGAGGTGCGCCCAGCGCAAGCCCTGCGTGAATTTCGCCAGGAACGCGGCGGCGGTGATGGCGCCGCCGTCGCGGCCCGCGACGTTGGCGAAGTCGGCGAAATTACTCTTCAGCTGCTCGCCGTATTCCTCGGTCAGCGGCAGACGCCAGGCGCGATCGTCGGCGCGCAGGCCGCTATCGACCAGTTCGGACGCGAGCGCGTCGTCGTTCGACATCACGCCGGTGTGGTGCGCGCCGAGCGCCACCACGCAGGCGCCGGTCAGCGTCGCGACGTCGACGACCGCTTCCGGCTCGAAGCGACGCGCGTAGTGCAGGGCGTCGCAGAGGATCAGGCGACCCTCGGCGTCGGTATTGAGGATCTCGACCGTCAGCCCCGCCGCGCTGGTGACGATGTCGCCGGGCTTGATCGCGCGGCCGCTCGGCATGTTCTCGCAGGTGGGGACGAGGGCCACGACGTGCAACGGCAACGCGAGCTCGGCGGCGACGGTCAGCGCGCCGAGCACCGCGGCGGCGCCGGACATGTTGAACTTCATTTCGTCCATGCTGCCCGGGTCCTTCAACGAGATGCCGCCCGTGTCGAAGGTGATGCCCTTGCCAACCAGCACCACCGGCGGCCGCCTGGTGCGTCCACCCTTGTGCTCGAGCACGATGAATCGCGGCGGTTGCTCACTGCCCTGGGTCACGGCGAGGAAACACCCCATTTTTTCCTTGCGGATCGCGTCCTCGTCGAGCACGCGTACGCTGACGCTCGGGTATCGCGAGGCAATTTCCTCGGCCCGCTTCGCGAGGTAGGTGGGGGTACAGACGTTGGCGGGCAGGTTGGCGAGGTCCCGCATGGTGCGCGCGCCGAGCCCGACTGCGTGGCCGTGCAGCAGCCCGCGGCGCACGGCGGCGGCGCCCTGGGCGCGGACTGGACCGACCTTCAGCTGCTCGAGCACGGGCGCCTTCGGCTGCTTGCCGGTCTTGAGGTCATTGATGCGGTAGAGCGCGGCCCCGGTGATTGCCGCGGCAGCGCGCCCGAAGTGGTAGTCGTCGAGCTCGCGCGACGTCGGCCGCGTCAGCGCCAGCGCGGCGCTGCGCACCTGGGTACGGGCGAGCGCCGCGATCGCCGAGTGCAGCGCCTTGCGCCAGCTGCGCCGGGACAGTGACGCGCGAGGACCTTGCCCGACCAGCAGAATGCGGGTCGCCTTGACCTTGGGCAGGCCGGGCACGAGCAGCGTCTCGCCCGCGCGGCCCGGGAAGTCGCCGTGTGCGAGGACGCGCGCCAGGGCGCCATCGGAGACCCGATCGAGCAGCCGGGCGTCGTCGCCGAGTTCGCTCCGGTCGTCGGTGCCCAGGTGGATTCCGATGACGAGGCAATCGACCTGTAGCTGGGCGAGCGGCTTCGAGAAAACATCGAACTGCATGATGAGGGGTCTCCGCACCGGCAGGGGCCGCGGCCATTGAGGCGCGGCGCCCGGTGCTCTAACTTAGCGGGGTCCATCCGATCGTTCATTCTATCCGAACCGGGAATCGCTGGCCTTGGGCCGTATCCTCGATCGCTACATCCTTCGCCAGGTGATCTCGAGCTGGCTCGGCGTCACCGCCGTGCTGCTGGTGATCCTGCTGACCAACCAGGTGGCCCGCGTGCTGGATCGCGCCGCGTCCGGCCAGTACCCGCGCGGAGTGGTGCTGGAGCTGATCGGTCTCAGCGCACTGCAGAACCTCGCGGTACTGCTCCCCGTCGGTCTGCTGCTCGGGGTGGTGCTGGCCTTCGGTCGGCTGTACCACGACAGCGAGATGGCGGCAGCGTTATCTTGCGGGGTCGGGCCGTCGCGCATCTACGGGCCAATCCTCGCCCTGACCGTCGTGGTCACCGCGACGCTCGCCTGGCTGACGCTGTTCGTTTCGCCCTCGGCTGCAGCGCGGGTCTTCGACCTGCGCAACGAGGCGGCACGCGCCGGTCAGTTCGCGGCGATCGCGCCGGGCAAGTTTCGAAGCTTCGGTGGCGGCAGCACCGTCGTCTATGCGGAGTCCGCGACAGCGGACGGCGCGCTGGAGCGCGTGTTCGTCAAGCGCAACCGCGGCAATCGCTACGAGATCGCGGTGGCCCGGCGGGCGCGGCACACGATCTCGGCGGATGGCTCGCTGCACACCATGACGCTCTACGACGGCGAGCGCTACGAGGGCGTGCCCGGCAAGGCACAGTTCCGTATCGTGCGTTTCCGCGAAAACGTGATCCCGGTGAGGATCCCGGAACTCGACGCCTCCGACCTGCCGCTCGAGGCGGCGCAGACGGCGAGGTTGATGGCCTCCGACGATCTCGAGGAGCGCGCGGAACTGCACTGGCGTGTCGCGTTGCCGGTAATGGCGATAGCCCTGACGCTGCTTGCGATCCCGCTGTCGCGGCTGCGCCCCCGCCAGGGTCGCTATTCGCGGGTGTGGGTGGCGATCGTGATCTATTTCCTCTACGTCAGTCTGGCGTCTGCGGCCAAGGTCTGGATCGAACGTGGCAGCGTGCCCGAGGCGCTCGGGCTGTGGTGGGTGCACGCGGTTCTGGTGGCGTTGACGCTGGTGTTCCTGCTCACGCCGGGATGGGCTGCGCGCTGGCGGCATCGTGACGGGCCGCTGCCCGCGTGACCCTGCTCGACCGCTACCTGTTGCGCTCGATCCTCGGCGCCGTGCTGATGGTGATGGCGGTGTTCCTGACGCTCGGCGGCCTGTTCCTGTTCATCGGTCAGCAGGACGACATCGGCGTCGGGCGCTATACCGCGCTTGATGCGCTCGGCTTCGTGCTGCTGAACTTGCCGCAGCAGGCCTGGGAACTGTTGCCGATCAGTGCCCTCATCGGCACGCTGGTCGGGCTCGGCGCGCTGGCGCGCGGCAGCGAACTGACCGTGATGCGCGCCGCAGGCATGTCGGTCTGGCGCATCGCGCGCGCGGGGCTGGTGGCTGGCGTGCTGCTGGCGGCCTGCGGTGCGCTGCTCGGAGAGGTGCTGGCGCCGCCGATGCAGCAGCTCGCGCGCCAGCAGAAGGCCTTCGGCAAGTTCGACAACGTCAGCTTCGCTGGCAGCGGTGGCGCATGGGTACGCGACGGCGACCTGCTGGTCAATGTCGAGCGGCAGTCGGGGGATGCCGAGTTCGGCGGCATGATGGTCTTCGAGCTCGATGCCGAGCACCGCCTGAAGGCGATGGGCCGCGCGGCGTCCGCGACCGCCGACCCCGCCGGTGGCTGGCGGCTTTCGGAGTACGCCGAATCGCGTTTCGAGGGGGACCGCGTGGCCGCCAGCCGCGTGGCGTCGCGGTCCCTCGAGTCGAACGTCAGCGCCGAATTCGTCGGCATTGCGGCCACCGCCCCGAGCCAGCTGCCCTCGGCCACGCTATACCGGCTGATCCGGCACCTGCAGACGAACGGTCTCGACATCCGCGAACCATTGTTCGCGTTCTGGTCGCGTATCGCGCGCACGGTGGCCGTGCTGTTCGGCGTGCTGGTCGCGGTACCGTTCGTGTTCGGCTCGCTGCGCTCCTCGGGCGGCGGTGCCCGCACCACCGTCGGGCTGCTGATCGGGATCGCATTCTTCCTCATGCAGCGGATGCTGGAGAGTGGTGCGATCGTGTTCGACCTCGATCCGGTCCTGCTGGCCTGGATGCCCACCGGATTGCTGGCGGCGGCGGCGCTGACGCTGCTCGCGCGGACGCGGTAGGACCTCACCCCTCCCCAACAGCCCTAAGGCGCCGCCGGCGAGGCCTCGAATAGCGTTGCGTAGCGGTAGGCCGGGATCTCGAACTCGCGACCTTCGAAGCGTTGCGCGAGCAGTCGCGCTTCCGCTGCCGGGTCCGCCGGGGCTGGCGCCGCCGGGGCTGGCGCGGGGGACGTGACGGTCGTCGTCCGGGCGGTCGTCGTGGCCGTCGTGGCGTTCGCGGCGGCCGGGCCGGCCATCGCCGTCAGCGCAATCCAGCGACGGCCGCCATCCTCGCGGCCCTCGACGCCGATGGTGAGACCCTCCGAGGTGACGAATTGCGCCCGCTGCGGCGCTGGAGTCTTCGAACCCGGTCCGGACTTCTCCAGTGCGCGGGCGCGCAAATCCTCGAGCGCCAGACCCTTCAGCGCACCGGCCAGCGCGGGCGGCAGCCGCGCGCCTTCGAGCGTGCGCGCCGACTGGCCCGCCGGCTCGAGCACGACCCGGCGGATTCGTGCGGCATCGACGTCCAGCAGTGTGGTGTCCAGCCAGCGCGAAGGGCTCGCCTCCAGCGCGACCTGCGGTCGCGCCAGGAAACTCGCTTTCGCGGTGGCCACGCGCACATAGGACTCGCGCGAGCCGTTGCCCTTGCCGACGATGAGACTCTGGATGGCACCGCTGCCGCGCTTGACGTCGACGCGCGTACCGGTCGCGGTGGCGGAAGCGACGTCTTCGACCCCCAGCACCGCATAGCGAGCGGGATCGTGGGTCTTCTCCTCCACGATCTGCAGCGCCGCGAGGTCGAGCAGGAGCTTGCGGACCTTGCCCGCATCGGCGCGGTAGCGGCGCTCCAGCACCGTCCAGCCGTCGGCGCCGCGCTGCAGCGTGGCCTGCGAACCGTCGCCGCGACTGACGCGAATCTCGATGACGTCGTTGACGGCGCCGCGCAGTGCCGGCAGCAGCGGATCGCCGCTGCGGACCGCGCGTTCGAGATGGCGCTGCGAGGACAACCAGAACGCGCCTCCGGTCGCGAGCAGTGCGGCGAGCGCCAGCAGGGCGAGGCGGATCGGTGTCATGGGTCGGGCTGCCCCGCCATCGCCGGCAGGGCTTCCTTGTCGTGCCGCAGCATCGCGATCGCTGCCTGGCGGCGTCGACGCCAAAAGGCCACCAATAGTGCGAGACCTGCGAATATCAGCGGCACGATCACGATATTGGTGAACTTCAGCTCGTTGCCGAGCGCGCGAATGTCCTGGTCGAGCTGCAGGCGCACGTCGCGCAGGCCCTTGCGGATACGCAGCTTCTCCTGCTGGAAGCGTTCGAGCTCGCCCTCCTGTGCGGGCGTCAGCAGCACCTCCGACGACTCGGCGCGGCCGCTCTCGAGTGCCGCGAGCTTCTGCTCGGTGGTCTGCAGTTGCTGCTCCAGCTCCTGTTCCTGGGCGCGGAAGCGATCCTCGGCGGAGCGGCGCAGCGCCTCGACGCGATCGAACGGTCGCGTGAAGCTCGCGCGGCCCCGGATGCTGATCAGGTCGTTGCTGCCCGCGAGGTTGTCGAGGGCGTTCCAGACGAGGTCGCCGTTGTTGGCCCAGGCCTGGGCGACACGCTGGCCGAAGAGATTCTGCTGCCGGACCCAGAGAAAGTCCGACAGCAGGTCGGTGTCGGCGATCACGATCAGGTTCAACGGCTTGCGAGAGCCGGTGCGTGGTGCGGCGGCGCCGGTCGACGCCGCGGCCGGTGGCCCGTCGGGAAATGCGGTGCGCACGTTGCCCGTGACTCGCGCAGCGAGCGCGTAGCGCTTGCCGGTCGGCTTGAAGCCGTCGCGCAGTGTCGCCGGGTCCATCAGCATCTGAAAGCTCGCGGCGGGCAAGGGCGCCGCCTCAATGCTGGTGCTGACCAGCGGCTCGAACTTCGAGG
>JAYTNX010000091.1:0-7153 GCA_043748075.1 Pseudomonadota bacterium
TGAGCCTGCGGTCGGTTGAGAATGTCGCTCCGCGACCGCATCACTGAAGACATGAAGGCGGCGATGCGCTCCGGCGACAAGGAGCGCCTCGGCCATATCCGCATGCTCCAGGCGGCCATCAAGCAGCGCGAAGTCGACGAGCGCATCGTGCTCGACGACTCCCAGGTCATTGCGACCCTCGAGAAGATGATCAAGCAGCGGCGCGAAGCCATCGTGCAGTTCGAAGCCGGCAGTCGCGCTGACCTCGTCGCGAAGGAAAATGCCGAGATCGTGACGCTGCAGACCTATCTCCCCGCCCAGCTCACCGAAGCGGAGATCGACGCGCTGATCGCCGCGGCGATCGCGCAGACCGGCGCCGCGTCCGTCAAGGACATGGGCAAAGTCATGGCGCTGGTGAAGGGCAAGGCGGCGGGGCGCGTCGACATGGGCGTGGTCGGCGGCCGCATCAAGGCCCGCCTCGGCGGCTGACGGCGACGCTTGCGCCGATGGCCGGGCGCATTCCCCAGAGTTTCATCGACGATCTGGTCGCGCGCAGCGACATCGTGGAGCTGATCGGCTCGCGCGTGCCCCTCAAGAAATCCGGCCGCGAATACAAGGCCCGCTGCCCGTTCCACGACGAGAAGTCGCCGTCGTTCTGGGTCAGCCCGGACAAACAGTTCTATCACTGCTTCGGTTGCGGCGCGCACGGCACCGTGCTCGGCTTCCTGATCAACCACGACCGGTTGAGCTTCCCTGAAGCGGTGGAGGAACTGGCGTCACGCGCCGGCGTCGACATCCCGCGCGAAGCCGGCGGCGGCGCCGAAGAGAGCCGCGCGGCGGGCGAGCCGCTCTACGCCATGATGTCGCGCGTCGCCGCCCACTGGGCGCAGGCGCTGCAGGCCGACCGCCGTGCCAGCGACTACGCCGCGAAGCGCGGCCTCGAGGCCGCGACGCTCGATCGCTTTCTGATCGGTTACGCCGCAAACGCCTGGAACGACGTGCTGCGCCGCTTCGGCGTCGACGAGCCGAGCCGACGCACGCTCGCCGAGACCGGCCTCGTGATCGAGCGCGACGCGGGTCAGGCGCAGGGAGGCGACGGCTTCTACGACCGCTTCCGCGACCGCCTGATGTTCCCGATCCGCGATGCGCGCGGCCGGGTGATCGCCTTCGGCGGACGCGTGCTCGACCAGGGCGAGCCGAAATACCTCAATTCGCCCGAGACGCCGCTGTTCCACAAGGGCCGCGAGCTCTACGGCCTCTACGAAGTGCGCCAGTCGCGCGCGCCGCTGCGCCGGCTGATCGTGGTCGAGGGCTACATGGACACGGTACGGCTGCACCAGGCCGGCATCACCAATGCGGTCGCGACGCTGGGCACCTCGACGACACCCGAACACCTGAAGCGGATTTTCCGTCTCGTGGGCGAAGTGGTATTCGCATTCGACGGCGATCGCGCTGGCCGCGCCGCGGCCTGGCGCGCGCTGAACAACGCCTTGCCCGAGGCGCGCGAGGGTCGCGAGATCCGTTTCCTGTTCCTGCCAGAGGGTCACGACCCCGACTCGCTGGTTGGCGAGGAAGGTCGCGAAGCCTTCGAGGCGCGGCTCGACGGCGCGATGCCGCTTTCCGAATACCTGGTGCAGGAGCTCTCGGCTGAGGTCGACCTGGTGCACGCTGACGGCCGCGCACGTTTCGCCGAGGCGGCCCGGCCGCTGGTCGCGAAAGTGCCCCCCGGCGTGTACCGCGAGCTGCTGATCGCCCGCCTGGCCGAGCCGATCCGGTTGCCCGCCGAGCGGCTGCGCGAACTCTGGGCCGCCGCAGCCGAGAATCGCGGCGTCAGCGGCACCGTCAACGCGGGCAATGGGGACGGCCGATCGATCAGTACCGGCGGCGGTGGCGCGTGGGGTACGCCGACGCCGCGCCGTGCGGGGAACCAACGCAGCGGTGGACGTACGCCCCAGTCGAGCGGTCGCGGCAGCCTGATGCGCCAGGCTGCGCTGATGCTCGTTCACCATCCCAGGACCGCAACACTGTTGTCGGCCGAGCGGGTCGCCGCGCTCGATCAGCTCGAGGAACCCGGGGCCGACATCCTGCGCCGCCTGCTGGCGGACTTGAGGGAACGACCCTGCACGTCCAGCGGTCAATTGCTCGAGCGCTGGCGCGACCAGCCCGAGTACGAGCGGTTCGATCGACTCGCCAATGTGGAGTCCTTGATTCCCGACGAAAAGGCCGCATTGCGGGAGCTCGAGACCGCGATCGACCGCATGGCGACCGAACGCGGCATGCGGCGCCTCGACGCGCTGCTCGCCCAGGAGCGTGAGCGTGGACTCTCCCCTGAAGAACGGGCCGAACTTCAGCAACTCATGGCGTCCCGCCATCGTCCCGGCGCGCCCCCTGCGAGCCCCAAGTCGCGGCGCTGAATCTGGCGGGAACTGCGCCGTCTCAGTATGATTCAGAGTTTCCTCAAACAGCCTCGTTGTTCCCGCCGGTCTCCCGGCCGGGGCGAGGCCCGCTGCACGCCGGAAGTCCTTACCCATGACACGTAAGCCCAAGCCCCAGACCTCCGCCAGCAAGAAGTCCGGTGCCGCCTCGCGCGCGCTGGCGCGTTCGCCCGCGAAAAAGACGGCTGCACCGGTGAGAGCGGTTGGACATGCTGCCCGGTCCCATTCAGACAAGGCTCATGCCGACAGGTCCCACGCCGGCAAGGCGCATCCGAACAAGGCAGCCCACGGCAAATCGCCCGCTGTCGCGGCGGCCCGGAGCGCCACCCTCAAGAAGGTGGCGCCAGTGGTGGTCCCCGCCAAGGCTGCGCACGCGAAGGTCGTCGCAACCAAGACTGTTCATGCCAAGGTCATCCCAGCCAAGGTCGTTCCATCGAAGGTTGTTCCCGCGAAGGTCGTTTCGAGCAAGGTCCCCGCGCCCAAGGCCCTGCCGGGCAAGTCCGGCGCTGCCAAGAGCAGCCCGATAACGGCGAGCCCCACGCCCGCCCCGGCACGCGCCGTTGCGTCCTCCGCTCCCGCGGCGCGCAAGGTCGCGCCCGCGCCGGTCGCCGCAGGCAAGCCCGTCGACCTGAAGTTGGCGGCCAAGCCGGTCGAAGGCGCGAAGACCGCCGGTGTCGGACCGGCCGGCGAAAAGCCCACCGCGGTGAAACCAACCGCGGTGAAACCAACCGCAGAAAAACCAACCGCAGAAAAACCAACCAAGGAACAGAAGGCCGCCGCCCGCGAAGCCGCGGCGGAAGGCAAGAAGCCGATCGTGCTGCCCGCGCGCGCACTGACCGCAATGCCCGAAGACCGCCAGTCGCAGCTGAAGCAGCTGATCGCGCTCGGCAAGGAGCAGAGCTACCTCACCTATTCGCAGGTCAACGACTATCTGCCGTCGGAAATCGTCGATCCCGAGCAGATCGAAGAGATCGTCAACACGATCAACGACATGGGTATTCCGGTCTACGAGAAGGCGCCGGACAGCGAGTCGCTGCTGGCGGCCGAGCCGGCGGCGCCCTCCGACGAGGAGGCGATCGAGGAAGCCGCCGCCGCGCTGGCCGCGCTCGACGCCGAGCTTGGACGCACCACCGATCCGGTGCGCATGTACATGCGCGAGATGGGCACCGTCGAGCTGCTGACGCGCGAGGGAGAAATCCGCATCGCCAAGCGCATCGAGGAAGGCCTCGACTCGGTGCGCGCGCAGGTCGCGATGTATCCGCCGACTTTCGAGTTCCTGCTCAAGGCCTATGAGCCCGTGAAGAACGGCCAGGGCCGTCTCGCCGACATCATCGTCGGTTTCATCGACCCGAATGCGCCCGACGTGATTGCGCAGCCGCAGAACCCGACCAAGGTCGACGTCGCGGCTGCACCGGCCGCGCCCGGAACGGACGACGAGGAAACGGAAGACGGCGACGACAGCGAGGAAGCCGTCGACACGGGCCCGGATCCCGAAGAAGCCGCACGCCGCTTCGCTTCGATCGCCAAGCTCTACGCCCAGCTGCTGAGCTCGCTGGAGAAGATCGGCACCGATGACCCGAAGATCATCAAGCTGCGCAAGAAGCTCAGCGACGAGTTCATGGAGCTGAAGCTGGCGCCGCGCATGTTCGAGGCGCTGATCGGCAACCTGCGCACGCACATCAACGCGATACGCCAGCTCGAGAAGGAAATCATGGGTCTGGCCGTGCGCGACGCCGGCATGCCGCGCAAGGACTTCATCACAACCTTCCCGAAAAACGAGACCAGCAACAAGTGGTTGGCGAAACACGTGAAGGCGGGCAAGAAGTATTCCGCGCCGCTCGCGAGGTTCCAGGAAGAGATCGAGAAACGACAACTGGTGCTCGCCGGTCTCGAGGTCGTGCACCACCTCTCGATTTCCGAGATCAAGGACATCAATCGCGAGGTCTCGATCGGCGAGGCCAAGGCGCGGCGCGCAAAGAAAGAGATGGTCGAGGCCAACCTGCGCCTCGTGATCTCGATCGCGAAGAAGTACACCACCCGCGGCCTGCAGTTCCTCGACCTGATCCAGGAAGGCAACATCGGCCTGATGAAGGCGGTCGACAAGTTCGAATACCGCCGCGGCTACAAGTTCTCGACCTATGCGACCTGGTGGATCCGCCAGGCCATCACGCGCTCGATCGCCGACCAGGCGCGCACGATCCGCATCCCGGTGCACATGATCGAGACCATCAACAAGCTGAACCGCATCTCGCGGCAGATGCTGCAGGAGATGGGCCGCGAGCCGACGCCGGACGAGCTGGCGGTGCGCATGGAGATGCCCGAAGACAAGGTGCGCAAGGTCCTCAAGATTGCCAAGGAGCCGATCTCGATGGAGACGCCAATCGGCGACGACGAGGATTCGCACCTCGGCGATTTCATCGAGGACACTTCCGTCGCCTCGCCGATCGACCAGGCCACGATGGAATCCCTGCGCGAGACCACGCATTCGGTGCTCGCGCAGCTGACGCCGCGCGAGGCCAAGGTGCTGCGCATGCGTTTCGGCATCGATCTGAACACCGACCACACCCTCGAGGAAGTCGGCAAGCAGTTCGACGTCACCCGTGAACGCATCCGGCAGATCGAGGCGAAGGCCCTGCGCAAGCTGCGGCATCCGAGCCGCAGCGAGCAGCTGCGCAGCTTCCTGGTCGACGACTGACGCGAGGTTACCGCGCCGCGCGCGCGAAACGGAACTCGAAGCGTGCGGTCGCGAGCGGCGACGCGGGCGTCCAGGTGACGCGCTCGCGCCGCACCTCCAGCAGCCAGGTCTGCAGGGCCGTCGGCTGCGGCGCGGCAAACGCGCCGATCGACAGCACCACGCCACTGCCGGCGTGGTGCGGATCGCGCACCGACTCATAGCGCAGGATCGCGACGCCGGCGGTACGCGCCTGCCGGGCAAGCTCCTGGCACGCCGAGTAGTCCTCGCCGTCGGTCCAGCGTGCGCGCGCCGCGAGCCATGGCGGCTGCCGCAGGTCGAGCGTCTCGCCACGCAGCTTGGCGCGAAACACACTCTGCGGCCGCGCCGCCAGAGCGTCGAGTTCCGGACTCGCAAGCAGGAAGCGCCAGCGCCAATAACCCAACTCGGCACAGGCCGTGCGTTCGGTCTCCGCGCCATACCAGACGCCCGGATCCGCCACGCCGCGGAAGCGCGAGCCCGACGGCAGCGGCGGAGAGCGTAGCGGCGTGTAGAGCAGCCAGTGCAGGGCGTTCGGGCGCTCCAGCTCCGGCTTTGCGGCGCCCAGGATGCGCTCCAGTTCGGCCTGCTCGTCGAGCGTATCGACCAGTACCTGGGTGGACACCACGTGCTGCGCTTCCACCGCGCGCCACAGCAGCAGCGAGCGCCGCGCGCGTGGCGCGGCGAGACTCCGCCCCATGGCCCGCTCGATCGTGGCGGGAGTCACAACCGGCCGCGATGAGCGTCGAGGTAGTGAACCACCCGCACCAGCCCTTCGGCGCTGGCGATCAACTCGACGGGGCGCGCGCCCAGATCGGTGTTCGCGCCTTCCAGCCAGCGTCGCGCCGCCTCGTCGTGGCCGACCAGGGCGTCGAGGGCGCGGAACATCCGCACGAACAGGGTACCGAGCTCCCAGCTCTTGGGCTGCGCCGGCGCGAGAAGATAGGTGCCGAGGCCCATCCGCGTGACCGTCGGACGGGAGACACCCAGCACCTCGGCGAGCTGCAGCTGCGATAGGCCCAGCAGCGCCGCCGCGCGGACCACCGCCTTGGTCAGCACGCCGCCCGGGTCGACGGCGGCGTCGGCCCGGGCGGTCGGCTTTGAGACCTGTAGAACCATTTATTAAATATAGGTTCCATGGAACTCAGGGTCAACGCCTGCCCGCTCGGGCGGTCGCCTCATAGCCATGTCTTCGCGACCCCGCGCTGGATGCGCGCCCTCTCCGGAGTGAAGATCCTCTCCACCCGAACAACGGCGATCCAGGGGCAGGCACATGAAACACATACGACTGGCATGGGCGGTTTCGATCCTGCTGGCCCCGTGCGGAGCGCAGGCCGCGCCCGCGCCGTCCGCCCTCGCGCCGGCTGCTCCGGCACCGACGCTCGTCGATGCCGCAGGAGCCTGCAATGCGCTGCGCAGCCCCGAGAACGGCGCGCGGTTCGTGCTGATCCCGGACGCTCCGGCGTCGATCAACTCGGCGCGCATCGTGCCCGCGGGCGGTAGCCACGGCGCCGCCGACGACGACCTGCCAGAAATCTGCCGCGTCGAGGGAGTGATCGCGCCCACGGTCGGGTTCCTGCTGCGCATGCCGACAACAAACTGGAACGGCAAGTTCATGATGGGTGGCTGCGGCGGACCCTGCGGCAATTACCTCGAAGACCGGATCGATCCGGCGCTGGTGCGCCACTATGCGGTGGTCAATACCGACATGGGCCACAAGGGCGGCGGCTGGCTGTTCGGCTACAACAACCTGCAGGGACAAGTCGATTTCGCCTATCGCGCCACGCACCTGACGGCGGTCGTCGCCAAGGAACTCATCAAGACGTTCTACGGCAGCGCCGCCTCGCGCAACTATTTCAACGGCTGCTCGACCGGCGGTCGCCAGGCGATGATCGAAGCGCAGCGCTTCCCGCACGATTTCGAAGGCATCATCGCCGGCGCGCCGGTCTATGACGAGGTCGGCGACACGCCCTACTTCCTCGAGTGGAACATCCTCGTCAACACCGCGAAGGACGGTTCCACGATCCTG
>JAYTNX010000092.1:0-3812 GCA_043748075.1 Pseudomonadota bacterium
CGCGCTGACCTCGACGATCGCGTTGTCGATGCCGAGGCCGGCGAAAGCCGACAGCAGGTGCTCGACCGTGGAGACGCGCACGTCGCCCTTGACCAGCGAGGTGCCGAGCTGCGTGTCGCCGACGTTCTCGGCATGCGCCTGGATGTCGACCGGCTCGGCAAGGTCGGTGCGGCGAAACACGATGCCCGTGTCCGGCGCCGCCGGACGCAGGGTCATCAACACCTTCATGCCGGTGTGCAGGCCGACCCCGGTGGCGCGGATCGTGTTCTTGAGGGTGCGTTGTCCGACCATGGCGTGTTGATCCTGCGGGCGACACCCTGCTGACGAAGGGTGCCGCCCGGGAGCCTGACTGCCGAGTCTACGCCCCGGCGCGACGGCCGGCGCGACTCAGTCGGCCTGGCGACGCAGGAAGGCCGGGATGTCGAGGATGTCCTCGCTCTCGGCCTCCGGACGCAGCCCGTCGCCGACCGCCACCCGGCGCTGCACGGCCGGCTTCTCGAAGTGCGAGTAGTCGGACGGCGACAGCGGCGAGCGGCGCACGACGCGCATCGCGGGCTCGCCGGAACCGCTCGCGCCCTGGGCACCCGCGCCGTGTTTTCCCGAACCATGCAGGCCGGCGGCGTGCATTCCCGAACCCGACACGGCCTTCTGCGACGGCGTCATGGTGCGCATCGTCGCGGCCGGGGCCGGGCGACCGAGGCCGGTCGCGACCACGGTGACCCGCAGTTCATTCGTGATCTCGGGGTCGATCACGGTGCCGACGACGACGGTGGCGTCTTCCGAGGCAAACTGCTTGACGATCGCGCCGACTTCCTGGAACTCGCCGATCGCGAGGTCCATGCCGGCGGTCACGTTCACCAGGATGCCCTGGGCGCCGGAGAGGTTCACGTCCTCCAGCAGCGGCGAGGAGACGGCCATCTCGGCGGCGAGGCGGGCGCGGTTCTCGCCGGTGCCGACGCCGGAGCCCATCATCGCCATGCCGGTCTCGGCCATCACGGTGCGCACGTCGGCGAAGTCGACGTTGATCAGGCCCGGACGGGTGATCAGATCGGCGATGCCCTGCACGGCGCCCTGCAGCACCTGGTTGGCAGCCTTGAAGGCATCCAGCAGCGTGGTCTTCGGACCGAGCACCGTCAGCAGCTTCTGGTTCGGGATCGTGATCAGCGAATCGACGTGCTTGCTGAGCTCGGTCATGCCGTGGTCGGCCATCAGCGTGCGCTTGCCGCCTTCCATCTCGAACGGCCGGGTCACGACCGCCACGGTCAGGATGCCGAGCTCCTTGGCGAGCTGCGCGACGATCGGCGCGGCGCCGGTGCCCGTGCCGCCGCCCATGCCGGCGGTGATGAACAACATGTCGCAGCCCTCGATCATCTCGATGATGCGGTCACGGTCTTCCATCGCGGCCTGGCGGCCGATCTCGGGGTCGGCACCCGCGCCGAGGCCCTTGGTGATGTTGGCGCCGATCTGCAGCGCGGTGCGCACCTTGGAGTGCTTGAGGGCCTGCGCATCGGTGTTGATGCACATGAACTCCACGCCCTCGATGCCGCTGGTGACCATGTGGGAGACGGCGTTGCCGCCGCCGCCGCCGACGCCGAGCACCTTGATGATGGCGCTCTGGCTGTATGCATCCATGAGTTCAAACATAGTCGTGGCTCCTGCGAAAAATGAAGTGGTCGAATCTGGTCTCGTCTGGTCTCTCAAGGGCCTGTCAGAGCCCGTCGTGTCGTCGTCGTCGGAAGTCGTCGTCAGAAATTGCCCTGGAACCAGCTTTTCATCCGGTCCAGCATGGTCTTGGCGTTGCCGCCGAAGGAGCGCCCGCGGTTGCCGGGCAGGGCGTGGTCGCGCGCATACAGCAGCAGCCCCACGCCAGTGGAATGGATCGGGTTGGCGATCACGTCTGAGAGGCCCTTGACGCCCGCGGGCAGGCCGAGGCGCACGGGCACATGGAAGATTTCCTCGGCGAGTTCGATCGCGCCTTCCATCTTGGCGCTGCCGCCGGTCAAGACGATGCCGGCCGCGATCACTTCTTCGAACCCGCTGCGGCGCAGTTCCTCGCGGATGAGGCCGAAGAGTTCCTCGTAGCGAGGCTCGACGATCTCGGCGAGTGTCTGCCGCGCGAGGCGCCGCGCCGGGCGTTCACCGACGCTCGGCACTTCGATACTTTCATCAGGATTGGCAAGCTGCGAAAGCGCGCAAGCGTACCGTATCTTGATGTCCTCCGCGTACTGCGTCGGCGTGCGCATCGACACCGCGATGTCGTTGGTGACCTGGTCGCCGGCGATCGGGATCACCGCGGTGTGGCGGATCGCGCCGTGCGAGAACACCGCGATGTCGGTCGTGCCACCGCCGATGTCGACGAGGCAGACACCGAGGTCCTTCTCGTCGTCGGTCAGCACGGCGTAGCTCGAGGCGAGCTGCTCGAGCACGACGTCGTCGACGGCGAGCCCGCAGCGCTGGATGCATTTCTCGATGTTCTGCGCGGCGCTGTCGGCGCCGGTGACGATGTGCACCTTGGCCTCGAGGCGCACGCCGGACATGCCGACCGGATCGCGGATGCCCTCCTGGCCGTCGATCACGAACTCCTGCGGCAGCACGTGCAGGATCTTCTGGTCAGCCGGGATGGCGACCGCCTTGGCCGCGTCGATCACGTGATCCACATCCGCAGCGTTCACTTCCTTGTCGCGAATCGCCACCACGCCGTGCGAGTTGAGACTGCGCACGTGGCTGCCGGCGATGCCGGCGAAGACCGAGTGGATCTCGCAGCCGGCCATCAGCTCCGCCTCTTCGATCGCACGCTGGATCGATTGCACGGTCGACTCGATGTTGACGACCACACCCTTCTTCAGGCCGCGTGACGGTTGCGAGCCTATGCCAATGATCTCGATGCTGTTGTCCGCGCCGATTTCCCCGACCAGGGCCACCACCTTGGAGGTGCCGATGTCGAGCGCGACGATCAGGTGTCTGTCAGTTTTCTTCGCCATGTCCTTGCTGCTGTGCTCGCCTCAGGCGCCCGGGAACTCGTCGCCATCGCGCCTCGATCCGTCCGCGATTCGCGTGCCACCGGCCCCGCCCTTCCAGCCGACTGCGAAGCCGTTCGTGTAGCGCATATCCACGTAGTCGATGTCGACGGCTCGCTGCGTCACCAGACGCAGCGCCGCCGCGACGAAGCGTTCGAAGCGCTCGTCGACCTGGCGGCGGCCGAGCCGCACCTGCACGCCGTTGTCGAGGTCGATCCGCCAGGCACCGCGAGCGTCGAGCTGCAGCGCCGTGATGCGCATGCCGGCTTCGACCAGCCGCCCCTGGATCGCGAAGTAGCGCTGCGCCACCGGCTGTTCGCTGCCTGCAGGGCCGGCGAGGCGCGGCAGTTCCGCCGGGATATGGCGCGACTCGCTGGCGAACAGTTCGCCGCGGGCGTTGAGGATGCCGTTCGCGCCCCAGCGGGCCGCGGCCACCTGCTCCGTGACCACCACCTGCAGGCCGCGCGGCCAGGCGCGCTGCACACTGGCGGTGTCGACCCAGGGCAGCTTCTCGATCGCGTGTTGCACGCCGGCGAGGTCGATGGAGACTAGGCCTGCACCGCGCACCCGCTGCTTGACCGCCTGTTCGACGTCCATCGGCGAGACGCGCTGGAACCGCCCGACCACCGCGACGCGCTGGATCGGTTGGTCCAGCGCCCAGATGATCGCGGCGACGCCGGCCGCGACGGTGGCCACGCTGAACAGCGACATCGCGGTCCGCCGCCAGTCGATCGCCGGCAGGCGCCAGCGCGTCTCGCCCTGCTTGCGTCGGTTCTTCGGCTTGCGATTCGCGAA
>JAYTNX010000093.1:0-7302 GCA_043748075.1 Pseudomonadota bacterium
TGGAATTGCGCAATCGTGTCGTCATGGCGCCCATGACGCGCGAGCAGTCGCCTGGCGGGGTGCCCGACGCGGCTGTTGCAGCGTACTACCGCAGGCGTGCGGCCGGTGGCACCGGACTGATCATCACCGAAGGATCGCCGCCAGCGCCGGAAGGCAGCTTCGGCGCGCGCGTGCCGCGGTTCTATGGTCACGACGCCCTCGAAGCTTGGGCTCGGGTGGTCGCTGGCGTCCACGCGGAAGGCGCGCCGATCCTGGCGCAGCTCTGGCACGTCGGCGCGTTCGAGCCCTCGATCATAGGCATGCCGGACAGCCATGAGGTACCTCCGACGCGCCTTAGCCCCTCCGGTCGCGCCGCGCCGGGTCGTCCGCTCGGTCGCGCGATGACCGGGCACGACATCGACCGCACGATCGCTGCGTTCGGCAAGGCGGTCGCGGCGGCGCGGCGCATCGGTTTCGACGGGATCGAGATCCACGGCGCGCACGGCTACCTGCCAGACCAGTTCCTGTGGACTGGCACCAATTCCCGCACTGACGAATACGGTGGGGACCTGCCGCGGCGCCTGCGCTTTGCACTGGAGCTCGTCGGTGAGTGCCGGCGCCAGGCCGGCGATGACCTGGTCGTTTCGTTTCGGCTTTCCCAGTGGAAGCAGCTCGACTATGCGGCCCGGATCGCGACGACGCCTGCGGAACTCGGCCGGATCGTCGAACCGCTGGCGCAAGCCGGCGTCGACATCTTCCACTGCAGCACGCGGCGCTACTGGGAGCCGGCCTTCGATGTCAGCGATCTCGGCCTCGCGGGCTGGGTCCGGCGCCTGTCGGGAAAGCCGACCATCGCCGTCGGCTCGGTCACGCTCGGCAACGACTTCAAGTCCGAACGCGGCAAGCAGGAGGCGGCTGCCTCGCCCGAGCAGGTGGAGGATCTGGAGCGTCGGTTGCAGAGTGGGGAGTTCGACCTGGTCGCGGTGGGACGGGCGCTGCTGGCGAACCCCGACTGGGTGCATCGGGTGCAATCCGGTGCGGCGCTGAGTCTGCGGCCGTTCTCGAAGGCCCATCTGGATACGCTCGACTGAGCACGTCCTGGAACCCGGTCGCAGCCAACCGGCCCAGCCCAAGAGCCCGGCACCACAGGGCTGGCACTTGACGGTTGTGGCCCGATGTTACGGCTTGCTGGCCGCCGCGACGACTTCCCGGATCGCTCTCGAGACCAACTGCGGTTCGGTCTTTTGAATGTAGTGGCCACTAACCCAAGTGGTGGTCTGTCTACCGAGCGGCGATTGCGCGGCCAGTTCCTGTTGCGTCTTCATCCACAACTCCGACCAGGACGGGCCTTCAAGCAAGCGTGGCCGCGTGCTTGTGAGTACCGCCATCGGTACGGCGGGCATTGGCCCCGCGTCCTCCACCTGCTTGAACGTAGCATCGCTGGCGGCGTATTCCGCTGCTGCCGCACCCGGCAAAGCGGCAATCAATAGTCTCGGCGGATCGCAGGCGAGCAAATGCGCCTCGCGGCAGCGGCGCGTCATGCTGGCAGCACGTGATTCGATCAGCACCAGCCCAGCGACTTCATCGGGATGCTGGCGCGCGAACAACTCCATGAAGGTGCCGCCCAGGGAATGCCCCACTAACACGTAGGGTGGCTGCAAACCCGCGTGTGCGAGCGCCGCTCGCAATTCGCTGACCACTCTTGCGCCATCGCGCGGTTCTGGGCGTCGCGCACTTCGGCCATATCCAGCTCGATTGTAAGCAAAGGTCGTTGCAAAGCTGCCGATCTCTTCGAACACGGACGCGAAGCTATCCATGCCATCGCCAAGGCCGGCTTCGAGTACGACAACCGGTCTACCATTGCCGCGCACGGAGTATTCTTGCTGTGCGCCGTCGATTATTTCCGAGCGCATGCCGGGCAGACTGGTGCAGGCGTTGATGCCACCCAGAACGGTTGCGGCGATCAGAAGCATTCGTGCCATACCAGTGTTCACGGTGCTAACTCCAGAATCTTCAGGGCGAGAGCGTTGGCAGTGTTTGCTACAGAGTCACTGTGGGCGTTGACTAGTACAACGACAGCGCGATTGCGTTCTGGTTGAATAGCCGCGAGCGCATAAAAAGTCCCGGCAGAGCCATCGTGGGCGCTGGTTCCAATGCCGGACAATTCGCGCACGATCCAGCCGAGCGCAAATTCGCCAAGCGGCGTATGCAGATGCCTGTAACTGGCGGCGGACAAGCTACCGCCGGCGCCCCGCAGCCCGCGCAGTTGCGCCTGAATGAACTTCGCATAGTCCGTGACACTGAGGCTGATGTTGCCTGCCGGCGTAAGCGCACGCGGAAACTGGTTGTCGATAGCGTGCGGGTCGTTGGGCATCCAGCGGTTGCCAACCCGCTCATGACCCCAGGGCTGGTCGGCGCCACCGGCAGCCGGCCAATCGAACTGCGGGGTGATGGAAAGTGGCCTCAGAATGAGTTCGTTGAGAAGAATCTCATAACTCTGCCCAGTTCTCTTCTCCATCATGGCCGCCGCGATGACGTATCCGGCATTGGAGTACTTGGACGCCAGGCCCGGCGTGGCGACGCTGGGCTGTTCAAGTAGCCAGGTCGTCAGCTGGCGACGTGCCAACACATCGTTGCTGGGAAGAGTCGGCAGTCGTAGGAGTTCCGCAGGCTCTGTGAGAGGCAAAAATCCGCCACGGTGTGCGAGCAGTTGCTGCAGCGTGACGTTACGATATTCCGCACGCGTGCGGACGCTCAGCTCCGGAAAGGCATCGGCCAGCGTGGTGCTCCATTGCATGACACCGCTTTCGACTAGCAATGCGGCCAGTGTCGCGGTCACTGCCTTTATGTTTGAGCCGAGATGAAATCGATCCGTCGCGGCGAGCGGAGTCGCCTCGCCGGCTTTGCGCACGCCGGAAACGCTACTGCGAATCGTGTCGGTGCTGACGAGCGCGACTGCCATTCCGGGAGTGGCGCTGTCGCGTACCGTTGCTGACACCAGAGTTGCCAAGTCGTTGCCGCCGCCACCTTTTGTGGGGCAACCGCTCAGCAATACGACCGCCAAAACGGCGACCGATGGAACATCAATTCTTGAAATGCGCACCGTCTACTCCTCGTCCTCAACGAGCCCAGCTTCGAACGCTCGGCTCTCGCCAGTCGTCCGAACCCAGTGGATTGGACGCCCAGACGGCCGGACTAGACGTTCTTGCCCCGCTTGGCGCGGAAATTCGACGGTGTCATGCCGCTTTGTTTCTTGAAAACAGCGTTGAAGGTCGCCTTTGAGCTGAAGCCCGAAGCCAGGGCAATGTCCAGAATGGACAGGCGCTCATAGGCAGGGTCGAGCAGACAACGCTGTACCTCGGCAACGCGATGACCATTCATGTAGTCGTAAAAACTCTGCTTCATACCGAGGCTCAACACCTGCGACAAATGATGCGGCGGCATCGCCAAGCGCGTCGCCAGCGCATCCAGAGTCAGGCGATCTTCGAGAAACGGCTTCTCCAGGTTCACGAATGCGATGAGTCGCTGCTGCAAAGCTTCGAGCTGACCGGGTCCGAGCACCGATTTGGCGTATTTCGGCACTGCGACGGCAACGGCTGCATTGTCCGGTGTCTGGAACACGCGCGGAGTTTGCAGGCCAACATAGCCCAGACCGTATATGGCGATCGGCGTTGCCAATGACTCGATCCACTCGCTGCGTTTGCCAAACAAGAGTGTGGCCAGCCAAGCCGCCCACAGTAAAAAGTTGCCGGCGAGCAACAAGGACAACCAACCGCTTTTCAACGCCTCGAGATTAGAAAACTGCTGAGTCAACTGCCGACGAAAACGCCGCAGTTGTGCCAAACAGGCAATCCAATAGCACAGCACCTGCGCCGCGGCCACTAGAAGCAGCGGATCCAATCGCGGCACCGCATGCATATCGGTGCGGGCCAGCAGAAGCTTGTTCGCAGCCGTCTGTAGGAACAGCGGGCTGAGCACAGCAAGCAGCAGCAGCGCGGGGAGGCTGTGCAGCAGTGCAGCGGTCCTTGTCAGCGGCGCATCGCTCGTCAACGTAACGACGTAACGGTACATCAGCGGCCCAATGAGAAAGATCATCCAATCAAACAGGTAGGCCAGGTGAGGCACTTGCTCAATGGCACCTGAGCGCACCAGCACATCGCTGGCCGTGACCAATGAAAAAGCGCCGAGCGCCATTGCCAGCCAGCGATTTGCCTGCCGCTCGCCACCGTGCAGCCAAAGCATGCCGCACAAAAAAATTCCCTGCGCGACTGCCACGGCGCCAAATACATACATGGAGTCACTCTGACATGAGCAGGCTATTGCTCGAGGTCGTCTTCATCGCTGTCGATCGACTCGCGCTAGATACTCACAGGCTTGCGAAGCGCCTGCGCTTGGTGGTCAGTGGACAGCAGTCGGCCAAAGCAAGCGCCGCTGCTGCGCAGCGGCGTCTCACTACAGCTTGGATGCACGGCGAAAATCAACGACTGCTCGCGGGACCGGAGGTGCCAGCAATGCGGTCACGGGCGGTCCAGCGAAGGAGGTGACGCGAGTGCCTCAGTCGCGCCCGAAAGCGCGACCGACCGAGATGCCGTAGGTGCGCGGCTGGCCACCGTAGGCCTGGTACCCAAGCCCGAGCGAGACGATGTCGACGAACTCGCTGTTCTCGAGGTTGCGCCCGAACACGGAGAAGTTCCACGGACCCACCTCATAGCCGATGCTCGCGTCCAGCAGGCCGAAGGCCGGCTGGCGCAGCGCAACGGTATTGCGGAAGTCCGTGTCGTACTCGGGACGGCGCGCATAGGAAACGCGGGTGGCGAGGGCGCCTTCGCCGACGTTCACGGTCCACGTGGCCGCGATACTCGCGGTCCACGGTGCGAGCTTGTCGAAGTCGAGGTCAGTCGCCACCAGCTTGTCGCCGCAGGGGCAGACGACGCCGACGAGTTCATCGTAGCTCGCATCGGTCTTTCCGTACGCGAGATCGATGCGCAGCGACTCGACCGGCAGCCAGGAGGCGTCGATCTCGAAGCCGCGGATCGTCGCCTGGCCGGCGTTGGTCAGGGTGGAGATCGACGGCACCGAGTTGGGCACCGTCGCCGTTCGCTGGATGTCGGTGTAGTCGGCATTGAAGATCGCGAGGTTGGTGCGCAAACGGCGGTCGAGGAACTCGCCCTTGAACCCCAGCTCGATCGACTCGTTGGTCTCCGGGTTTGCCGGCGTGCGCAGCGCTTGCGCCGTGCCGACGCGGGCGTTGTAGTTGCCGGCGCGGTAGCCCTTCGAGAAGCTGGCGTAGAAATTCAGGTCGTCCGAGGGCATGTATCGCAGCACGAAGCGAGGCGAGGTATTGGACCAGCTGCGCGAGTCCGGGATGGCCGCCAGCGCATCGCAGCCGGTCGGCGTCGCACCGCAGCTGACGAGCGGCCGCAGCGAGATCTCCTTGTCGTCCTCGGTGTAGCGCACGCCGGCCGACGCGGTCCACTGGTCGGTGAAGTTGTAGTCAACGTTCGCGAATACGGCCTTGGACTCCGAGTTCTGAGTCCACGGCGAGTCGAAGTAGGTGATCGCGGTGCTGGTATTGGTGCGGGACTCGCGGCGCTCGCGCACGTTGGCGTCCGCGTCGAGCCAGAATGCACCGATCAGGTAGTCGACCTTGTCGCCGAACGAGCCGTTGAAGCGCGTCTCGACGCTGCGCTGGTCCGCCTTCTCGACGTTGTTCGGGAACACCAGCGTATCGAACGGGTCGCCGCTGACGTGCAGAGTGGCCTTGTATTCCAGATCGCGGTACGCGGCGATCGTGGTCCAGGTACCGGCGCCGAGCTGCCACTCGAGCTCGCCGATCGCATGCCAGGCCTCGATCTTCGTGTAGCCGGTGTTTTGGACATTGGTCTCGTACTTGCCGGGTCGCGGGGTGTAGCCCCAGAGGCGCTGCTGGTTCTGGATGATGCCGTTGGCCGGGAACACCGCGCGCGCCACGCCGCCGCCGTCATCGTAGTCCTGGTACTGGGTCAGCAGCGACAGCTTGACGCTGTCCGTGGGCGTGAATACCAGCGTCGGGCGGATGACGATCCTGTCGATGCCCGAGATCGGGCCGGTCGGATGCGCGACGCCCGCGCCGGTGATGTTGTTGACGTTGCAGACTGCGCCGGTCGGGATCGGCGTCGGGCAGGCCGGTACCGACACGAATGTTCCCTTGGTGGTGTTCTCGACCAGCCCGTCGTGCTTGCGGGTCATGATCGCGACGCGCGCTGACAGCCTGTCGGGCACGAGGCTGCCTTCGAGCGCGGCATTGATCTCGCGCGCGTTTGCGTTGCCGACCGTCAGATCGACGTGCGCGTCGAACTCGCCGGTAGGACGGCGTGAGCGCAGCGCGACTGCGCCGCCCGAGGCGTTGCGGCCGAACAGCACGCCCTGCGGGCCGCGCAGGATCTCGACGCTCTCGAGGTCGAAGGTATCGAGCACCGCGCCGGCCTGGTAGTCGATCACCATGCCGTCCTGGACTACGTTGACCGGCGAGTCGATCGAGCGCGTGCTGTTGGAGTTGCCGACGCCTCGTATCGAGAAGTTGGAGAAGCCCGGGAAGGTGCCGACCGGATCGAGCTGGGTGTTGGGTGAGAGGCGGCCCACGTCGACCACGCTGCGCAGCTTTGCGCGGTCGATGAGGTCGCCGTTGATCGCGGAGACGGCCATTGGGACGTCGCGCTGGCGCTGGCCCTCAGCCTTGCGCTCGGCGTAGACCGTCACCTCCTCGAGCCCGCCCGAAGGCGTGTCGGCGCCCTGCTGCGGCTCGGCGACGACGATCGTCGAAGCGGTCAGTGCGACCGCGGCCAGCGCAGAGGCGGCCAGTTTCCGTTTACGAGTGTCCATATGCTCCCCTCAGAGTCTTTAGTGTGGTTGTTGTCGGGAATCGTCGTCGCAAGATCGGGTCTTCGCACGACCGGCTAGAAATTCGAGACGCCGAGACCGAGGCCGCCGTCGACCTCGAGTGCGACGCCCGTGACCCACTCGGCCCGGGCAAGATACTCGATTGCCTCGGCGATTTCGGTGTCGGTGCCGATCCGCCCCAAGGCGTGGTCGTTGGCGATCGCGGCGTAGCGCGCGGCCGACTGCTCCGGCGTGAACAGCCCCGCGCGCAGGTTGATTTCGGTGGGCACCGCCCCTGGCAGCACGCAGGCGACCCGTATTTGGCGCCGGCCGAGTTCCGCGGCCATCACGCGCGTCAGGCCTTCGACAGCGGCCTTGGTCGTTGCATACGGCGAGGCACCGGGATAGGCGCGGCGGTTGTGCACCGAGCCGAGGAAGATGATCGAGCCGCGGGTCTGCTCCAGC
>JAYTNX010000094.1:0-3155 GCA_043748075.1 Pseudomonadota bacterium
GGATCGCAGTCGAGAATCAGGGGAGTTCGCGTCATGCCTCGGCCCGGCCTGCGGCCGCGGTACTCGCCTTGCCTGCCCCGTCCGGCAGTGCCTTGAGCATTCGTGCCAGCGCGAAATGCCGATAGCTCTCGAGGGCCAACGGCTGCAGCTCTTCCGCGTCGAACCCCCGCGAGACATCGAGCCCGATCCAGCCGTTCGGCCCGAGATACGCGGGAATGCGAAACCGCGAGTCCATCGTCATCAGGCCCTGCCGGTCCACCCCCACCCAGAACGCCACCTGCAGCGGGGAGTCGCGGTAGGCAAAGCACTGCGCGAACACCCGCTTGCCCGCGCGCCACACCGGGTTGCCGAACTGCGTCGCTTCGGAGGTCTCCGGCAGCGCGAGGCAGATCGAGCGCATCGCCGCCAGCACCTTGCGGGCCGCTGCCGACTGCAGCGGATCGATGTCCGCGAGCTTCGGACGCGGCGACGGCGCCGGCATCGAGGGCGTCTTCAACGGTGCACCCGTGTGCCGGTTGGTGTGTTCGTAAGCCACCCGCACCAGTTCGGAAGTGCGCTTCCACGCGAGCCCCTGATCGAGCCGCACGCCGAGCCAGCCCGAAGAGCCGACGTACTGCGGCACGTAGAAGTGCCTCGGCTCCGCATCCACGTAGTCCGCCTGCATCGCCGGCGGCGTGTTCAACCACAGGCCGATGCGGCCGTCACCGTGATGGTTCAGGGCAAGGTTGGCGAACACCTTGCCCTTGCGCCGCCGGAACGTGGCCATGCCATGAGAGATGAAGGCCTCGACATCCGGCAACGCGAGGCAGAGTCCGCGCACGGCGTCTTCGACGGAAAGCCCGCTCATTCGCGTATCATACTCGACCGTCAGCGAACCACCGGGGGCACCCGCTGGTTCGCCCGCAGATTCAGGGCGGCCATCCGCGCCGTCTCCTCGATTCGCGCCGCCCGCACTTTCGCGAACCCCGCCTCAGTCATCAGTCCCGCTTCCGTCAACGTCGCGATGCGGATCCTGTTCGGTCTCGACCAGCCCGACCGCGCCTTGCGTGGTGCGAACCAGAGCATCGATCGCCGCTCGTCCAGTTTGTTCGCCGTGCTGTCGACCCAGCCGAAGCAGAGCGCCTCCTCCACCGCGGCGCCATAGTCGAACCGCGCCAGGCCCGTCGCCTTCTTGTAGCTGACCAGCCAGACGCCCTCGCCCCGCGCGTGGTGTGCCACCAGCCACGAACGCCAGGCCGCGCGCGTCTTCAGGTGTATCGCATTCTCTGGCAGCGCTTCGCGTCCCAGGTTCATGGCGCCAGACGATACCGGGATCCCGCGCACTTCGTTACCCTCGAAACATGAGCCATCAACCTCCCCCAACAATCGTCAGTGCCGCAGCTTCGCTCCCGACCACCTTCGAACTCGAACGATACCTTCACGATCACATCCCCCTGACACGCGCGATGCAGGTCGCGGTCCGGGAAGCGACCCTCGAACATACGCTGCTGGCGGCGCCCCTCGCCCCGAACATCAATCACCGCGACACTGTGTTCGGCGGCAGCGCCGCCGCGCTCGCCACCCTCGCCGCCTGGACCCTACTCCATACCCGCCTGGCCACCGCCGGCCTTCCCAGCCGACTCGTGATCCAGCGCAACACGATGGAATACGCTGCGCCGATTCCGGGTGACTTCATGGCGCGCGCGCACCTCGCAGACCCCAGCGCCTGGGCCAGGTTCGAAGCCACACTCCGCCGCAAGGGACGGGCCCGCATTGCTGTACTGGCGACCCTGCAGTGCAGAGGCGCTGAGGTCGGAAGTTTCAGCGGTGACTTCGTCGCCGTCGACAAGGCTATGCCGCCATAGTCATAAGGCCGCCATCGCTCGGCGTCATCACCGTCGTAGTTGAGCCCGGCGACGATTTGGCACGAGGTACCCTGCGGAGTAGCCTAAAGCAGTCAGGCCTGAGCCGACCGGGGCGTTCGAAATGAGAGACTCAATCGTGATCGAGTCGAGCGCGCGTCTCTCACCCCTCTACCAGAAGGCAGGTTTTCAATGCTTCAGCTCAAGCCCCTCGATCCCGTGGTCCCCATCTTCCAACAGATCAATGCCGAGCATTCACCGGTCATATTGGTCAACGTTTTCGATGTCGCGGCATCCGACATCCCGGCATTGCTCGAGGCGTGGTCAGCAGACGCCAACTGGATGAAGCAGCAGCCCGGCTACATCTCAACCCAGTTGCACCGAGGCATCGCAGGCAGCACGGTGTTCATGAACTACGCGATCTGGGAGTCCGTAGCCCACTTTCGCGCCGCGTTCACGCATCCAGACTTCACGAGTGCGCTGGAGCGCTACCCCTCTTCGGCGGTCGCCTCGCCACATCTGTTCGAGCGACTTGCCGTTCCCAACTTGTGCGCGGGTCCTTAGTGGCTTCGACCGTGATCGCCACCGTTGATTGCACCGATGGTCACGGACCGCGCAGCGTCCATGGTGTCGGCGGAGGCCTTCGTCGAGTTCAATCATGGGGCTGAGCGGCGTCATGAGCGGAGTCCGCACGGGCGCCGGAACCCGGCGAACGGCCGTCTGCCGGGGTAGCAACGTACCCAAAGTGCGCCTTACAAGCGCGGCCGGGCGAGCGGGGCGCTGCCCGACGAACGCATTGAAATTCAGTGAGTTATTTTGATTGGCACGCGGATTGCTTGGTTGAGTCTCGACGAAATCAGAAACCCAGACTCGAGGCAGGCCCATGAACGCGACACCACGACCAAATACTTTACTGTCGGTAGCTGCGACACTCGCCGCGTCGATGGTTGTCACCGCCTCCGCCGACGCCGCGATTGTCCAGTACCTCAGTGGCGCCCTGACGAATATCAACAGCCCGCAAGTTTTCTTCAACACGCCGCCCAATCCTCAACCCGGAGTCAGCGTCCAGTTCATACAGGCGAATCAGGCGTTTTCGAGCCAGGCCTACCTCGGCCAGGTCGCGAACGCCAATGCGTCCATTCAGAGCGGTACGCTGCGGGCAGCGACGTCCTATCAGGGCGCGGCCGGAAGCGGCTTTGCCGTGACTCAGGCCAACGCATTCATTGGCGACAACTACACGTTCCAGGGCGGGCAGGGTGGCCCGTTCCAGTGGAACGCGAACAACAGCGTCACGTTCAATATCGACGTCGACGG
>JAYTNX010000095.1:0-1609 GCA_043748075.1 Pseudomonadota bacterium
TACGACACAGAACGCAGCGGGCTCGCCGGCCTGCAGGATCCTCATCGACAGCACCTCGCGCTCGATCGCCATCGACAGCGCGCGCCGCACCCGCCGATCGGCAGTCGGACCGCGTCGAGTGTTGAAAGCGAGGTATTCGAGGCCGATCTGCTGCACCAGGTGCAGCTGCGATCCGAAATCCCGCCGTGCCGTCGCCAGCTCGTCAGAGGGAATGGACACCACGATATCGAGCTCGCCGGCGCGAAAGCGCCGCAGTGCCGCGGCCGGATCCTCGACCGGGATGTGATAGACGGCGTCCAGCTTTACCTCGGTCACCGCGTGGAACCGCGGATTGCGCAGCAGTTTCACGTGGCTGCCCGGCCGCCACTCGCCGAGGATGAAGGCGCCGTTCGAAACGATACGGCCGGCGCGGGTCCACTCACGGCCCCACCTCTCGATCGCATGCCGCGGCACCGGGAACGCACGATGCACGAGCAGGTCGAGCAGGTACGGGGCCGGCTGCGTCAGCTCGAGGATGACGGTGCGCGGGTCTGGCGCCTGGACGCCCAACTTCTCCGGCGGCAGCGCGCCCGTATTGATCTCGCGCGCATTGCGAATCACGTAGAGCAACGAAGCGGACGGCGCTGCCGTGCGCGGATCGAACAGCCGCCGCAGCGACCACAGGAAGGTGGCGCTGTCGATCGGCACCCCGTCCGACCAGACCAGGCCGGGACGCAGCTTGAAGGTGTAGCGACGACCGTCCGGCGAGACGGTCCAGGATTCGGCCTGCCCAGCCACCGGCTGGGCTGCGGCATCGAGTGTCGTCAGGCCCTGGAACAGGTCCTGCGCGAGGTTGCCGTCCTGCCCATAGGTCCACAGCTGCGGATCGAGCGTCGACGGCTCCCCGGTCGCGGATCGACGCAACGCGCGTTCGACGGTCGCTCCGGCAGCCGGCAGTGCCCCGAGCGGTGGCGACACCGTCGCGACCAGCGCGCACAGGGTGGCGGCCAGCGTCCCGCACCGCGCGCGCCGCGCCATCTCAGCCGCGCGGCTCGATCCGCTCGTATTCGGTCAGCTCGTAGCGCGTCATCATGTAGCCGGTGACATAGGCGAGCAGGAACACGCGATCGCCGTCGTCGGTGCACCACAGGTCGTACGGCGGATGCTTGCCCGGCTCGTTCTTCGTCTCGGCGCTCGCGTCCGTGCTTTCGGAATAGCGATAGTGCAGTGCATCGAAGCTGCCCGCGGCAACCGTGATTCGTTCCTTGCCGACGAACGCCAGCTTTACGCCCATGGGATGCCGCATGATCAGCGGACCCGTGGCGCCGCGGTGGTCGAGGGAACACATCAGCACGTTCGGGTAGATGCCGTTGTGCGGCCCCTTGCCGAGGTCGACGATGCTCGTCAGCCACGCGTCGGCAGCAATCGGATGCGTGCCGAACGCATCGAGCCGCGCCTTCAGCGGAAAGCGCTGTGAGACGCGCCCCTCGTTGACCGTATAGCCCTCGCAGATCGCCTCGGTCTCGGTGAACTGGAACCAGCTCGTCCCCATCAGCTGGTCGCCCACCGAGAGCCGCACGAAGCAGTCCGTCGGCTTCCAGTCGGCACCCAGACTCAGCGTCACGTCACG
>JAYTNX010000096.1:0-3637 GCA_043748075.1 Pseudomonadota bacterium
TCGGAGTCGGCCTCGGAGTCGGCCTCGGAGTCGGCGAGGTCACCAGCGGCACGTTCTCGCCGACGCTCGAGCGATCGATCGGCTTCGCGCGCGTACCGCGCGCCACGGGCACGGCGGTGCAGGTGGACATCCGCGGCAAGCTGCTGCGCGCCCGGGTCGTGAAGCTGCCGTTCGTGCGCCACGGGCGCGCGCTGCTCGACCTTCAGAATCCAGGATGACAGGCAACGAGGATCCCATGAGCAACGTCCCCGCAGACCTCAGGTATACCGCGTCCCACGAATGGGTGCGCCGCCTGCCCGACGGCAGCGTCGAGATCGGCATCACGGACCACGCCCAGCACGCGCTCGGCGACCTGGTGTTCGTCGAGGTGCCGGACGGCGGTCGCGAACTGGCGGCCGGCGAGGCTTGCGCGGTGGTGGAGTCGGTGAAGGCGGCGTCCGATGTCTACAGCCCGATCGCCGGCACCGTGCTGGCCGGCAACCCCGCGCTCGCGAGCGCGCCCGAGTTGCTCAACCAGGATTGCTATGGCCAGGGCTGGATGATCCGCCTGCAGCCGTCGGATCCGGGCGCGGCGGGCACGCTGCTCGCGCCGGCCGAGTATGCGGCGACGCTGGCCGCCGCAGGAGGCTGACTCATGCCGTTCGTTCCGCACACCGACAAGGACGTCCGCGAAATGCTCGCGGCAATCGGTGCCCCGAGCATCGAAGCGTTGTTCGACGAGATTCCCGCGGGGCTGCGGATCCAGGGTCTCGAGGGCATTCCGGCCAGTCTCGGCGAAATGGAGATCGGGCGCCTGATGAGCGAACGCGCGCGCCAGGACGGCCGCCCGCTGGCCTTCCTCGGCGCCGGCGCGTACGAGCACCACATTCCCGCGGCCGTCTGGGCGATCACGACTCGCGGCGAGTTCTACAGCGCCTACACGCCCTACCAGGCCGAAGCGAGCCAGGGGACGCTGCAGGTCATCTACGAATACCAGTCCATGATCGCCAGCCTCACCGGCATGCAGGTCTCGAATGCCTCGCTGTACGACGGCGGTTCGGCGGTCGCGGAGGCCGCACTGATGGCGGTACGGGCGCATCGGCGCTCCAAGAGCCTGCGGGTGCTGATGCCGACGAGCGTGCACCCGAACTACCGCAAGGTCGCGGTCTCGACGGCTGGCAACCAGGGCCTGCGGTTCGAGGAGGTCCTGTACGAGCGCGGCAGCGGCCGCATCGACGCCGCGGCGCTGCAGCGCTTCGACGGCGAGGACCTCACCGCGATGGTGATCCAGCAGCCGAACTTCTTCGGCGTGCTCGAAGACGTCGACGCGCTGACCGACTGGGCGCATGCGCGCGGCATCTTCGTGATCGCGGTGGTCAATCCGACCTCGCTTGCGATCTTGAAGGCACCCGGGCAGTGGGGCGCGCGCGGCGCCGACATCGTCGTCGGCGACGGCCAGCCGCTCGGCGTGCCGCTCTCCTCGGGTGGGCCGTATTTCGGCTTCATGACCACGCGCATGGAGTACGTCCGTTCGATGCCGGGACGCATCGTCGGTCGGACGGTGGACCTGGATGGCAAGCCCGGCTTCACGCTGACCCTGCAGGCGCGCGAGCAGCACATCCGCCGCGGCAAGGCGACTTCCAACATCTGCACCAACCAGGGCCTGCTGATGACGGCGGCGACGGTGTACCTGTCGCTGCTGGGCCCCTTAGGGCTCGCGCGCGTGGCCGAGGCGTCGCACCGTCGCACCCAGGAGCTGGTCGCGGCTGCGACCCGGGTCAAGGGTGTGCGCGCCGCGTTCGAGGGCCCGCGCTTTCACGAAGCCGTGCTGCTGCTCGACCGACCGGTCGCCGCCGTGCTCTCCGCAATGGAGGCCGCCGGCATCCTCGGCGGCTACGATCTCGCGGGAGACTATCCCGAACTCGGCCCGGCGCTGCTGGTCTGTGCCACTGAGACCAAGACCCCCGCCGATCTCGAGCGCTTCGCCGCCGCGCTCGGCGAGGCGCTGGGCAAGTCGGCGCGCGCGGCCTGAGCCGCGGCGCCCCACGGAGATTCCAGATGTCGCATCGAGCCGAAAAGGTCGTCTTCGAATTCTCGCGCGAGGGTCGCGGCGCGCCGGCGCAGTGGCCGGCCGCAAGCGCGACCTCGGCGCCGCAGGCCGCCGCTGACATTCCCGCTTCGCTGCGCCGCGCCGACAAGCCGCTGCTGCCTGAGATCAGTGAGCTCGAGACCGTGCGCCACTTCACGCGCCTGTCGCAGCTGAACTTCTCCATCGACACGCATTTCTACCCGCTCGGGTCGTGCACGATGAAGTACAACCCCAAGGGGTGTAACCAGTACGCGATGCTGCCGGAGTTCCTGGGCCGACATCCGCTGGCGCCCGACACACAAGGTCAGGGGGTCCTCGCCTGCCTGTACGAGCTGCAGGAGATGCTGAAGGAAGTGACCGGCATGCGCGGCGTGTCGCTGAATCCGATGGCCGGCGCGCACGGCGAGTTCGCCGGCGTGGCGATGATCCGCGCCTATCACCGCGCGCGCGGCGACCTGGCGCGCAACGAGATCATCGTGCCCGAGGCCGCGCATGGCACCAACCCGGCGACCGCGACCATGTGCGGCTGCGTCGTGCGGGAGATCCCGGTCGACGCGGAGGGCGACGTCGACCTCGAGGCATTGAAGGCCGTCGTCGGCCCGAACACCGCCGGCATCATGCTGACCAACCCCTCCACGCTCGGCGTGTTCGAACGCCGGATCGAGGCCGTCGCGAAGCTCGTGCACGACGCCGGCGGGCTGCTGTACTACGACGGCGCCAACCTCAACGCGATCCTCGGCAAGGTGCGACCCGGCGACATGGGCTTCGACGTGATCCACATGAACCTGCACAAGACCTTCTCCACGCCGCACGGCGGCGGCGGGCCGGGCGCGGGCGCGGTGGGTGTCAGCCCGCGGCTGCTGCCGTTCCTGCCGATCCCGATCGTCGGCAAGGACGGCGAGCGCTATCGCTGGCTCGCCGAGGCGGACCTGCCGCAGTCGATCGGCCGCCTCTCGGCGTTCATGGGCAACACGGGCGTGCTGCTGCGCGCCTATATCTACATGCGGATGCTCGGTCGCGAGGGCATGAGTCGCGTCGGGGAGTTCGCGACGCTGAACGCCAACTATGCGATGGCCCGGCTGCGGGAGGCCGGATTCGACGCGGCCTACCCGACGCGGCGCGCGAGCCACGAGTTCATCATCACGCTGAAGCGCCAGGCGCGCGAGCTGAACGTGACGGCGATGGACTTTGCCAAGCGGCTGCTGGATTTCGGATTTCACGCCCCGACCACCTACTTTCCGCTGCTGGTGCCGGAGTGCCTGCTGATCGAGCCGACCGAGACCGAGAGCAAGGAAGCGCTCGACGGTTTCGTCGCCGCAATGGCGGCGATCCTCGCCGAGGCCGCCGACGATGCCGGCAAGCTCAAGGGCGCGCCGTACATGATGCCGGTGCGGCGGCTCGATGACGTGAGGGCCGCCAAGCAACTGGACCTGACCTGGAAGCCCGGGGAGCCGTTAGACTCGCGCCCGTGAATACCATGGAGCGGTCCAAGCCGACGGGCCTCACGCGCCTGTTCAAGGCGTTCGGCAACAGCTACAAGGGTTTCGCGGGCGCTTTTCGCGAGGAGGC
>JAYTNX010000097.1:0-6143 GCA_043748075.1 Pseudomonadota bacterium
GGGCCCGCGCCATGATCGAAGCGCGGCAGCTCGCCAAGCGCTTCGGCGCCGTGCAGGCGGTGCACGAAGTCAGCTTCGTGGCCGCCGACGGCCGCATCACCGGCCTGCTCGGACCCAACGGCGCCGGCAAGTCGACGAGCTTGCGGATGCTCTGCACCGTGATCCGCCCCGACAGCGGCCAGGCGCGGATCGACGACCTCGACGTCGCGGCCGACCCGCTGGCCGCGCGCCGCCGCATCGGCGTGCTGTCGCATGCCGCGGGTCTGTACCCGCACCTGACGGGCCGCGAGAACATCCTCTATTTCGGCGAGCTCCACGGCCTGTCGCGCGGCGATCGTGAGCGGCGGGCGGACGTGCTGATCGACATGCTCGACCTGGGTGATTGCGCGGCGCGGCACGCCAAGGGCTTCTCCCAGGGGCAGCGCCTGAAGACCGCGCTGGCGCGGGCGCTGGTGCACAGCCCGCGCAACGTGGTGCTCGACGAGCCGACCAACGGCCTCGACGTGATGGCCGTACGCAACCTGCGCGGCCTGCTCGCGCGGCTGCGCGACGCGGGCCACTGCGTGCTGTTCTCGAGCCACGTGATGCAGGAGGTGGCGGCGCTCTGCGACGAAGTCGTGGTCATCGCGCGCGGCTCCGTGGTGGCCGCCGGGACGCCGGCCGCGCTGCTCGAACGCGCGGGCGAGCCGGGCCTCGAGGACGCTTTCGTGAAACTGATCGGCAGCGCCGAGGGGCTGGGGTGATGCGCGGCCTGTTCGCCGTGTTCCGCAAGGAGGTGTTCGAGAACCTGCGCGACCGCCGCACGATCATCGCGGCATTGGTGTTCGGCCCGCTGTTCGGGCCGCTGCTGCTCGCGGCGTCGTTGCAGATCATGGTCGACCGCGGCTCGGCCCGCAGCGATGCCCCGATCGCGGTGGCCGTCTCGCACGCCGAACGCGCGCCCAATCTGGTGTCTTTCCTGGAGCAGAACGCCGTCACCGTCGAGAAGGTCGCGCTCGACGACGCGCAGGCGCGAGCCGCGGTGCTCGACAAGCGACACCAGGTCGTCGTGTTCGTGCCGGAGAGTTTCCGCACCCGGCTCGCGCAGGCCCAGCCTGCACCCCTGCTCGTCTATGCCGATGCCTCGGACATGTTCAACGACCGCTATGTCGACCGGCTGCGCGGCCTGCTGGCGCGCCACACCCAGACCCTGGCGCAGCTGCGGCTGCTGGCGCGCGGCGTGGATCCGGCCTCGGTGGTACCGATCGCGGTGCAGGACGTCGATGTCGCGACACCGGCCAGCCGCGCGGTCGTCGCGCTCGGGATCATGAGCTACCTCGTGATCTTCGCCATGCTGGCCGGCGGCATTTATCTCGCGATCGACGCCACCGCGGGTGAACGCGAACGCGGCTCGCTCGAATCGCTGCTGACGACGCCGGTGAAACGCACCCACATCATCTACGGCAAGATCGCCGCGACCTGCACCTACATGCTCGCCTCGCTGGTGCTCACGGTCGCCGCCTGTGCGGTCGCCGTGCGCTTCGTGCGGCTCGAGGATTTCGGCATGAGCGCGAATCTCGGCCCGGTGACCGCACTCGGCCTCATCGCCGTGGTGGCACCGATGGTGCTGCTCGGCGCGGCGCTGATGACCGTGGTCGCGTCGTTCACCCGCAGCTATCGCGAGGCGCAGAGCTATCTCGGCTTCGTGATCATGGTGCCGACGCTGCCGCTAGCCTTCGTCAACCTGCTCGGCCTGCAGCCCACGCTGCCGCTGATGGCCGTGCCCTCGCTCGGCCAGCACTTCCTGATGACGAGCCTGCTGCGCGGCGAGGGCGTCGATGCGGCTGCGTTCGCCGTCTCCGCCGGTGCGAGCCTCGCGCTAGGCCTGGCGCTCGCCTGGGTAGCGGGCCGGCTTTACGACCGGGAGGCGATCCTGGGATAGATTCTGGGACAGCAGGGCGCGGAAGCGGTGCAGGTTGTCGTCCGTGAACTCGCGCGCCTCGATCTCGAAACGGTTGTCCCAGTAGCCGCGTCGGAACCACTCGAGCAGGTAGCGCCACACCGAGAGCCGGCGCGTCTCCCACTGGTGCAGCACGTGGCAGTACTCGTGCAGCAGCAGCACCGGGTCTTCGAAGAAGTCCCCAGCGCTGCCACGCAGGTAGATTCGCCGCCGCCGCGTCGTCGCCTGGGCGCGGCCGTGCAGCCGCACCCACCAGGAATGTTCGACGATCTCGACGGCGTCGACGCCGTCGCCGAACAGGCGCTGCAGCGTCGCGCGCACGTGCGGCGGGGGTGTCACCTTGCGGCCCATGCGGGGAATGCTACGGCAATCGCGCGCCGGGAGCGTGGCGCGGCAGCCCGGCGCGCGGAGGGCGACCCGGCAACCCGAGCCCGGTCGACGCGACTAAAGGCTCATCACGACCTGCAATGCCGGTCGCGTGTCCGGCCGCACGCCGCACCACATCTCGAACGAGTCGGCCGCCTGCTCGACCAGCATGCCCCAGCCCGTGAATGCCCGCGCACAGCCGCGCTGCGAGGCCCAGCGCGTGAATGGCGTGTCGCCGCTGCCGTACGACAGGTCGTAGCAGACGGTGTCCGGTCCGACCACGCCCGGCGCGACGGCCGGCACACCACCGGCGATCAGCGCCGCGGAGGTGGCGTTGATCACCAGGTCGAAAGGCTGCGGCGTCAGGTCAGCGAGGCTGCAGGCGCCCACCTCGCCGAGATCCTCGAAGCTCGCCGCCAACTGACGCGCGCGGGTGGCATTGCGATTGGCGACGAGCAACCCGGCGGGCCCGGCCTGCAGCAGCGGCCCGACGATGCCGCGTGCCGCCGCGCCGGCGCCCAGGATCAGCACCCGTTGTACGGCGAGCTCGAGTCCGATGTTCTGTGTCAGATCGCGTACCAGGCCTGCGCCGTCCGTGTTGTCACCGAGCACGCGCTCACCTCGGCGCGTCAGCAGGTTCACGGCACCCGCACGCGAAGCGCGCGCCGTGAGTTCATGCGCGATCGAAGACGCGACCGCCTTGTGCGGCGCAATGACGTTGAGGCCGCAGCCGCCGGCCGCGAAGAACTCCTCCACGCGCGCGCGCAGCTCCTCCGGCGGCGCGTCCTGCAGCCGATACTCGAGTTCCCGACCCGAGAGTCGCGCGAACAAGCCGTAAATCAGCGGCAGGCGACTGCGCGCGACGGGATGTCCGACCACGCCATAGCGATCGAGTATCCGCACCCGCGCGGGCTTCGTTGTCGTGACCCGTGACATGCGCCGTGCGTCGACCTTCGGAGAGGTCCTGCCCGGCGCGCCGCCGGGCTGGGACGGCAGCAGCCTGGCACGCAGGCGCGGCGACAACCTTGACGTGCGTCGCAGGCACGACGTTCCGCCAGGTCATCGGGTCGAGCCGGGCAAAGCTCGCTGCCATGCCGTGCTCCAGGCCGGTGGCCAGCATCGCCGCTCGTCGCGGCACGGTCGGTGCGTGCCGTCGACGCGGCGCAGAATCGGGCCGGCGGTCTCGAGCACCTCCCTGCTGTCGATCGCTATTACCGGAATCCTAACGTCTGATGTTAGAATTCCGGTATGAAGAGCGTGGGACGCAGGATCGGAAAATCTCTGACGGCACGGCTTCGCCAGATGCCCGCCGTGGTGCTGCTGGGACCGAGACAGGTCGGCAAGACGACGCTCGCGCGGAGGATCGCGGCAACTCACCGGGATGGAGCCGTCTATCTCGACCTGGAGCGCCCCGCCGATCGGCGTCGCCTGAGCGACGCCGATGCGTTCCTGCGAACCCAGCGCGGCAAGCTCGTCGTGCTCGACGAAATCCATCGCGCGCCCGGACTGTTCGAAACACTGCGGGGCATCATCGACGATGCACGCGCCGCGGGTGAGAGATCCGGCCAGTTCCTGCTGCTCGGGTCGGCCGGCATCGAACTGATGCGCCAGACAGCGGAGACCCTGGCGGGGCGTGTCGCGTACATCGACCTGGCGCCGATCGATGCGCTCGAATTCGCGGGCAAGGCTGCAGAGACGAACCGCCTGTGGAACCGGGGCGGATTTCCAGACAGCCTGCTGGCGCGCACCGACTCGCTCAGCCTGGCGTGGCGGCAGGACTTCATCCGCAGCTATCTGGAGCGGGATGTTCCAATGTTCGCCCCGCGCATGCCGGCCGAAACCGTCGGCCGGCTATGGACGATGCTGGCGCACGCTCAGGGAACACCCCTCAACCAGTCGCGGCTCGCTGCCAGTCTGGCAGTCTCCGTCCCGGCCGTTTCGCGATATCTGGATCTGCTGGTGGACCTGCGCCTGGTGCGGAGACTCCGGCCCTGGAGCAGCAACCTGGGCAAGCGTCTGGTGAGGACGCCGAAGACTTTCGTCAGGGACAGCGGCCTCACGCATGCGCTGCTCGAGCTCGAAAGTCACGGGGACGTCGTCGGGCACCCCATTGCCGGTACGAGCTGGGAAGGTTTTGTCATCGAGAACCTGATCGCGGTGGCTGGAACCCAGCGAACGCCCTACTACTATCGAACCGAAGACGGCGCGGAAGTCGACCTTCTGTTCGAGCGCGCGGGCCGCGTGGAGATGGCGATCGAAATCAAGCTCTCGACGGCGCCCACACTATCCAGAGGATTCCACCTGGCCTGCCAGTCGCTCCAGCCGCAGTCCGCCTTCGTGGTGCACGGCGCAGCCGAAGGGCAGTGGCCGGCCGCCAAGGGTGTCGCGGCGCTTTCGCTGCGCGACCTCATGAAAAAGCTGCTGCGCCCGGAGCGATAGACCGTCGCGTGGTCCGCCGGAATGCCCTACCGGGCCCTGCCGTCGCGGATCGTCTTCCTGCCCCGCGCCGCCGCTCAGTCCACCTTCAGGATGATCTTGCCCGGCGTGCCGCCCTGCTGCGAAAGCGCTTGTGCCTTCGCCGCCTCGGCGAGCGGCAGCACCACGCCGACCGTCATGCGCAGGCGCCCGTCGCTGACCAGCCGGGCCACCTTTTCGAACGTGCCGACGGCCGGGCGGAAGTTCGGCAACTGCTGGCAGCGCAAGCCGCCGGCCTGACCCGTACAGGCAGGCACTTCGGGCGGCTTGGGCGTCACGTTCATCGCGATCAGCACGCCACCTTTTTTCACCACCTGCGCCGAGGCCGCGGCGGTGGCGACGTCGACCGCATCCAGCGCGAGATCCACCGGTGGCTTCACCGTGGTCTCGACCTTCTGCGCTCGATAGTCGATCGTGACGTCGGCGCCCAGCCCTCGCATCAGCGCCTGGTTACGCGCCGACGCGGCGGCCGTCACGTGCATCCCCGCGCGCTTCGCGATCTGGATCGCCGCAAGACCGACGCTGCCCGAGGCGCCGTTGATCAGCACGCGCTTGCCTTTCGCGGTGGCAGGATCGAGCCCGCCGAGATCGAACATCGCCTTCCACGCCGTCAGCGCCGCCACCGGGATGGCCGCCACTTCCTCGAAGCTCATCTTCGGCGGCTTGCGCGCGAGGTTCGCGGGCTCCGCGATCGCGTACTGCGCATACGGCCCCGCCGCGTCCGATCCCACGAAACCATAGACCTCGTCGCCCTGGCGCCAGGCGGTGACTCCAGCGCCGACCGAGTCGACGACGCCGGAGAAATCGATGCCCGGCGTGAACGGCAGTTTCGCGGGAACGTAGGCGCGCAGCCGGCCTTCGCGGAATTTCCAGTCGTAGGGGTTCACGCTCGCGGCGCGCACGCGTACCCGCACCTGACCGTCCTTCGGCACCGGGCGCGGCACTTGCTCGAGACGCAGTTGCGACGCGTCGCCGTAGTCGTGAAAGCGGACGGCGGTCATCATCGCGGGCGTTTCGGCCACTGAGGACGCAGCGATCGACAACGCCGAGGCCAGCATCACGATCAGTGTCGCGGCAGACTGCAAACTCGATCGACACGGCGTGGCGTTCATGTCAGGCGTCGAGAAACGCGCGAAACGCCGCGACCCGCTCGGCGACCTGCGCCTCGGTCGCATTGCTCGCCTCGATGCGTGGCAGCCCGAGCGAGCGGGCTTCCGGAATCCTCGCCGCGAGGCTGTCGGTGGTCAGGGTCGGGATCCGCAGCAGCGGCGCGCGCGCCGCCACGTCGTAGCGCACCGAGCTCTGGAACACCACCGGCAACTGCGCGCTCTTGAGGATCTCCATCGTCTTCGCATGCAGCGCG
>JAYTNX010000098.1:0-5603 GCA_043748075.1 Pseudomonadota bacterium
CCGCAGAGCCCGCTGTCGCGCGTCAATGCACGCGGCGCGCTCGAGCCGGTGGCGGTGGATCGCGAGCTCTTCGACGTGATCCGCGCCTCGCTCGAATTCTCGAAGCTGACCGGCGGCGCCTTCGACGTCACCTACGCGAGCGTCGGCTACCTGTACGACTTCCGCGCCCGCCAGCGGCCGAGCGAAGCGCAGATCGCGGCGGCGCTTCCCGGGGTCAACTGGCGCAACGTGAAGCTCGATCCGACGGCGCTGACGGTGCGCTTCGAGAAGCCGGGCATGCGGATCGACCTCGGCGGCATCGCCAAGGGCTATGCGGTGGATCGTGCGATCGGGCTGCTGCGCGCCCGCGGCGTCGCGCATGCCGTGGTCAGCGCGGGCGGGGATTCACGCATCATCGGCGACCGCTTCGGCCGCCCATGGATCGTCGGCATCCGCCATCCCGACGACCCGAAGCGCGTCGTGACTCGCATCCCACTGGTCGATACGGCGATGTCCACCTCGGGCGACTACGAGCGCTACTTCGACGAGCAGGGCGTGCGCTACCACCACATCCTCGATCCGAAGACCGGACGCTCGGCGAGCAAGGTGCGCAGCGCGACCATCCTCGCGCCGACGGCGATGCAGTCCGACGGCCTGTCGAAAACCGCGTTCGTGCTCGGCGCCGAGGCGGCGCTGCAGATCATCGAGAAGATTCCGGGTGTCGACGCGGTATTCGTCACGCCGGAGGGCAAGGTGCTCTACACCAAGGGGCTGGAGCCGGGGGACGAATCGCCGCGTTAGAGTTCGACGGTACTGCGACGGATGCCGCGGCGGATCCGACGCCGGGAGTATCGGGTGCCGCGCGCCGAGCACGCGCTCCAGCGCGGCCACCTGCACGTCAGCCCTGCCAACCAGGCCCATTTCGATCAGCTGAAGTCGGGGCTCGGGATGGTGCCCAACCTGTACGCCACGCTGGCGCATTCGGAAACCGCACTCGGCACCTACCTCGCGTTGCAGGGCGCCCGCAGCAGCCTCTCGGTGAAAGCGCGCGAGGTCGTGAACCTGGTCGTCAGCGAGGTCAACCGCTGCGAGTACTGCCTCGCGGCGCACACGGTGCTCGGTGGCATGGCCGGCTTCACGCCGGAGCAGATTCTGGCGCTGCGTCGCGGCGGCGCCGGCTGGGATGCGCGGCTCGATGCGCTCGCGCGTCTCGTGAAAGACATCGCCATCGCGCGTGGCCATGCCGATCCGGCGAACGTGCAGGCGTTCCTCGCGGCTGGCTGGACGCGGGCCAACCTGGTCGACATGATCGTCGTCATTGGCGACAAGACCGTCACCAACTACCTGCACGGTGTGACGGGCGTTCCCGTGGACTTCCCAGTGGCGCCGGCGCTCGCAGACTGAGCGGCCGGTGGGTCGCGTCGACCGCACCGGCAAGGCGAAGGCCGGCCGGTCGCCGCGACCGCCGTTGCGATAAAGCGCGTCCGACGCCGGTCTACTCCGTGCCCCCACAGGAGCACGGCATGACGCAGCGGGTTCTGATCGTCGAGGACGACCCGGATATCGGCGCCCTGCTGCGTCTACACGTCGGAGACGGCGGACACGAGGCGCATCTCGAGTCGCATGGCACGCGTGGTCTGATGCTGGCGCAGGCCCGTCCCTGGGATCTGGTGCTGCTCGACTGGCTTCTGCCTGGCACCGACGGGGTGACGATCTGCCGTCGGCTCCGCGAACAGGGCCGGGCACTGCCGATCCTGCTGCTCACAGCGCGTTCGGCGGAAGCCGATCGCGTCCTCGGGCTGGATGCGGGTGCGGACGACTATGTCGCCAAGCCGTTCAGTGTGCAGGAGCTCAAGGCGCGGATCAGGGCACAGTTGCGGCGCGCCGCGGCGATGCGTACCGAGCTGGCGCCGGCGCGCGACGCACCGCCCTTGCAGCTCGGCCTGCTGCGCGTCGATCCGGCGGGACGTAGCGTCCAGCTCGGCGACGTGAACATCGCCCTGACCGGCCGCGAGTTCGACTTGCTGGTGTATTTCGCACGCCATCCCGGGCGGGTGTTCACCCGCGCGCAACTGCTCTCCGCCGTCTGGGGCGCCGGCTTCGACGGCTACGAACATACCGTCAATTCACACATCAACCGCTTGCGCGCCAAGCTCGAAGGGGTCGTCGCCGAGACTTCCTGCATCGTCACGGTCTGGGGCGCGGGCTACCGCCTCGACAGCCGGCTGCTGCAATGACGCTCGCCTCACGGCTGCGGGCCGGCATTCTGTTGTTGCTGGCGATCCTCGCCGCGACCAGCTGGCTCATCCTCACCCAGGCGGCCCGTGGGTTCTCCGATGAACTGACGCAGCAGCTCAATGGCAGCATTGCGATGTACGTGGTCGATGAGGCGCCGCTGATCCGCGCGGGCCAACCCGATGCGGCGCAGCTGGCCCGCCTCGCGCGGCAGGCGATGGTGATCAATCCGATGGTCGACGTGTACCTGCTCGATCCGTTGGGCCGGATCATCGGCCGCCGGGAGGTCGACGCACCGGCAACCGCGCCGGCGACGGCCCGGGGGACCGCGCCGACGACTCTCCTCGCCAGGTCGGTGGCGCTCGCACCGATCCGTGCGTTCCTCGCCGGCGCGCGCCAGGGTCCGCTCTACGGCACCGATCCTCAACATCCCGGGCGGCCACAAGTGTTTTCCGTCGCGGAGGTGCGCGACGCCGGTCTTCTCCAGGGTTACGTCTACGTCGTGCTCGGCGGGACGCAGGCGGCCACGCTGCGCGAGACCCTGGGAGGCAGCTACATCCTGCGCGCCGCGCTCGGCACGGTACTCGTCGTGCTGTGGCTGGCGGCGCTCGCCGCCTGGGCGCTGACCGCCTGGCTCACGCGCCCAATCCGTGAGCTGGGTGCCCGCGCGCAACAACTCGGCGCCGAACTGGGCGCCGGCGCGATGGACGGCGACGTACAGCGGATGGACAGCCTGGAGGCGGTGCGCGCCGTCTTCGAGGCGCTCGCACACCGTCTGCATGCGCAGCTGATCGAGCTGCGCCAGTCGGACGGGATGCGGCGCGAATTGTTCACGAACATTTCGCATGACCTGCGGACGCCCCTCACGGCCATGCGCGGCTATCTCGAGACGCTCGCCCTGCACGTCGACGACCTGGCGCCGCACCGCCGCCACGAATACGTCGCAATCGCCAGCCGTCACTGCGACCGGCTCAACCGCCTCGTCGAGCAGATCTTCTCGCTCGCGCGTCTGGATGTCGGCGCGATGCCGTTGCGGCTCGAGCCGGTGTCGCTGGCCGAGCTGGCGCAGGACATCGTCCGCAAGTACCAGTTGCCGGCGCAGAACGCGGCGCTGGCCCTGCGACTGGTGCTCGATCCGACGTCGCCGCCGGTGAATGGCGACATCGCGATGCTCGAGACGGTGCTCGAGAACCTGCTGGACAACGCGCTGCGTCACAGCGCCGCGGGTTCCGCGATCGTGGTGAGCGTGCGCGGCGGTGCGGCAGGCGTACAGGTGCAGGTCAGCGACGAGGGCAGCGGCATCGAGCCCTGCGATCTGCAACGGCTGAGTCAGCGGTTCGAAGCCGGTCGCGGCGGGCGCACGGGCCTGGGTCTGGCGATCGCCAGCCGCGTGCTGGCTCTGCACGGCAGCGCCCTGGAACTCGCCAGCCGGCCCGGGCAGGGCACGACGGCCGCGTTTCGCATGGCTGCCCTGTCGCGGGAGTCCCCCGACGCGACGGGCTCGCGCCCGTCCCGGCCAAGGCCGAGGCCCGCCGTGATGAATTCGTGATCGTCGCAGACCCAGAGTGGGGGCGTGCCTGTTGCACCCCTCTCAGGAGTCTTCACGATGAACCGGATTTTCAGCTATCTCACCCCACTCGCGCTCGCGGCCTGTGCCGCGTCGGGCGCGGCGAACGCCAGCGAACTCGGCGACTCGATGCCGCGCGCGCTTTACACACAGACCAACGCGGTCGGTGGCAACGAGATTCTCGTCTACACGCGCTACGACGATCGCCTGATCCTCTCCTCGCGCGTGGCGACGCGGGGCACGGGCACCGATGGCGGGCTCGGTAACCAGGGCGCGCTGGTGCTCAGCGAGAACGGGCGGCGCCTCTATGCGGTCAACGCCGGAAGCAACGACGTCTCCGTGTTCGCGGTTCGTGGTGGCGGCGCGTTGTCCCTGCTGCAGCGCCTGCCTTCCGGCGGTACGCGACCGGTGAGTCTCGCGCTCCACGACAGTGTGTTGTACGCCTTGAATGCCGGCGACATCGGCAATGTCTCGGGCTTCAGCGTCGCCGACGACGGCCGCTTGCAGGCGATTCCCGGCGCGACGCGCCCGCTGAGTGCCGCGGCGGTGGGTCCTGCACAGGTGGAGTTCAACAACCACGGTGACGTTCTGGTGGTCACCGAGAAGGCGACCAACAAGATCAGTGTCTATGCCGTCGAGGACGGCGTCGCCCGCGGACCCTTCGTACGCGACTCCAAGGGCATGACGCCCTTCGGCTTCGCGTTCGACAAGCGCGACCACCTGATCGTCTCCGAAGCCTTCGGCGGCGCCGCCGGCGCCAGCGCGCTGTCGTCTTACGACCTCGACGATGCCGATGGGCCGCTGGAGCTGATCAGCGGCTCGGTACCCGACGCCCAGTCGGCCGCCTGCTGGGTCGTGGTCACGCGCAATAGTCGCTACGCCTATACCAGCAACACCGCCAGTGGCAACGTGTCCGGATATCGGGTCTCGCGCCACGGTGCACTCAGCCTGCTCACCCGCGGCGGCGTCACGGGCGACGTCGGTCCGGGCAGCGGTCCGACCGACCTGGTGCTCAGTCCCAACAGCCGGATGCTGGCCTCGCTGAATCCGCCGATCGGCACCATCCAGCTGTTCGCGGTGCGCAGCGACGGAGGCCTGGTTCGCGGCGACACGCTTCAGGGGGTGCCCGCGTCGGCGACCGGGCTGGTGGCGCGGTAGTCCCGCCGCAGTCGCAGGGTTGACGCGCTGCGCGGCGAGCCGGGCTATCCGGGTCGCCGCGTCGCCGCGTCGCGGTGCACGTCATCAGCGCGTCGCTGCGCACAGTTGGGTCGTCGCTCCCGGTGTGGCGCGAGTGGCGAGGTCGACGATGTTCCAGCCCGCCACGCCGGTACGGGCCGGCCCGTCGGTTTCGATACCGCGCGCGGCGCAAGCGGCCAGAGCCATTCCGAGATCTGGAACCTCGTAAGAGACGAGCAACAGGCCCTCGCCGTGCTCGCGCAAATGCCGTGCTGGAATGCCCTCGGCGACCGGCTGCACCAGCACGATCCATACCTCGCCCAGCCTGAAGCGCGAGGTCAGCACGCCGCGCTGGGGCAGCGATTCGCGCAACTCGGGTTCAACGCCGAGTGCGTGACGGTACTGCGACTCGGCCTGCTGCAGATCGCGCACCACGAATGTCAGATGATGGAGGCGGTTGACCATGTCGGCGTGTCCTCGGTGACGGGCTGGGGCGGCGTCGACGATCGTGCGGGCGCGCCCGCATCCTCGCCGTGGCTCAGGTCGCATTCCAGTCGGGATCGAGCGCGAAGCGAAACCCTGGCCACAGGCCATCACGCGCCGGGACATAGTGTCGCGGCGATGGGCGGCCCGGGGCGAGGGCGGC
>JAYTNX010000099.1:0-2048 GCA_043748075.1 Pseudomonadota bacterium
GCGCCAGCGGCGGACATCAACCAGGTGCGGCGCTTCATGGCTGCGCCCGATCCAGGCGTGCTGCGTCGACTTCGACCGCTTCCAGCAGCAGTCCCGAACCACCGCCGGAGCGCACGACGGCGCCGCGAATCTCCCCATAGGGCCGCAATCGCCGGCGTTCAACCTTGGCCACCGGGGGGATGGCCGCACGCTCGAGCCGCGTCATGGCCGCGTCGGCATCCGGGACCTGGACGCGCAGGGCGATGACGCCGAGATGCTGGACGTCGACCTGGTGCGAGAAGTCGCTGCCGCGCAAGGTGTCGAACTGCCAGGCCGTGAGCATCTGCTCACGCGAATGGCCGATGCGCAGGATCGATTGCGTGGCGCCTGCGAGTGCGGCGACCTGCGGCGGCAGGCCATACGTGGCGGCCAACTCGGGACGCGAACTCACGTCGCGCGCGGTCGGGGAGGGCGGCTCGGCACCGAGCAGGGCCGCGGCAGTCCGCGTCCAGTCCGCCAACGAGTTGACCGGCTCCATGACGTTCTCGACGTGGCTGGCACCGGCGAAGGGCGGCCAGCGGTCGAGCGCGGGAGTTTGTCGTTCCTGGAACGAGATCACGAATTCATCGGGCCCGATCAGACGCGCGAAGCGGCCGCGCGACGATGCGATCGCCGGCGCGCTCTTCGTAGCTCTGCATCGGCAGCGAGGTGGTCCAGCCGCGCGCCCGCAATCCGTCGAGCACGGCCTGCGCATCGCGGACGAAAACATTGGTCGAATAGGCGCCGCCGGTATCCCACCATCGCGGCGCCGGTCGCATCGGCCCGGCGTGAGCGGTGCGCAGTTCGACGAAGCGGATGCGGCCATAGTCGGACCCCGGGCTGCCCATCAGCAGCTGGCGGCCACGGGTTCCGATAGGCAGATTCCAACCGGCCGTTTCCCCGGCGCGCAGGTCGCCGCGGAACAGCACCTGCCAGCGCAGCACCTCGGCGAAGGCGACTTCCAGCGGCGCCAGCCTGGACACCAACACGACCACCTCCTGCAGGCGGGGGGCGTCGTCGTCATGAGGCTGCGCGCGGCTCGGCGACGACGATGCCATGGCGATCGCGGCGGCGAGAGCGAAGGCGCGCACGGACTTCCGCAAGATAGCGCCTGATCGCATGGTCCAGCGAAGCGACAGCGAGCGAGCCCGGCGGTTCATCGCGAAACTTCCGTTGAAGGCATCAGCCGATCATCATCGTTCCGGCTGGCGCCGCAGGCCAACGCGCGCGAGGCATGATCACCATGAGCGCGGCACATGGCCTGTCGCGCGCGGCCCGGGTCAGCTCGAGGCTCCCCGACGAGTCGCCGCCGCGCGGTGCCGCGTCCTGTTTGGAGCGGCCGCGCGTCGCGACGCAGCCCGGGGCGGCGCTGGGGGAAGCGCGGCATCCTGCCGCTGTTCCGTGGCCACGCAGCTCTCGCGGATGGAACTGCGCAGCCAGGCCAAGGCCGGGTCGCGGTCGGTGCGCGTCGACCAGATCATCCGGAAAACGTGCGGTGTGCCGCCCACGGGCGGCGCCAACAGGCGCAGTTGCGCATGGTCGATGAACGGCGAGACCAGGCTGCGCGCGACCGTCGACACCAGCCTGGTGCCGCCCATCAACAACGGGATCGCATAGGGGTGCGGTGCGGTGACGGCGATGCGTCGTCGAAGCCCGCGCTTTTCCAGCGCTTCGTCGATCCAGGTGCGCGTCACCCGATCGGACGCCATGATCAGGTGGGGCAGCTGCGCGTAGGTCTCCACGTCCATCACGTCACCGACCCGGTCGTTGTGCCGGGAGACGACACAGACGAGAGGGTCCTCGAAAAGATCCTCGCTCCTGAAACGCTGCGTCTCGACGGCGCGCTCGCCGTCCCGCGTGCCGATGGTCAGCAGCACGTCGACGTCGCCGCGGTCCAGCGAGTTCAGGGCGTCTGGCCAGATACTCGGAATCGCGCGGATCAGCAGGTTGGCGCGTGGCGCATTGCGTTCGATGCGGCGATAGAGTTCCGGCAGGAAATGGAACGGCTGCAGCGTGGTGGTACCGAGCGT
>JAYTNX010000100.1:0-16268 GCA_043748075.1 Pseudomonadota bacterium
AGCTACCGCAGTCGTCGGGTCGTCCGCGACCTGTCGCTGCGCGTCGAGAGCGGCGAGGTGGTCGGCCTGCTGGGTCCGAATGGGGCCGGCAAGACCACCGCTTTTTACATGATCGTCGGTCTGGTCAGCGCGGATGCCGGCCGCATCTTCCTCGACGAGGAGGACCTGACGCACCAGCCGATCCACCGCCGCGCGCAAGCCGGCATCGGCTACCTGCCGCAGGAGGCCTCGGTGTTTCGACGCCTGTCGGTCGCCGACAACGTGATGGCGATCCTGGAGACACGGCCGGGACTCGATCGCGCCAGCCGCGAAGAGCGGCTGGAACAGATCCTCGGCGAGCTGCGCATCACCCACGTGCGCGCCAGCCTCGGCATCTCGCTGTCGGGCGGGGAGCGACGGCGCGTCGAGATCGCGCGCGCACTGGCCGCGGAACCGCGTTTCGTGCTGCTCGACGAGCCGTTCGCCGGGGTCGACCCGATCTCGGTGGTCGACATCCAGAAGATCGTGCGCGAGTTGGCCGACAAGGGCATCGGCGTGCTCATCACCGACCACAATGTCCGGGAAACACTCGGTGTCTGCACCCGCTCCTACATCATCGGTGACGGAAGTGTGATCGCCGCCGGATCTGCGGAAGAAATCCTTGCCAATTCCCAAGTCCGTGAGGTGTACTTGGGTCAGTCTTTCCGCCTCTAGCCAGCCTTTCGCCTTTCAGAGAAGGTCGCTCGCCGACGCTCCACCCCGTCTCGCCGACCGTCGCTTACAAGTCACATGCTCAAGCCGTCTCTGCAGCTCAAGCTGGGTCAGCAACTGACGATGACCCCGCAGCTGCAACAGGCCATTCGCCTCCTGCAGATGCCTGCCCTCGAGCTCCAGGCCCACATCCGCGAATTGCTCGAAAGCAACATCATGCTCGAGCCGGTGGAAGACACCGAAGCCACCGGCACCTTCGAGATGCTCGCTCCGCAGGCGCCGGCACCCGCCCCCGAGACCGACCACGCGGCCGACCGGGACGAGGCCCGACCCGAGGTCGAGATCATCGACGAAGGCTGGTCCGACCGCGGCTCGGGCTCGGGAGAGGCGTCGTACGGCGGCGGCGACGACGACGACGACCGACCCCGGGACGTCGCCGATGCAGCCGGCCAGACACTGCACGAGCACCTGCTCGGCCAGCTGGAGCTGGCCGGACTGTCGCGGAACGATCTCGCAATCGCCTCGGCCATTGTCGATGCGATCAACGACGATGGCTACCTGGTCGACCCGCTCGCCGACATCGCGGCCACGCTGCGCCCTGAGGTCGAGTGCGACGAAGACGAAGTCGAACGCGTGCTGATGCTGCTGCAGATGCTCGACCCGCTGGGCGTGGGCGCGCGCTCCGTGTCGGAATGTATCCTGCTGCAGCTCGCGCAGCTCGACCCGGCCACGCCGGGTCTCGACGCGGCGCGACGCATCGCCGAACACCATCTCGACCTGGTCGCGGGACGCGATCTCGCGCAGCTGAAGCGTGCCCTGGCAGCGGACGACGAGACCGTCGCCACGGCGCTGGCGCTGGTGCGCGGCTGCCACCCGCGACCCGGCACCATCGTCGGGTCGGGTGCCGCGGAATACGTGGTTCCGGATGTCTTCGTGCGTCGTACCGACCGCGGCTGGTCGGTCGAGATCAACCCGGCCACGGTGCCGCGCGTGCGGCTCAACGAGAGCTACGCGAGCCTGATCGGCCGCAATTCCTCCCACACCACGATGCGCACCCAGCTGCAGGAGGCGCGCTGGCTGCTCAAGAGCCTCGAGATCCGCAATGACACGATGCTCAAGGTGGCGCGCGCGATCGTCGAGCGCCAGTCGGAGTTCCTCGAGCAGGGCGAGGAATTCATGCGGCCGATGATCCTCAAGGACATCGCCGAGGCGATCACGATGCACGAGTCGACGATCTCGCGCGTCACCTCGGGCAAGTACATGCTGACGCCGCGTGGCGTGTTCGAGCTGCGCTACTTCTTCTCGAGCCAGGTCGAGGGCGAGGACGGCCAGGGCACCTCGTCCACGGCGATCCGCGCCAAGATCCGCAAGCTGGTGCGCGAAGAGGCGCCCGGCAACCCGTTGTCGGACAACCGCATTGCCGAGCTCCTCTCAGGCGAGGGAATCCCGGTGGCGCGACGCACGGTCGCGAAGTACCGCGAGGCGATGGGGATCGCCTCGTCGGCCGAGCGCAAGCGTGCCTCCACGAAGTGAAACGAAACGACGACCACAGGAGATCATCATGCAGCTTCAGGTAACCGGCCACCACGTCGAAGTGACGACTGCGATGCGCACCTACGTGGAGAAGAAGATGGAGAGGATCGTGCGCCACTTCGATCACCTGATCGACGTCCATTGCGTGCTGTCGGTCGAGAAGCTGGAACAGAAGGCGGAGGCGACGCTGAAGGTACGCGGGCCCGACATCCACGCCGACGCGGTCGACGGCAACATGTACGCCGCGATCGACGCGCTGGTCGACAAGCTCGACCGCCTGGTCAAGAAGCGCAAGGACATGATGAACGACCACCACGCGCTCGAAGGGCGCACCGCCCGCCAGTAGGCGGGCCTGCAGGACGCGACCCGTGCCCGCCTCCCGGATGCGCCTGATCTTCGTCAGCGGCCTCTCGGGCGCCGGCAAGAGCGTGGCGCTGAACGCGCTCGAGGACACGGGTTTCTACTGCATCGACAACATGCCGGCGGCGATGCTCGCGCCGCTGATCGCGCACACGGTCCGCAGCAAGGACCGCGTCTACGACCGCATGGCGATCGGCCTGGACGCGCGCGGCGCGGACCAGGAGATCAGCAGCGTGCCGGCGACGATCGACGAACTGAAACGCAGCGGTATCCGCTCCGAGATGCTGTTCCTGCTGGCCTCCGACGACGAGCTGCTGCGCCGATTCGTCGAGACCAAGCGCCGCCATCCGCTGGCGCGCGACGGCATCGCGCTGCGCGAGGCGATCGCCCTCGAGCGGCGGGTGCTCGAGCCGATGATCAACGCCGCGGACCTGGTGGTCGACACCTCGCGGATGGGGGTGCACGACCTGCGCGAGGTGGTCGCGCGACGCGTCGAGCAGCGCAGTTCCGGGCGACTCTCGATCACCTTCGTGTCCTTCGGCTTCAAGCATGGCCTGCCGGGCGACGCCGATTTCGTGTTCGATGCCCGCACCCTGCCCAACCCCTACTGGGACACCGCGCTGCGCAGCTTTACTGGCCGCGATCCGGAGGTAGTGCGCTGGCTGGAGGCGCAACCGAGCGTCAAGCGCCTGCTCGAGGACATCGCGGCCTTTCTCGAGGTGCGCATCGCCGAGCACAAGGCCAGCAATCGCCGCTACCTGACCGTGGCGATCGGCTGCACGGGTGGCCAGCACCGCTCGGTCTATCTGGTCGAACGGCTCGCCGAGCGGTTCGCGGCGCGTTTCCCGGACCTGCTCGCCCGGCACAGTGCCCTCCCGGCGCTGGAACAGCCGACACTGCTGCCCGCGCCGCGCGATCGCGCAACCTGACGGCGTCGGCGTCGGCGTCAGCGTCGTTCACGGTGCCGCGCGTCGCTGGCCCCTGTGCGTCGTGGCGGCTACACTCGCGCCGCCTTGCGCTGCGAGTGACGCGCGATGTCGACTCCTCTGAACGCCGAGCTCAAGAAGGAAGGGCGCCTCTCCGCGCTGCGGGACGCGCTCGACTCCGGCACGCTGCGCCAGGCCCACCGGATGGTGAATGCGCTGCACCCGGCGGAGATCGCGTTGCTGCTCGAGTCGCTGCCGCCGGCACAGCGCGAGGTCGTCTGGGAATTCGTCGACCCGGAACTCGAGGGTGGCGTGCTGGTCGAGCTCAACGACGGCGTCCGCCAGGCGCTGATCGAGGGCATGGAGGCCGAAGAGCTGGTCGCGGCCGCCGAGGGCATGGAGGTCGACGACCTCGCCGACCTGGTCGGCGACCTCCCTGAGACGGTCACGCTGCAGCTACTTCGCGCGATGGACCAGCAGGACCGCGAGCGCCTGCGCACAGTGTTGGCCTGGTCCGAGGACAGCGCGGGCGGCCTGATGAACACCGACACTGTCAGCGTACGTGCCGACGTGACCCTCGAGGTCGTGCTGCGCTACCTTCGCATGCGCGGCGAGCTGCCGCCGCGTACCGACAGCCTGTTCGTGGTCGACCGCACCGACCGCTATCTCGGCACGATTACGCTGACGCAGCTGATCACCGGCGACCCCGACTTGACCGTCGGCGAGACCCTCGACACCGAAGCGCCGCGCATCGAGCCGCAACTGCCGGCGCAGGAGGTGGCCCAGCTGTTCCAGGACCGCGACTTGGTGTCGGCGGCCGTGGTCGGTGTCGAGGGCAAGCTGCTGGGTCGCATCACCATCGACGACGTCGTCGACGTGATCCGCGAGGAAGCCGAGCACTCGGTGTTCTCGATGGCCGGCTTGCGCGACGAGGAGGACCTGTTCGCCGGCATCGTTCCCTCGACCCAGCGTCGGCTGCTGTGGCTCGGCATCAACCTGCTGACGGCCTTCATGGCGGCCGCGGTGGTGCGCAGCTTCGAGGGCACGATCGAGAAGGTCGCCGCACTGGCCGCGCTGATGCCGATCGTCGCCTCCATGGGTGGCATCGCCGGCACCCAGACCGTCACGCTGATCATTCGCGGCCTCGCCCTGGGCCAGGTGCAGTGGTCCAACGCGCGCTGGTTGCTGTTCAAGGAAATCGCCGTCGGCGGTCTAAACGGCGCGATCTGGGCGGCGGTGGTCGGCGCCGTCACGGTGTTCTGGTTCGACACCTGGCAGATCGCCGCCATCATTGCCGCGGCCATGCTGATCAACCTGCTCGCCGCGGCCGCGGTGGGTGTGCTGGTGCCGCTGGCGCTGCGCCGGCTGAACATCGACCCCGCGCTCTCCGCCGGGGTGATCCTCACCACCTTCACCGATTGCATCGGCTTCGCGACGCTGCTCGGCCTGGCGACCCTGTTTCTGGTCTAGCGGTCCGCCGTCGCGGCTTCCCTGCCGCCATCGCCGCCGAAGAACTCCAGCACCTCGTCGCGCTTGGCCAACGTGTCGGACTCGCCCAGGGCGATCATCTCGCGCGTGAAGGCCGCCTCGAACATCAGATAGCTCGCCAGCAGGCTGCCCGCGGCGCCGCGCGCGCCGATGACCGACAGCAACACGCGCAGCGCGACGGGCAGCGTCTCGAGGTGGCGCGCGGCCACGACGCTCGGCTCGATGCTCGGCGCCAACAACAAGGCCTCGACGGCCCGCACGCCCGGTGCCTCGTTTGGCGCCGCCAGCGCGAGCCGGTTCATGCGCTGCAGCTGCTCGAGGTCCGCCTCGAGCTGGTCGCTGAACAGCGTGTCCAGCAGGAAGCCGAACAGCTGCCCGGCGCTGGGCGGCCGGGAGCGGCCGATCAGTGCGCCGATGCCCGCCCCACCCTGCGGCCGTACACCCACGACGAGGATGCGGTCCGCGGCCAGGTGCACCGCGGGCGACAGCGGCGCGAGCTGGCGCATGGCGCCGTCGCCGTAGAAATCGGGTCCGATGCGCACCGACGGGAACAGCAGCGGGATCGCCGCGCTCGCCATCAGGTGATCGAGTCCGAGTTCGACGCGGCGCCCGACGCGGGTCGCACGCCGCCATTCCGCAAGCTCCGGCGCGCCGTCGAAGAACACCGTATGCCGGCCACCGCTGTACACCGTCGCGCACAGCGCGATCGCCTGCAACGCGCCGGCGTCGACGTTGGCGCGCACCGCCGCCCAGTCGATCCGGCGCGAGAGCAGGCGGCGCAGCGGCGTGTTGTCGAACAGTGAACGCGGCGCCGGAAGCAGCAGGCCGCCGGAGATCGCGGACAGGCCCCAGTGCAACCCGGCACGCAGCATCGCGCGCGCATCGGCACGGAAGACCTGCGGCACGTGGAAACCCGCCCACACGTCCTCGAGCGCAGCGACACCCTCCCGCCAATGCGACGCGTGCGAGGCGAGCACCGCGGCCGAGACCGCGCCGGCCGACGTGCCGACGATCACGCCGAAAGGGTTGCGTTCACCGGGCAGCAGCTGCGCAATCGCCTTGAGTACGCCGACCTGATAGGCCGAACGAGCGCCGCCGCCGCAGAGCACGAGCGCCACGCAGGGCGGCTCGGTCGTGGCCAGCGGCAGGTTCGGCGACGACGGCGTGGCGAGGCTCATCCCCGCATTTTGCGGCAAGTGGTCGAGTCCGGGGGCACGCGCCTCCGGCGCACGCCGACCCGCAGCCGCCGCAGGCCAACGCGCGCCGGCCGTCCACCCAGTGATCGCGACGCCAGCGAACGGCGCATGCCTGCACCGTCCAATTGACAACACGTTGTCATCTCGACATCGTGACGCGATGGACGTCGCCCCCGCCAGCCGCAGCGCCGCCGGTGCCGCGCTCACGCAACTGGTGCTGGAGAGCTTCCGGCTGAATGCGCGGGTGCTCGCGGCGGGCGACCGCATCACCCGCGAGTTCGGCACGACTACCGCGCGCTGGAGCGTGCTCAGCCAACTCGAGCTCGCCGGCGAGGCGCGCACGGTCGCGCAGGTCGCACGGGCGCTGGGCCTGAAGCGCCAGGGCATCCAGCGGCTCGCCGACGCGCTGCACGCCGAGGGGCTGCTGGCGTTCACGCCGAATCCCGGCCACGCGCGCGCGATGCTGGTGGCGCCCACCGCCAGCGGCCGCCGGCTGCTCGAGCGCCTGAACCGTCGCCAGGCGCAGTGGGCGAACCGGATCGGCCTCGACCTCGACGTCCGCGCGCTCGATCGCGCGACCGCCGGCGTGCGCGAACTGCGCAACGCACTCGATGTCGACGAGGCGCGCCTGCGACGCGCGCGCCGCCCGGCGCGCGCGGCCTGACTTCCCAGCCGGGGGCCTGCCCCGATCCTTCGCCAGACTGAATCAACCCCGACCGAATCAAACCGGAGCCGTCATGTCCCACGATCCTGCCTCACACGATCCCCAGCGCCGCGCATTCTTCGAAAATGCCGGTGCGCTCGGCGCCGCGCTGGCACTGGGCGGCGCGACCTCCGCCAGCGCCATCGGCGCCACCACCCGCGGGCTCTCGGGCGGTTCGAAGTACGGCCAGGGTGCCGGCCTCGAAGGCCCCTACCTCGATCTGCGCACCGGCCGCGGCAACCAGCTCGCCTATGCCCGTATCCAGGGCGACCTCGACTACGGCAAGCAGAAGTACTTCTGGTTCAAGGGCTATGCCTACGCCGTACAGCCCGGCAAGAAGATCGTCGATCTGATCGGCACCTCGGGCTTCGGCGCGATCCGCCTCGAGGGCATGCCCGACGGCTCAATCCGCCGCATGTGCCGTGAAGTGATCGTGTACACCGACCTGAAGTCGGGCGACGTGCTCGACGACTGGAAGAACCCGCTGACGGGCGAGACGGTGAAGGCGGTGCACGTAACCAACGACCCGTTCAACTACATGATCGAGGACCACTTCCCGGCGCCGCCGTCGTTCGGCGGCCTGAACAAAGAAGCCCCGCCGAAGATTCCGTTCGTGCTGCCCTGGTATCAGCACGGCGACATGGCGGAGATGGAGATCCACATCCACCTCGCCTACCCGAGCGCGCTTCAGCCGGACAAGTGGCCGCGCGAGTCCGCGGGCCCGATCGCCCAGGTGTCGGAATTCTTCGCACACCACATCAAGGTGGAAGACCTGCAGAACCCGAAGCTGACGACCCTCGACTACACGGGCACCTGGAACCGCATCACCCCCTGGCTGCCGTGGATGCTGATGGGCCAGGCGCCCGGGCAGTGTCAGTACGCCTGCTTCATGGGCACGACGAAGGACCTCGATCAGGTGCTGGCTCGCCCGGTGTTCGACTACATCGAGAAGAACCACAAGTTCTACCTCGAGGCGCCGAAGGTGTGGAGCAACGACCGCAACCTCTCGAGCCTCGAGCACTACGCCAAGGACCAGAAGCCGGCGCCGGCGAAGCCCTGATCGACGCCGAGATGCGGCAGCGTCGCGCGATGCTTCAGCGGCGCAGCGCGACGCTTCAGCGCCGCGGCTCCGGCGCCTCCTCGCCGCCGAGGCCGTCGGCGGTACGACCGCGGCGGTATGTGGTTGGCCTCGAGGCCCGTCGCGGTGCGCACCACCAGCGTCGCAAGCGGGTGGCGCGCGATGAAAGCGTACAGCACCTCGGTACGCGACTCGCGAAAGTGCTCCGGAACGTACATGCGGCGGCCTCTTGCCCGGGCCGTCAGGGACCGGCGGGCGCGCGATCCGTGGGTGACGGTGACGCCGGATGCGGCGGCGCCAGGGTGCGTCCATCGGTACCGCGGCGGCGCAGCTCGGCGGTCGCACGGTCGAGACCGGCCAGCGTCAGCGGGAACATGCGCTCGCCGAGCAGTTCCCTCACCAGGCGAATGGACGGGGTCCAGTCCCAGCGCTCCTCGGGCTCCGGGTTCAGCCAGACCACACGCGGAAAATGCGCCGTGAGGCGCTGCATCCAGACGCTGCCGGCTTCCGCGTTCCAGTGCTCGACGCTGCCGCCGGGCCGCACGATCTCGTAGGGACTCATCGTGGCGTCGCCGACGATCACGACGCGATAGTCGGGGTTGTACTTGCGCAGCAGCTCGAGCAGCGAAGTGCGCTCGGCGTGGCGGCGCCGGTTGTCCTTCCACAGGCTCTCGTAGAGAAAGTTGTGGAAATACCAGTACTCGAGGTGCCGGAACTCGCTGCGCGCGGCCGAGAACAGCTCCTCGCAGACGCGGATGTGGTCATCCATCGACCCACCGACATCCAGCAGCAGCAGCACCTTCACGGCATTGCGCCGCTCCGGGACCAGCTTCAGGTCGAGCCAGCCGGCGTTGCGGGCGGTCGCCTCGATCGTGCCGCCGAGGTCGAGCTCGTCGGCGGCGCCCTCGCGCGCGAACTTGCGCAGTCGCCGCAGCGCGAGCTTCAGGTTGCGCGTGCCGAGTTCGACCGAGTCGTCGAAGTTGCGGTACTCGCGCTGCTCCCAGACCTTCACGGCCTTGCGCTGGCGCCTGCCCTCGGTGCCGATGCGCACGCCCTCGGGGTGGTAGCCCCCCGAGCCGAACGGCGACGTGCCGCCCGTGCCCACCCACTTGCTGCCGCCTTCGTGCCGCTCTTTCTGTTCCTTCAGGCGCTGGCGCAACGTCTCGAGCAGTTCCTCCCAGCTGCCGAGCGCCTGCACCTTCTGCCGCTCTTCCTCGCTCAGCAGTCGCTCGGACATCAGTTTCAGCCAGTCCGCCGGCACGTCGCCGAGGAGCTTCTCGAACAGCTTCTCGGCGCCGGAAAAATGCTCGGCGAAGACGCGGTCGAAGCGGTCGAAGTGGCGCTCGTCCTTCACCAGCGCCAGGCGCGCGAGGTAGTAGAACTCCTCGGCGGAGCAGAACGCGACGCGCTGCTGCAGCGCCTCGAGCAGCGACAGGAATTCGGTGATCGAGACCGGCACGCCGGCTTCCCGGAGGTCGTAGAAGAACTTGACCAGCATCGTCGTGCTGCCTCCGCGGATCGGATCGCGTCGCGTCGTCGGATGTGGGCCGCGGCCCGCGCCTCAGGCCCGCCCGCCGCGCCGATGCAGGAACACCAGCTGCTCGAAGAGGTGCACGTCCTGCTCGTTCTTCAGCAGAGCGCCGTACAGAGGAGGTATGGCCTTCTTCGGATCGTCGCTGCGCAACGCCTCGGGCGGGATCTCCTCGGCCAGCAGCAGCTTGATCCAGTCGAGCAGCTCGGAGGTCGACGGCTTCTTCTTGAGCCCCGGCATCTCGCGCACCTTGAAGAACGCCGCCAGGGCCTCCGACAGCAGTTCGCGGCGCAACCCGGGATAGTGGGACTCGACGATCCTCGTCATCGTCTCGGGGTCGGGGAAGCGGATGTAGTGAAAGAAGCAGCGGCGCAGGAAGGCGTCGGGCAGTTCCTTCTCGTTGTTGCTGGTGATGATGATGATCGGCCGGTGGCGGGCCTGCACCAGCTCGCGGGTCTCGTAGACGTAAAACTCCATGCGATCGAGTTCGCGCAACAGATCGTTCGGAAACTCGATGTCCGCCTTGTCGATCTCGTCGATCAGCAGCACTGGCTGCACGTCCGAGTCGAAGGCCTCCCAGAGCTTGCCCTTGAGGATGTAGTTCGCGATGTCGCCGACCCGCGCATCGCCGAGCTGCGAATCGCGCAAGCGCGATACCGCGTCGTACTCATACAGGCCCTGTTGCGCCTTGCTGGTCGACTTCACATGCCACTCGAACAGCGGCCGCCCGAGCGAGGCGGCGACTTCCTGCGCGAGGCGCGTCTTGCCGGTGCCGGGCTCGCCCTTGATCAGCAGCGGGCGCGAAAGCGTGATTGCGGCATTGACCGCCATGTTCAGGTCGGGTGTGGCGATGTAGTGGTCGGTACCTGCGAAACGGGTGGCGGTCATGGAACAGCTTCGGCGACTGGGGAAGCCGCCAGCTTAGCGCACCGCGTGCCGCCGGGAGGGCTGCCCGGAGCGCGGCCGGCTCAGGCCGGCATCGAGCCGGACGCGAACGTTCCACCGCGCTTCTGTCGTGCCACCGGATCGTCGCGCCAGGTGCGCGCGATCCGCGTCAGCGCCTGGTCGTGCGACTCGGCCGGCCGGCGGCAGCGGTAGCCGAACGCGGTCGCGCGGCTCGGCGCCAACGGCGAGCCGGCGTAGTCGGCCACCGCGTGAAAGATCTCGACGCCGGCTGCGTCGCGACGGAATGCAATCTCGACCAGCTGCGCGACGTCCTCCGGACTGATCCAGGCGCCCGGTTCCGCGTCCTCCAGCGTCGCGGCGACATGGCCGAGGCGCAGGCAGGTGACGGCGAGCCCGTGCTTCTCGGCGTAGAGACGGCATAGCGCCTCGCCATGCAGCTTGCTGGCAGCGTAGTGGCTATCGGGGCGCGCGGGCCGGTCTTCGTCGAGCGGCTCGTCGCGGCCGTAGAGGCCGACCACATGCATCGTGCTGGCGAACACGAAGCGCCCGACGCCCTGGCGCACCGCCGCCTGCAGCAAGTTGGCCAGCGCCAGGCTGTTGTCGGCGAACAGGTCTTCGACGCGCGCTTCGGAGGACACCGCCGCCAGGTGCAGGACGGCGTCGGCACCGCGCAGCACGCGCTCCGCGGTGCTCGCGTCGCGCAGATCGGCGCGCCCAATCGGCCCGTCGCCCGGCACGCCCGGTCCGCCGCGCCGATCGACGCAGTCGAGTTCGAGGCCGGTCCGGCGCATCCACGGCAACAGCAGGGTGGCAACGCGGCCGCTGGCACCTGTCACGACGGCACGACACACCGGGCGGGTGAGCGTCAGCGGTATCGCCGGCGCACGTCCGGCGGGCCGGTCCGTCGGTGCCGCATGCGCGCCGGATGGCAGCGCGGCCGCCCGGCGGGCCACCGCGAGCAGCCGCTCGAACACCGCGAGCCCGGACATCTCAGCCGTGGCCCGCCGCGGCGCCCGCCACGCGCGGCGTGGGCTCGGGCGTCGTACCGGGCGGCACACCGGCGCGGCGCGAGCGATCCAGCGCCTTCTTGAACGCCGCCAGCGCCGTCAGGTTCAGTTCCTGCTTCGACTTCCCGGCGGTCATGTTCGCGCCATGCCGTCGCACCAGCAGCGTCACCTGCGGCAGCCGCTCCGTCTCGAGACCACTCTCATGCAGGCGCTGGTACCAGTCGGTGTCCTCGGCCATGCGCAGGTGCGCGTCGAACAGGCCGACGCGCCGGAACACCTCGCGTCGGTACAGCGCCGCGCCGATGTAGTACGGGAACGACTCCTTGGGATTGCCGCGGTACTCGAACCGGCCGCCCGGCGCGTCGCGCACCATCATCTGGGCGTAGCCGTTGACGACCTGCAGCGCCGGGTCACGGGCGAACGCGTCGGCCAGTACGCCGAGATTGTTCTCCGGCCACAGGTCGTCGACGTCCAGGAAGGCCAGAAAATCGCCGGACGCATCGCGGATGCCGCGGTTGCGCGCCGCTGCGGGGCCGGCGTTGTCCTGGCGGAACAGTCGCACATCCACCGGCAGCGCAGCCACCGCCGCCTCGACGTCATCGCTCGAGCCGTCGTCGACGACGATGATCTCCACGCAGGGATAGTGCTGCGCCAGCACGCTCTCGACAGCCTGCGCCAGGAATCGCGCGCCGTTGTACACCGGAATGATCACGCTGATCAGCGGCGCAGCCGGCGCGGCAGAGGAGCGCTGCACCGCGCCGGCGCGCAGCGTCGAATCGTCCTGCGCCAGGAACCCGCGGATGGCGGCGGCGACGCGTGCCGGCTCCGAACCGAGCACGATCTCGTAGCCGGGCAGCCGATCGATCATCGACTCGATGAAAGCCTGCGTCTGCTGTCCGGCATAGGGCAACTGCGACAGGGTCGTGAAGGCCGCAGCGCGACGCAGCGTCATGCGGTCGGCCGGCTCGAAGCGCGTGTCGGCGCAGGCCTCGATGCGTGGCGTCAGCACCGCGCGCAGCGGCATCGCCCGCATGATCTGCGACTCGAATGCCGGGTACAGCCGCATCACCGCCTTTTCGCCGTGGAACGACTGCAGGTTGGTGACGTGCGGCGCGAGCATCGGGAACTTCTCGATGTCCTGCGCGTTGAGCTTGGCGGTGCTGAAGAGGCTGTACACGGTCGGCACCGGCTCGAGCCGCACGGCGAGGTAGTCGTCAGCGGCATAGCGCAGGCCGTGGACCAGGCTGGTCAGTGCCGTGGTCGACTTGCCGACGCCACCCTTGCCGGTGATCAACACAGCCCCGTTCTCGTCACCGACCGCGGCGGCGTGCAGCAGCTGCCCGCCCGTGCGCTCGAGTGCCCAGTGGAACAACGTGCGCAACGGCGAGGCCTTGCTCCAGTACGGCAGGTGGTCGGCGCGCTTCACCCAGTAGACGGCCTCGCCGCTCTGCAGGTCCATCACGTTGACGGACCATTCGATCCAGTGAAACGCCGCCCGGTAGCGCGGGCTGTCGAAGCCCCAGAGGTCGCCGCGGTCGGTGAACTCATCGTTGGTGCACGGTGGCGGCGGCATGCGCACGCCGGTGGTGTGACCATCCCAGAGGTGAAAGGTGGCCTCGGCCGGCACGGCGGATTCGGTCACCAGGTGACGCAGCGCAGGCATCATCTCGATCAGCAGTCGCGTCCCGGCGAAGGCGAGGTCGATGCGCGCGCCCGCCACCTCGAGCGGCACCACGATGCGGCCGGCGACGCGCTCGGCCTCGAGCGCCGCGCCATGCACGGCGGCGAAGAACTCCGCCTGGGTCTGCTCGCTCTTCGGTGCGAAGTCCATCCTCGATATCTCCAGTTGCTGAGTTTGCCGTGCCGTCGGGACCCGGCTCAGCGGACGGTCGCGACGGCCGAGTGGGGTTCCGGCGCCGGCACGGGGTGCGGCGATGGCAGAGTCGACGTGGCGGCGCGCGCGCTCGACTGCGGCCCGGCAGCCAGGGCATCGGTGCCTCGATACAGGCGACCCTCGACGATGCGCCAGATCTCGTCGGCGAATTCCATCAGGCGTTCGTCGTGGCTGACGATCACGATGGTCGGGCTGGACGGCGCCGCGCGCAGCGTCGCCAGCAAGGTGCGCACCGCGGCGACGTCCAGGTGGTTCGTGGGCTCGTCCAGGATCAGCGCGCGCGGCCGGCGCAACAGCGCGCGCGCGATCGCGAGCCGTTGGCTCTCGCCGCCCGAGAGCATCATGCCGCCCTCGCCGACCGGCGTGTCGTAGCCGGCGGGCAGTGCGCGGATGAACTCGTCGGCGCCGGCGAGACGCGCGGCGGCCGTCATATCTTCCGCGCTGACGTCCTCGTTGCCGTAGGTGAGATTGCTGCGAAGCGTGCCGAAGAACAGGCCGCCGCGCTGCATGACGACGCCGACCTGGCGACGCAGCAGCCGCAGGTCGAGCTCGCGGTAAGGCCGGCCATCCGCGAGCACCTCGCCCGCGAGCGGCGCACTGAGCCCGAGCAGCAGGTTGAGCACCGTGGTCTTGCCGGCACCATTCGCGCCGATCAGCGCGACGTGCGAGCCCGGCGCGATCCGCAGGTTCGCGGCACGCAGCACCGGATCGCGGCCGTAGGTAAAGGTCACCTCGCGCAGCTCGAAGCCCCCCTCGAACTGCAGCGGTTGGCGACCGCGGTAGGCCGGCGGCGAGCCCGAGTCGAACACGTCGGCCAGCGTCGCCAGCGAGAGGCTGCCGGCGATCACGTCGGCGGTGCCGCGCAGTACGCTGGTGACGAAGCCGTTGAGGAGGCCCGCGCCGAAGTAGAACGCGAGGAACGCGCCGATCGTCAGGGTGCCGCGCGCCACTTCGATGCCCCCGACCACGAGCAGCGCAATGCCCAACAGCCCGGTCACCGTCGCCTGCACCTGGCCGTGCACCGCGAAACTCCAGGACATCCGCTCGCCGCTCGCGCGCAATTCGTCGATCGCGGCCTTCTGGCGCACGATCTCCTCGGCCTCGCAGGCCTGTACCCGCGTCAGGTCGAGCTGGCGCAACACGAACGACATGCCCTTGTTGAAGGATTCGAACGCACCCTGGAAACGACGCACGTCTCGCGACACGAAGCGGCTGGTGAAAGACGCCGCCAGCCACACCGCCGGCAGCAGCAGCAGTGCGAGGACCACCAGCCCCGGGCTGAACCACATCAACATCGCCGCCAGCGCGACGCTGGAGAACAGCGCCGGCAGCACGCCCGACAGCAGCGCATTGCTCATCACGTCGACGCGCTCCGTGTCCTGCACGATGCGCGTCTGCAGGCGATCGAGGTCGGCGCGCGACATCTGGTCACGCGGCGCGAGATAGACGTGCTCTAGCAGGTCCTCGCGCAGCCGCGTCACCGCGCGCTTGATCACGCCGACGACCGTGCGGCGTAGCGTCAGCGACAGCACCGTGCCGACCAGCCGCACGCCGACGATCGCCGCGCCGATCGCGCACAGCAGGCCGACGTCGGCGTCGGGGATCGCATGGTCGAAGGCGTAGCGCACCAGCCAGATCACGGGCAGCAGCAGCAGTGAGACTATCGAGGCGCCGAGCGCGTAGCCCAGCAGCCGGTGGCGATGCGGCCGGAAGTAGTGCAGAAACAGGCGCCAGGCCCGGGGGTCGCCGAAGCCGTAACCACGGGCAAGCCGAGCGGCCACGCGCGACAGCGCGCCGCCGGAAGCTGCCCCGCGTTCAGGTTGCGACATGAGATTCAGGTCGCGACATGGACCAGGCGCCGGAATCGCTTCCTGAAGCGCTCCGAGAGGTAACCGGGAATGTCGCGACGACGCTCCAGACCCCAGACGTAGCGCAGGTAGCGCGAGAAACCGTCGACGAAGTCCACCGGGCCCAGGCCGCGCGCATAGCGGCTGAACGGCGCAAGCTCGGACATCAGCGGCCCAAATGCGCCCGCGTGGACCGCGTGGAAGTCGCGCAGGATGGTGCGGTTCTCGAGGCGCTCCAGCCAGGTGGAGCGGCGCCGCCCCAACCGCTCGATGGCCGCGGCCGGCACCGGGGCGTCGAAGTGATCGCGCAGGTAGGTCAGCCCCAGCCACATGCGCCGACAGACGCTGCGACGCTCGGTGAATTCGACCAGCGCCGCCCAGTCGATCCGCTCGGACGCCTGGCGCAGGATCTGCACGGCATCGGCGATCCAGCGCACCGGCGGTTCCGGGTTCCAGCGAATGCCGTGGATGATCGTGTGCAGCAGCATCCGCGTCGCATCCGGTGCCCAGATCCGGTGGCCGAGCAGCTCGAACGGCTCCGCGCCGCGCCAGAACCACGCGTCCGCGCCGTCGTCGCAGAAGTCGAACAACACGTGCCAGTGCAGGTCGAACTCATGCCCATCCGCGCGCTTGAAGCCCATCGCGTGGCGATAGCGGAGCGTGTCTTCAGTCACCGGACGCCACGGCAGGTAGCCACGCTTGGCGACGAAGTCGACCACGCGCATCGCATCGGCCGCGGGCACGACGAAATCGAAGTCGCCCATGGGCCGCAGTGCCGGATTGCCGTAGTAGAGCTGGCCCAGCGGCGCGCCTTTGACGGCCATCACGCGGATTCCGGCGCCGGTCATTTCGTCGAGGATCGGCTGCGTCTCCGCCGCCAGCCGGTGCGCCTTCACCCAGGACAGGCGGTAGGTGCCCTTCAGGCGGCCCGTCAGATCGTCCTCGACGCCCAGGCGCCGCAGGTTGTCGTACAGCAGCGGCACCAGCCGAAAGATCTCGTGGTCGAAGTCCGCGCCGACATCGAGTGTGCGACGCCACTCCGCGTACGCGGCGAGCGCCTCGGCCCGCTCACCGAGCGCGGCCTTCAGCACCAGGAACTGCTCGCGCGT
>JAYTNX010000101.1:0-2808 GCA_043748075.1 Pseudomonadota bacterium
GCGGCGGCGATCGAGTCTTGCGGCATCGACCCCAGTGCCCGTCCCGAGACGCTGACACCGGCTGAATTCGGCGCGCTTGCGCGGCTGCTGCCCAGCGGCTAGCTTGGGCGCCATGGATTCCTACAAGCGCCTGCTGCTGGTCGTCGATCTCAGCGAACACAGCCTCACCATTGGCCGGCGTGCGCTCGCCCTCACGCGGCTGTTCGGTGCCCGCATCGACCTGTTGCACGTGTTCGAGTTCGTGCCGGTCGAGCCGATGGGCGAGACGCTGATGCCCGCAGTGCAGATCGAGGAGGAGCTGCTCGAGCGGGCCAAGCAGCGGCTCATGCAACTCGCCGTCGATCTCGGTCTCGACCTCGGGAGCGACCAGGCCGAGCTGTTCGTCGAGGCCGGCAACGTCAAGTCCGAGATCCTACGCGTCGCACGCGAGCGCGGCACCGACCTCATCGTGATCGGCAGCCGCGAGCGGCACGGCATGTCGATCCTCGTCAACCTCACCGAAGACACCGTGTTGCACGGCGCGCCCTGCGACGTGCTCGCGGTGCGCGTCGGCGGACCGCCGCGCTGACCCCGCGCAGCGCCCACCGCGATCCCGCATGCAACCCGCCGCCAAGCGCATCAAGGTCGAAGTGCAGACCGCCTTCCTCGAGGAGCAGTCGGAGCCGCGCGACAACCGCTACGTGTTCTCGTACACGATCACGATCCGCAATGAGGGCGAAGTCGCCGCACGCCTGATGACCCGCCACTGGATCATCACCGACTCCAACGGCAAGGTGCAGGAAGTGCGCGGCAGCGGCGTCGTCGGCGAACAACCGTATCTCAAGCCGGGCCAGGGCTTTCGCTATTCCAGCGGCACGGTGCTCGAGACTCCGGTCGGGGCGATGCAGGGCAGCTACCAGATGGTGGCCGATGATGGGGATCGCTTCGATGCGCCCGTGCCGCCGTTCAGGCTCGCGATCCCCGGGGTCCTGAACTGAGGCCGATGCGCCGATGGCACGCATCGCGATCGGCGACGTCCAGGGTTGCGGCGAGGAACTGCAGGCGCTGGTGAAGCGCATCGGGTTCTCGCCCGACTGTGACCAACTCTGGTTCGTCGGCGACCTCGTCAACCGCGGCCCGCGCTCGCTCGACGTGTTGCGCTACGTACGCAGCCTCGGCGACGCGGCCATCGTGGTGCTCGGCAATCACGACCTGCACCTGCTCGCCGTCGCCTATGGCGGCCAGCGCAAGCTGCGCGACGGCGATACGCTCGACGAGGTGCTGAAGGCGCGCGACCGCGGCCCGTTGCTGGAGTGGCTGCTGCACCGGCCGCTGGCCTGGCAGGAGCCGGCCGCGCCGCAGGGCGACCTGATGGTGCACGCGGGCCTGGCGCCGCCGTGGAGCGCCAGCGATGTGCTGCGGCTGGCGCGCGAGGTCGAGCGCGAGCTGCGCGACGATCCGGAGCAGGTGTTCGCCACGATGTACGGCAACCGACCGGATCGCTGGGACGAGTCGCTGCAGGGCGCCGACCGGCGGCGCTTCGTCATCAATGTGCTGACACGAATGCGCTATTGCCGTCCCGACGGCGCGATCGACCTGAAGCTCAAGGGCCGGCCCGGCTCACAGCCGGCACCGTGGCGGCCCTGGTTCGATGTCGCTGCACGGGCGAGCCGCGGCGTGCGCGTGATTTGCGGACACTGGTCGACGCTGGGGCTGCTGCAGCGCGAGGACCTGCTCGCGCTGGATACCGGCTGCGTCTGGGGCGGCGGGCTGACCGCCGTTTCCCTCGAGGACGGGCGGCGCTGGCTAGAGCCCTGCCGCGAGCGTCAGGTGCCGGGCGTGGTTGGCGACTGACCCCAGGCGACGACGATCGAGGGCGTGTCGCGCTGGTAGGCCGAGGGCGGCAGCTCGAGATCGAGCGGCGGCGGCGCGGCGCTACTGATCGGCAGCAGCACGCGCTGCGCCGCCTGCACTTCCAGCCGGCCGATGGCGCCAGGCGTCACGCGAAATGCGAGCCGCACCGGCCAGCCTTCCGCGGCCCGCGGCCGCATCGTCAAGCGACCCGAGGACGGCGCCGACTGCAGGTCCACGACCAGCGTGTTGCGCTTCCAGTACTGCGGATACACCGGGGTGATGCCGCCGTCGGCAGCCTCGAACACGATCTCGTCCACGGGCTGCGGCGCCGGCACGGTCTTCGCGCCGAAGGGCCAGGCGATCTTCGGCAGCGACAGGCTCGAGCAGCCTGCGAGCGCGGTGAGCAGCACCGCGGCAACGACCGCCTTCGCCAGGGGCCGGGCCAACCGGTTGTTCGTTTCCAGAGACACGCCTACCTCCACCTGCACGGGGTCGCTGCACTGCGTACCATACGCCAGACCCGCTACGGAATTCCGTGACATGAAGCCACTCGCGACCCTGAACCTGGCCCGCTGGATCGAGGACCACCGGTCACTGCTGAGGCCCCCGGTCGGCAACAAGCGAATCTTCCCCGCAGGCGAGTTCATCGTGATGGCCGTCGGCGGGCCGAACTCGCGCAAGGACTTCCACGTCGACCCCGCAGAGGAAGTGTTCTACCAGCTCGAAGGCGACATGCTGCTGAAGACCGTGCAGGACGGGCATGTCGTCGACGTCCCGATCCGCGCCGGCGAGCTGTTGCTGCTGCCGCCGCGGGTGCCCCATTCCCCGCAGCGATTCACCGGTACCGTGGGCCTGGTGATCGAACGTGAGCGCCGCCCTGGCGAATACGACGGCCTGCAGTGGTACTGCGAGAACTGCCAGTCTCTGCTGTACGAGGAAACCTTCCAGCTGACGGACATCGAGACGCAGTTCCCG
>JAYTNX010000102.1:0-43523 GCA_043748075.1 Pseudomonadota bacterium
CAGCGCGACAGCTCGGCCTCCGTGGGCGAGATCGCCGAGTCGGTCGGGCTCTCCCAGTCGCCCTGCTGGCGGCGCATCCAGCGACTCGAGCAGGACGGCTACATCCGCGAGCGCGTCGCGATCTTGGACCGCCACAAGCTCGGTTTCACGCTCGAGGTGTTCGTGCAGGTGCGCTTCTCCCGCGAGGGCGAGGCGACCATCGCCGAGTTCGAGAGCGCGATCCGCGCCGCGCCCGAAGTGGTCGAGTGCTACATGCTGATGGGCGACGTCGATTTCATGCTGCGGGTCGTCACGCGTGACGTGCAGACCTACGAACGGTTCCTGCGCCAGACGCTCGCGCCGATCCCGGGCGTACGCGACATCAACTCGACGATCGCGCTCTCCGCCGTGAAATCGACGACCGCGCTGCCACTCGAACTGGTGACGCCCGAATGACCGCGCCGGTGTTGGTGCGGTCCGTGCCGTCGCTCGACCACGCAGGCTTCGTCGGTGCGGATCTCGCGCGTCTCGTGACGGCGATGCGCCGCCTCGGCTTCGCGACCACCGCGCCGAAGGCACTGATGCGTACCGATCCGGCCAGCGGCGCCGCCGTCCCGCTGCAACAGCAAAGCTGCCACGCCGTGTTTGCCGAAGGCTACCTCGAATTGTCGGCCGTGCTCTCCGACGATGCGACCCATCACCTCGCGGCCTATCGCGCGCGCGGTGACGGCCTGCACATCCTCGCGCTCGGCAGTCCCGACCCTGACTCGGACTGGCAGCGCTGCAGCGCCGCCGGCCTGCCTTGCAGCGCGCCCGCCGCCGCCTCGCGCCAGATCGACTATGGCGCCCGGCACGGCGAGGCGCGCTTTCGCTGGTTCATGCTGCAGCCGCAGGTCTCGCCCGAGGGCCTGATCTGCGTGGTACGCAACGAAACCCCCGAACTGGTCTTCCAGCCGGAGGTGACTCGCCACGACAACGGTTGCGAAGCACTTGTCGAGGTGGTCGTCTGCGCGACCGCGCCATTGGCCACGGCCGCGCACCTCAGCATCGTCACTGGCATCGAGCCGCATCCGATCACCGCGAATGGGGTCGACGGACTGACGTACGCCCTCAACGGCGGTGGCGCGCTGTCGCTGCTATCGCCCGCCGCGATGGCGGCCCGCTTCGGCGCCGACGTCGTTGCCGGACTGCCGCCCGACCGGTTCGCTGCCCTGCAACTGCGCGTCCGCCGACTCGCCGACACGGCAACTCTACTCGAACAGAACGCCGTGCCCTGCACGCGACGCGGCCCCGAACTCATCGTCCCGCCCACCGCCGCCTGCGGCGCCATCCTTGCGTTCCGCGAATAGCCGTCGACCGCCGCGACGCTCGCCGCCTGCGTTTGCTCTGGCACGATGCGCAGCAAGTAACGCCTATCGACTGGAACTCATGGGTGTTTCGCCTCGCGGCGACGATGCGACCTGGCGTTGAAGGACTCTCGGGCGTCGAGATGCGAGCACTCCGTTTTGTACACCGGTGCTCGATACGCCCGGTGAAGACTTGCGAAGCAATTGGAGGGCACGGTGGGTTCGAGGGCTTTCCGCCGGAGCGGAGCGCGCCAGGACGGCGCGCTCCGAGGCCCACAGGGATGTGCTCGTGGCCGTCCCCGGCGGGAAGCTCTCGAATCCGCCGTGCCTTGCGACGGCCTCTCGATTCACTGCCTGGCATGCGCCCGCTCTCGCTGCAGCGGTAGGTGCTGTCGTGTATTCTCGTCGGCCGCCCCGCCCCGAGATACCCCAGGTTTTTCAGATGGATGAGCGCTACGACCCCGCCGCGATCGAACGCACCGCGCAAGCCTTCTGGAACCGGAACCGCAGCTTCGAGGCGCGCGAGGACGCGTCCCGCGAGAAGTTCTATTGCCTGTCGATGTTCCCGTATCCGTCGGGCCGTCTGCACATGGGCCATGTGCGCAACTACACCATCGGCGACGTGCTTTCGCGCTTCGCGCGCATGCAGGGCCGCAATGTCCTGCAGCCGATGGGCTGGGACGCGTTTGGCCTGCCGGCTGAAAATGCCGCGATGGCCAACGGCGTGGCCCCCGCGAAATGGACCCGCGACAACATCGCCTACATGAAGCGCCAGCTGCAGGCGCTCGGCTTGGCGATCGACTGGACGCGCGAGATCGCGACCTGCGATCCGCAGTACTACCGCTGGAACCAGTGGCTGTTCCTGCGGATGCGCGAGGCGGGCATTGCGTACAAGAAGACCGGCGTCGTCAACTGGGATCCTCTCGACCAGACGGTGCTCGCCAACGAGCAGGTGATCGACGGGCGCGGCTGGCGCACCGGCGCGCCCGTCGAGAAGCGCGAGATCCCGATGTACTACCTGAACATCACGCGCTATGCCGATGAACTGCTCGGCGACCTCGACACGATGCCGGGCTGGCCGGAGCGCGTGAAGGTCATGCAGGCGAACTGGATCGGTCGCAGCGTGGGCGCCGAGGTCAGCTTCCCCTATGGCGACGACCTGCGTGCGCGGCTGGGCGTGGACGGCGCGCTGAAGGTGTTCACGACGCGGGCCGACACACTGTTCGGCGTCACGTTCATGGCGGTGGCGGCCGAGCACCCGATCGCGCTGGCCGCTGGCGCACGCGATCCCGCGTTGCAGGCCTTCATCGACGAATGTCGCCGCGGCAGCACGATGGAGGCGGATGTCGCCACGATGGAGAAGAAGGGGCGTCGCACCGGCCTGCACGTGCGGCACCCGTTCACGGGCCAGCCCGTCGAGGTCTGGGTCGCAAACTACGTGCTGATGGGCTATGGCGAAGGCGCGGTGATGGGCGTGCCGGCGCACGACGAACGCGACTTCGCGTTTGCAACCCGCAACGGCCTCGAAATCCGCGCCGTCGTGAAGTCCGCGACCGGCGCCTATGAGGCGGTCGCGGCACCGTGGATCGACGCCTACGGTGAACGCGGCATCACGATCAATTCCGGTGAGTTCTCCGGGCTCGACTACGACGCGGCGGTCGAGGCGATTGCGGCGGCACTGGAGACGCGCGGCCTGGGCCGAAAGCGCGTGCAGTTCCGGCTGCGCGACTGGGGCATCTCGCGCCAGCGCTACTGGGGCTGCCCGATCCCGCTGGTGCACTGCGAGTCCTGCGGCGAGGTGCCGGTGCTGGACGAGCAGCTGCCCGTGGTGCTGCCGGAGAATCTGGTGCCGGATGGCAGTGGCAATCCGCTGGCGAAGTCGGCCGCGTTCCGTGACTGTGCCTGTCCGGCCTGCGGCAAGCCGGCGCGTCGTGAGACGGACACGATGGACACGTTCGTCGACTCGTCGTGGTACTTCCTGCGCTTTGCCTGCGCGGATTCCAGTGCGGCGATGGTCGACGAGCGGGTGAACTACTGGCTGCCGGTCGACCAGTACATCGGCGGCATCGAACACGCGATCTTGCACCTGCTGTATTCGCGGTTCTGGACCAAGGTCATGCGCGACATGACGCTGGTGGAAGTCGGCGAGCCCTTCGGCCAGCTGCTCACTCAAGGCATGGTGCTGAATCACCTCTATTGGCAGCAGCCCGCGGCAGGGCGGCGCTTGTGGTTCAACCCGGTCGACGTGGACGTCGAGGAGACGCCGGCGGGCAAGCGCTGGTACGCGACCCGTGACGACGGCTCTCGGACCGAAGTGCAGTACGACGGGCTCGGCACGATGTCGAAGTCGAAGAACAACGGTGTCGATCCGCAGAGCCTGGTCGAGAAGTACGGCGCCGACACCGCGCGCCTGTTCATGATGTTCACGGCGCCACCGGAACAGTCGCTGGAGTGGTCCGACGAGGGCGTGCAGGGCTCGTTCCGCTTCATCCGCCGTCTGTGGAAGGCGGTGCACGACCATGTGTCTGCCGGGCCGGTGCCGCGCCTGGAGAGCGGCTCGCTGACGGTGGCGCAGAAGGCGCTGCGCCGAACGGTGCACCAGGCGCTCGCGAAGGTGACCGATGACATCGGCCGGCGGCGCACGTTCAACACGGCGATCGCGGCGATCATGGAGCTGCTGAATGCGATCGGCCGGTTCGAGGATGCGTCGCCGCAAGGGCGGGCGGTCGTGCAGGAGGCCTTCGAGGTGGTGACCATCGCGATGTCGCCGATCGTGCCGCATGTCTGCCACGCGATGTGGGAGCATCTCGGCCACGCCGGTCCGTTGATCGACCACCGCTGGCCGCAGCCGGATCCGGCGGCACTCGAACACGATTCGGTCACCATGGTGGTGCAGGTCAACGGCAAACTGCGCGGCCAGATCTCGGTGGCGGTCGATGCCACGGAGGCGGCGATCCACGCCGCGGCACTCGCCGAGGAGTCGGTGCAGCGTTTCGTCGCCGGTGCGACGCCGCGCAAGCTGGTGATCGTGCCGCGCAAGCTCGTCAACGTGGTGGTCTGATCGATGCGCGCCTCGTCGCAGCGGTTCGGGTGGGTGCTGCCCGCAATGCTGCTTGCCGGCTGCGGATTCCAGCTGCAGGGGCGGGTGCCACTGCCGGTGACGCTCGCCTCCACCTGGATCGTGGCCGAGGACACCCAGACGGATTTCGTCGTCGATCTGCGCCGCGCACTGCGCGCCTCCGGCGCGACCCTCGCGACGCGCCGCGAAACAGCCAGCGCGGTGCTGCGGGTGCAGCGCGACGAGCTGAGCGAACGCGTGCTGTCGGTGTCGGGACGCAACATTCCGCGCGAGGTCGAGCTCACCTACACGGTTCGCCTCGAAGTCGAGGCGGGTGGCGAGCGGCTGCTGCCCGAGGAGCAGTTCGCGGTCTCGCGCGACCTCAGCTTCGACGAGTCCGCGCTGCTCGCCAAGGAACGCGAACAGGAAGTGCTCCGCGCGGCGCTCGCTCGCGACCTGGTCGGCGTGGTGATGCGTCGGCTGTCGAGCCTGCCGTGACCTTACCGCTCGCTTCGGCCACGGCCGCTGCGCCGGAACAGCCGTCGGTGCTGCGCCTGTACAGCCTGGACCGGATGCCGCTGGCGCTGCTGCTGGCCCGCTACTCGTTGCAGCTGCGCCTCGTGGCGCCGCAGGAAACGATACCCGGGTCCTACTGGGGCGAAAGCGAGGCCGGGCTGATCGGCAGCGTGCTGCACGCGCGCCTCGATACGCCGCTGCACTCGGTGCTGCACGAGGCCGGGCACTTCATCTGCATGAGCCCCGAGCGTCGCGTGGCGCTCGATCGCGACGCGGGGGGCGACGACGCCGAGGAGTGCGCGGTCTGTTACCTGCAGCTGCGGCTCGCCGAGGCGCTGCCCGGTGTGGGTCGCGCGCGACTGCTCGCGGACATGGACGCCTGGGGCTACAGCTTCCGGCTCGGCTCGACGCGCGCCTGGCTGGAGCAGGACGCCGCGGACGCGCGCGAGTGGCTGCGGCGCGAGGGCCTCATCGACACGGTCGGTGCGTTGACCTGGCGTTGCCGATGCTGAACGCCGGCGGGCACACCGCGCGGTCTGGCGGGCTGCGGGCCCTCGTGCTGGGGCTCGGCGTCGCCGCGCTGCTCGCAGGCTGCAGCCGCCTGGCCTTCGGCGTCGCCAACCTGGCCGCGCGATCCGGCGCCTTCGAGCGCCACGCGGACCTCGCCTATGGCCCGGCGGACCGCCGGACGCTCGACGTGTACGCGCCGCGCGGCGCGCACGACGCGCCGGTGATCGTGTTCTTTTACGGCGGCGCCTGGACGCGGGGCAGCAAGGAGGACTATCGCTTCGTCGGCGCTGCGCTGGCCGAGGCGGGCTACGTCACCGTACTGCCAGACTACCGACTTTACCCTGCAGCCCCGTTCCCGTTGTTCATCCAGGACGGCGCGCAGGCGGTGAAGTGGGTCGGCGAGCATGCGCGCGAGTACGGCGGGAACCCGCAGCAGATCTTCCTCGCCGGTCACTCGGCGGGCGCGCACCTTGCCGCGATGCTGGCCGTGCAGTCGCGCTGGCTCGAGGCCGCCGGGGCGGACCCGCGCGCGATCCGTGGCCTGATCGGCCTTTCCGGGCCGTACGCGCTCGAGCCGAACTCGCGCACGCTGAACGCCATCTTCGCAGCGCCGTGGCGGGCGTCGGACTGGCAACCGGCCGCGCTGGTGATGCCCCGGGCGCCGCCCGCGCTGCTGCTGCACGGCGCGGATGACAACGTCGTCTGGCCGGTCCAGGCGGAGAAGTTCGCGGCGGCGCTGCGCGCGGCCGGAGTGCCGGTCGAGCTCGAGATCTTTGCGGATCGGCGCCACGCCGATACCGTCGCAGCGTTGTCCGCGCCAGGCCGCCGGCGCGCACCTGTGCTGGAGGCGATCCAGCGATTCATCAGCGCGCGTAGCGGTCCGTCGCGCTGACGAGCTCGTGGGCGATGCCGGCCTCGAAGGCCGAGTGACCGGCGTCCGACACGATCTTCAGGTCCGACTCCGGCCAGGCGCGATGCAGGTCCCAGGCGCTCTTCATGGGGCAGACGACATCGTAGCGGCCCTGCACGATCGTGCCCGGGAGGTGGCGGATCTTCGGCACGTCGTCCAGCAACTGCGTCGGTGTGCGCAGGAACCCGCCATTGACGAAGTAGTGGCACTCGATGCGCGCGAAGGCCTCGGCGTAGGCGTCCTCCCGGAACTTCGCGACGTAGTCGGGGTTCAGGCGCAGGAAGCTCGTCGCCCCTTCCCAGATCGACCACGCGCGCGCTGCCTCGGCGCGCACGCGTGCATCGTCGCTGGTCAGCCGCGTGTAGTAGGCCTGCATCATCTGGCCGCGTTCCGCCGGCGGGATCGGCCGCACGTATTCCTCGTAGAGGTCGGGGAACAGCGCCGCCGTGCCGTCGGCGGACTCGTAGAACCAGCGGAATTCCCAGGGCCGCACCAGGAAGATACCGCGCAGCACCAGCTCGGTGACGCGTGTGGGGTGCGCCTGCGCATAGGCCAGCGCGAGCGTCGAACCCCAGGAACCGCCGAACAGCTGCCAGCCTGCGATGCCGAGATGTTCGCGCAGCAATTCCATGTCGGCGACCAGGTGCCAGGTGGTGTTCTCGACCAGCGACGAGTGCGGACGACTGCGGCCGCAGCCACGCTGGTCGAACAGCACGATGCGGTAGCGCCGCGGGTCGAAGAAGCGGCGCATGCGCGGGTCCGTGCCGCCGCCCGGGCCGCCGTGCAGGAACACGACCGGCTTGCCCTCGGGATTGCCGCTCTCCTCCCAGTACAACTCGTGCAGGTCGGAGACGCGCAACAGGCCGGTGCGCCGCGCCTCCAGGGTGGGGTACAGCGTCCGTAGACGTGTGTCGCCGCCGCCGGACGGAGGGGTCGTGGGCATGGGGAGACCTCGGTTCAGCGCCGCTGCGACAGCATCGGACCCAGCGGTTCGCCGCCGACCAGGTGCACGTGCAGGTGGGGTACTTCCTGCCCGCCATGGACCCGGCAGTTGATGATGAGCCGATATCCCTCGGCGGCGATGCCCTCGCGACGCGCCAGGTCGCGGGCCACGAGGAACATGTGCCCGACCAGCACGGCGTCCTCGTCGGCGATGTCGTCCGCCGTCGGGATCGGCTTGTTCGGCACCACCAGGATGTGCGTCGGCGCGCGCGGATGGATGTCGCGGAACGCGGTGACGCGCTCGTCCCGGTGGAGCACTTGCGCGGGCAATTCCCCGGCAATGATTCGTTCGAACAGCGTAGGCATCTCGATCCTCGGCGGGGCGCGTGGCACGTTATGCCCTATTGTCCGCATTCCGCGGCTGCGGTCCAACGTCCGACTGACGGACGGGGCGACCCACGCGGGCTGCAACTCTCGGCAGCCGCAGGATTAGTCTCGACATCTCTTGGCGTGACGGAGCACGGCCCCCCGCGCCGAAGTGTCGCCCGCCCGCCTGTTCGAGGTGCCCCATGCGCCGAGCCGTCCGTGTCCTGGGAGCCTGCGCTGTCGCGGTGCTGGCGCTCGCCGGCAGCGGGTACGCCTACCTGCGCCACCGCAATCCGCCCCCGCAGCTGGCCGAGCCGAACTGGTTCAGCTACTACAAGGCGCAGGACGCCAGGCCGCGCGGCCGCGTCGGCGTGCTGGTGACGCAACTGTTCATGCCCGAGCAATACCGATCCGCCGACTACTACAACATCGCGCTCAAGTCGACCCAGTACATCCCGTGGCCGGCCCGGGCGCTCGCGGTGCGCGACCGCGGTGTCGTGTTGCTCGATCCGGATCGGGCCTACGAGTTCGCCGCGTTCGCGCCGCGCCGACTCGTCGACCTGCACGCCAGTGAGCGCGACGTCGATGGCGTCCGCTACCTCGACAAGTACGGGCGCGGCGAGGTCGTCTGGGTGCCGCCGGATCCGCGGCAACATCTCGATCACGGTTATTTCCTGCTGACCACGCGCCAGTCCGGCCTGCCGACGATCTCGGCGAAGCTGATGACCAAGGCGAAGGTCTACTACTACGACCACGGCTTCGTGAACCACCGGCTGCCGCACGAGGCGGGCATGCGGGCGATCGCCGAAGGCTCGATGGCGAAGCTGCAGCAGAAGCACGGCGCGGTACCGTGGCGCTTCGTGACCGCCGACCACTTCGGACTGCTCGAGGAGGCAGTCGAGAGCCTGCTCGACGAAGGTGTCGAGACACTGTTGATCGCGCCGGAAGCGCCGATCTATTCCCATCACGAGGAGTTCAACGGCTCGTTCCGTCATGCGATCGCCGACGTGCGCGCCTGGGAGGCGAAACATGGCCGCCGCATCCACGTGATCCTCGCGCCACAGCTCGGCGATTTCGCCGTGCTGCGCGAGGCCTACCTCGCGATGCTGCGTGACCGTCTCGACACGCTGCCGCGCGGCAAAGCCACGGACGTGAAGGTCGTCGTCTCGGTGCACGGCATGCCCTGGGACTTCGTGCCCCTCGAGGCCTGGCTCGAACTCGCGCCGCCGTACCGGGACGGCATGCTGCGCGACGTGAAGGCGCTGCTCGCGCGCTACGACTTCGGACGCACCCAGGTCGTGCTCTCGCAGGACCACTTCGCCGATCCCGTCAACAACCCGAAGGGCCGATTTCTCTCCACCAATACCGCCTTCTGGGACGGGATCCGCGCCCACTACGACTACGTGATCAACCTGCCGATCGAGTTCTTCGCCGAGAACACCGACACGCTGTTCTCCCACGCCATGTTCAATTTCGAGGGCTTCCCGGGTTTCGACCGCTACGAACGCATCGACTACCCCGACTGGACCGTGCCCTACACGCGGGAGTTCGTCGTAGAGGGGACCCGGGTGATCTACAACGGGTTGCCGGTGGGGCGCTACAACGCGCCCATCGTGGAGGCGCATTTCCGGGCGATGGATTCGGTGCTGCGGAGACAGGGGGAGAGCCCGCCTGTGGCGATGCGCGGGCAGGGGCGGTAGCAGCGTGGGTGGGTCGCGAGGCTCTCGTTCGCGGACGGCCACGAGCACATCCGTGTGGGCCTCGGAGCGCGCCGTCCTGGCGCGCTACGCCGCGAACGAGAGCCTCGCGACCCACCCACGCTACGAGCGTCATCGCGCGTGTATCGGTGGGCTCTCCCACTCCGCAGAAAGTGAGCGGGCGGTCCTTCGCGTGGAGCTCCACTTGGTCCAGTCGCGGCGATCGTTCGAGAAAACGTCGCGACGTTCGTCGGCGACGATGGCACTTGTCCACGACGAACCCGGCACGCGATCGATTCCGAAGTCTCTCCGCCGACGACTCGCCGAAACAGTTGGGAGGCGCGCTGGGTCCGAGGGCTTTCCGGCGGGGCGTAGCGCGCCAGGACGGCGCGCTCCGAGGCCTCCAGGGACGGATTCACGGCCGTCCCCGCCGGGAAGCCCTCGCACCCGAGCCGCCCTGCGCCAGCTACGACAAACCATCGACGCAAGACCCCCTGCGTTAAACTGACCGGTCCATGCTCGCCGACCCGAAAACCGGATTCTTCAAGCGCCTCCGCGCCAAACTGAATCCCCCCAACTCCTGGCTCGCCTACGATCTCGGCAACCTCTTCAAGGGCCGCAAGATCGATGCGGCGATCCTCGAGGAGCTCGAGACGCGGCTGCTCGGCGCCGACGTAGGCGTGACGGTCACGGGGGAGTTGCTCGAGGGTCTGCGCAAGCGCGTGGCAAGGAACGAGCTGGCCGACGTCGCAGCGTTGATGGTGGCACTGAGGGAGTCGATCGCCACGATCCTGCGGCCGGTCGCCAGGCCGCTGGTGATCGACGGCACGCAGAAACCGTTCGTGATCCTGGTCGTCGGAGTCAATGGGTCGGGCAAGACCACGACGATCGGCAAGCTCGCACGCCGCTTCGTCGAGGACCAGCGCGGCGTACTGGTCGCCGCGGGTGACACCTTTCGCGCCGCGGCGATCGAGCAGCTCGGCATCTGGGCGCAGCGCGCCGGAGTCGAGATGGTTGCACAGCAGGCGGGTGCGGATCCGGGCGCGGTCGTGTTCGATGCCATGGCGGCTGCGAAGTCGCGCGGCATCGACGTGCTGATCGCCGACACGGCCGGCCGGCTGCACAGCCAGGCGCACCTGATGGAAGAGCTGAAGAAAGTGAAGCGCGTGCTCACGCGCATCGATCCAGGCGCGCCGCACGAGGTGCTGCTGGTGCTCGACGCCAACCAGGGCCAGAACGCGCTTTCGCAGGCCGTGCAGTTCCACGAAGCGGTCGGCGTCACCGGGCTGGTGCTGACCAAGCTCGATGGCACTGCGCGCGGCGGCATCGTGCTGGCGATCGCTCGCCGCCTCGGCCTGCCGATCCGCTATATCGGCATCGGCGAGCAGGCCGAGGACTTCGGCGAGTTCGACGCCACCGCCTTCGCGCGCGCGCTGGTTGACGGCGCGGGATCCGGCGTGGAGACGGCGTCGTGATCGTCTTCGACCGCGTCAGCAAGCGCTATCCGAACGGCCGCGAGGCGCTGACGAATGTTTCGCTGCGCATCGAGCCCGGTGAGATGGTGTTCCTCACGGGCCGCTCCGGGGCCGGCAAGAGCTCGGTGCTGAAGCTGGTCGCGCTGCTCGAGCGGCCGACGCGCGGCACGGTCACCATCGATGGCGCCGATACGTCCACGCTGGCGTCGCGCGCCATTCCGGCGTTCCGCCGCAAGGTGGGTGTCGTCTTCCAGGACCACAGGCTGCTGATGGACCGGCCGGTGTTCGACAACGTCGCACTGCCGCTGGTCGTCACCGACACGCCGCTGCGCGAGATCGACCGGCGTGTGCGCGCCGCACTCGATCAGGTCGGCCTGCTGGGCCGCGAGCGCGTTCGGCCCACGGAACTCTCGATCGGCGAACAGCAGCGCGTCGGCATCGCACGCGCGGTGATCGCGAAGCCGCCGGTGCTGATCGCCGACGAACCCACCGGCAATCTCGACCACGGCCTCGCGCTCGAGATGATGAAGCTGTTCAGGCGCTTCCAGGAGGTCGGCGTCACGATCGTGATCGCCACGCACGACCTGACGCTCGTGAACGAGTCCGGCCAGCGCGAGATCCACATCGACAACGGGCAGATCGCCCGTGGCGGACTCGGCGAGGCGGCGGCGGCGGCACCGACCGCGACGCCCTCTGCGGCACCGGGTGAGGCGGCGGCCGACACCGCCTCGCTGCCGAGCATGAAGGCACATCGATGAGCGCGCTCTCGACCTGGGGCGCCCGTCACCTGCAGGCCTTCCTCGGCGCGCTCGGCCGGCTGTCGCGCCAGCCGCTCTCGACGCTGCTCACAGCGACGGTTGTCGCGCTCGCGCTGGCGCTGCCCGCCGCTCTGTGGCTGTTCGTCGCCAATGCGCGGGCCGCCACCGGCGGCGTGGCCGACGCGGTCGACGTCACGGTCTACCTCAAGAGCGACGTGTCGCTCGCCAAGGCGCAGCAACTCGCGACCAGCGCGCGCGGCCGCGCCGGCGTAGCCGCGGTCGCGCTGACGACCGCCGACCAGGCGCTGGCCGAGTTCCGCGAGTTCTCCGGCTTTGGCGCCGCGCTCGAGTCGCTCGAGGGCAACCCCCTGCCCCATGTACTGAACGTGCGCCCGGCGGCCGCGGCAGACGGCCCACTCGAAATCGACGCACTGAAGCGCTACTTCGCCGCCTGGCCCGAAGTCGAACTGGTCCAGGTCGACACCGAGTGGGTACGGCGTCTCGGCGCGATCCTCGCGCTCGTGCGGCGCGTCCTCGCGGTGTCGGCGCTGCTCGTTGGCATCGCCGTGCTGGCCGTCATCGGCAACACGATCCGCCTCGAGGTCGACAGTCGCCGCGCCGAGATCGAGGTCACCAAGCTGGTCGGCGGCTCCGACGCCTTCGTTCGACGTCCGTTCCTCTATACCGGCCTGCTCTACGGTCTTGCGGGTGCGCTGCTCGCCTGGCTGATCGTCACCGCCGCAGTCGCCGCGCTCGCGGTGCCGGTCGGCACGCTGGCGACGCTATATGGCAGCCGCTTAGGCCTCTCCGGTCTCGGCAGCGGCGAAACCGGCGTGCTGATCGGAACCGGCCTGATGCTCGGGCTGCTCGCCGCTTGGTTGGTCGCCTCACGCAACATTGCGCGCATCGAACCGCGCGCGTAGGAACTCTCTAACTGGCGGCCCCGTGCGCTCGCGGGGCCTGTCGAGGAGCCACATGGGCGCAGCCGCCCACTCCAACCGCGTACCTGAACTGGACTGCCTGCGCTTCATCGCAGCGCTGGCCGTCATGCTGTTCCACTTCACGAGTTGGGACCGTCTGGATACGTACTTGCGTCTCGGCTGGATCGGCGTGCCCCTGTTCTTCATGATCTCGGGCTTCGTGATCCTCTGGTCGGCCACGGGCTCGACTCCCTTGCGCTTCGTCACCTCGCGCATCAGCCGCCTGTACCCGAGCTTCTGGGTCTGCGCGTCGCTGACGGCCCTGTTGAAGTTGGACCAGGTGTCCGTGACGCAGTACCTCGCGAACATGACATTCGCGCACTTCGTGCTGAAAATCGACAGCATCAACAGCGTGTACTGGACCCTGTTCGTCGAGATCAAGTTCTACTGCCTCATCTTCGTGTTGTTGTCGCTCAGGCAACTGAAGCACGTGGAAAAGTGGGCGCTCGCCTGGCTCGGCGCATCGTTCGTGCCGGCACTGGACAAGGTCACGCTGGACGACTACGGCGCGCTGTTCCTGGCGGGCATGTTCATGTTCCTGCTCTGGCGCGACGGTCCCAGCCCGCTGCGGCTCGCGGCGACTGCAGTGGCGGCCGTCGCTGGCACACTGCAAATGTCGAGCGCTCCAGTGCTGTCCAATTACGGCGTACCCGGGCAATTCGTGCCAGCCGTGCTGGCACTCACGTGCTGCCATGCCGCGATGTTCGCGATCGCCATGCGCTGGCTTCGCGTCGACATCAGCTTCTACCTGCTGGGATCGCTCACCTACCCGCTCTACCTGATCCACGGTCCGCTCGGCGACGAAATCTGGACGCTCCTCGATGCCCCGCCGGTCGTCAAGTTGATCGTGGCGTCGATGCTGTCGTTGCTCGTGGCCGCCGTGATTGCGGCGTACGTCGAGCGCCGCGCCTGCGGCGCGCTCAATCGGCTGCTGAATCGGCGGCTGGATCGCGTCAGTCAGGGGCATTAAGCCATTGTTTATAAAAGAAATTAGATGCGGAACTGTGAGGCCGGTTAGCACTCTAAATGGCCGACTGCTAGAATTCCCATCCACGTAGAGCCCGACCCGCTCTGGAGCTGCGACCCGAATGACCGCCACTGCCCTGGTAGCCCGATATTCCGACCTGGCCCTCACCGGCCCGCTCGGCTCGTTCGATGCGTACCTCGACCGCGTCACCCGTATCCCGGTGCTGTCACGCGAGGACGAGCAGGCGCTCGCCCAGCGGCTGCGCGAACACGGCGACGTCGAGGCGGCGCGCGCGCTGGTGCTCTCGCACCTGCGTTTCGTGGTGCATATCGCCCGCGGCTACGCGGGCTATGGCCTGCCGATCGGTGACCTCGTCCAGGAAGGCAATATCGGCCTGATGAAGGCCGTGAAGCGCTTCGACCCTGACATGGGCGTGCGCCTGGTGTCGTTCGCGGTGTACTGGATCCGCGCCGAGATCCACGAATACGTGCTGCGCAACTGGCGCCTCGTGAAGGTCGCCACCACCAAGGCGCAACGCAAGCTGTTCTTCAACCTGCGCCGCCTCAAGAAAGGCCTGGGCTGGCTGTCGGCCGACGAGACCGCGGCGGTCGCGCGCGACCTGGGCGTCACGGCCGCCGAGGTCACCGAGATGGAGCAGCGCCTCGCCGCGCGCGACCTCTCGTTCGACCCGGTGTCGCTCGACAGCGAGGACGACGAGTCGTATTCCCCCGCCACCTATCTCCCGGCGCCGGATGCGGACCCCGCGATCCAGGCCGAGAACGAGGAATGGGAGAGCAATTCGCACACCCGCCTCACGCAGGCGCTCGAACGTCTCGATCCGCGCAGTCGCGACATCCTGGCAAGCCGCTGGATGGATGGCGAGACCAAGTCGACGCTGCACGATCTCGCGGAAAAATACGGCGTGTCGGCGGAGCGAATTCGCCAGCTCGAGGCGAACGCGATCAGGAAGCTGCGCGGCGTGATGGTCGAAACGGCCTGACCTCGATCTCGATCCGCCGGTTGCGCTGACGCGCTGCCGGCGAGTCTTCCTTTCGCTCCGCGGGTTCGCGCTCTCCCGCGCCGCGTATGTCCACGCGCGCCGCGGCCACGCCCTGCCGTTGCAGATACTCCGCAACCGCGGCCGCCCGTCGCAGCGAGAAGGCCGAGTTGAACTCCTTCGTGCCGAGCGTATCCGTGTGGCCCACGACCACCAACTGCGTGCGGTCGGCCGACTCGAGTGTCGTCACCAGCGGATCGAGGCGCACCGGCCCGGCCGCGTTCAATTGCGTCGCATCGAGGCCGAACAGGTAGTCGGCGGGAATGCGGATTCGCAGCAGGTCCCCGCGCCCGCGCGCGAGCTCGACCGGCGTGTCCTTGACCACGGCACGCAGCTGCCGGGCGAGCTGGCGCATGTAGCGCGGGGCTTCGGCGTTCGAGAGCGGTCGCGCATCGAGCGGCGGCGCCACAGTGGGGGACTGTGCAACACCCGGCGGGCCGAGCGCGACGAGCACCACGCCGATTGCTGCCACACGCGCGGCGCGCGGAAACGCCGGTATCCAGGGCCACCGCGGACGCCCCGTCATTCCAGCCCGCGCTGCGGTGCCGGCGGCGTCGTTGCCTTGCGGTAGCCGCGCGGCCGGATCGCGACGGTGTTGACGATGCGCGTGCACCGCGTGCCATCGGTTCGGAAATACCCGTATTCGAACGCCGGCGTCGAGCGCCCGTGGGCCTCGAGCTCGTCACGGATCGTCGCTTCCTGGCCGGCATTCAACTCGAAGCGCAGTTCGAGATCCGTGCTGCCGCCCTGCTCGAATTCGATCGTCATCGCCCGCGTCCAGACGGAGTAACCCGGGAACACCCGCGCACAGGCCAGCGCTGGCACCGGATCGGCGAGCGAGGCCTGGAATCCGCCGAACATGACGCCACCGGGGTTGCGCGAGATGGCATTCAACGGCAACCGGATCCGCACGCGACGCCAACCGTCGGCGATTTCGAGCACCCGGATGCGCATCCACAGAAATGGCGGATACAGCTCGAGCAGCCGCGACTCCGACAACCATCCCCGTTCGATCGCGCGCAGCATCGTCCGGTACAGGAAGCCCGGCTCGCGCGCGGCGCGGGTCGAGCGCGGGGTAGGGGCCGGGGTCGGGCCGCTGGACTGCGGCGCCCCGGCGTCTGGGTCCGCTTGCGCGCCTGCCGGGTGCGGCGTAGCGTCCCTGTCGACCCCGGTGTTCACGCCCAGAGGGTACACCATGCGCAACGTCGACCAGTGGATCGAGGAATATGGCGAGAGCCACCGCAACCCGGTCAACAAGGCGTTGCACTGGATCTGCGTGCCGCCAATCGTCATGACCGTGTTCGGCATGCTCTGGTCCATTCCGGTGCCCGCCGCGGTCGCGGCCGTGTCACCGTGGCTCAATTGGGCAACGCTCGCTGGCGTGGGCGCGCTCGCGTACTACGGTGTGCTCTCACCCGCCCTGGCCTTGGGATTCCTGCCGGTGCTGATCGCCGTGTTCGCCGTCGTCGCCGGTCTCGACACACTCGCTTGGCCGCTGTGGCAGAGCTGCCTCGCGATCTTCATCCTCGCCTGGGTCGGCCAGTTCATCGGCCACCACTTCGAAGGCAAACGGCCTTCGTTCTTCAAGGACCTGCAGTTCCTGATGATCGGGCCGCTGTGGCTGCTGTCGTTCGTCTATCGCTCGGCCGGATTGCGCTATTCGCCGGGTCCGAGGCTGCCGACGCGCTGAGCGCGCGTCTCGACGCGCACCGCCTCCTCGAACGCCATCACGTGCAGCTCCGCGGTGCGCTGCGCGCTCGAGGCGTAGCCGCCGGCCAACGTCAACGCCAGCGGCACGCCTGCATCGCGCACGCATTCCACGACGAAGCGATCGCGTGCGCGCACGCCGGCGTCGGTGAGCGCAAAGCGCCCGTAGCGATCGCCCGCGGCGATGTCGACGCCGGCCAGGTAGAACACCAGGTCGGGATCGAAGCCGCGCAGGATGCCCGGCAGGCGCTGCGCGAGCTCGGCCAGGTAGGCGTCGTCGCCGATGCCGTCCGGCAGGCCGACGTCGCAGCTGGAGTGCATTTTCTGCGCCGGATAGTTGCGCTCACCGTGCACGGAGAACGTGTAGACCTGCGCGTCGCCGTCGAAGATCGCCGCCGTGCCGTTGCCCTGGTGGACGTCGAGGTCCACCACCAGCGCACGCCCGATCGAACCCTCGGCCTGCAGTGCGCGGATCGAGACCGCGACGTCGTTCAGCACGCAGAAGCCCTCGCCCCGGTCGGCGAAGGCGTGATGGGTGCCGCCCGCGAGATTGCCCGCCACCCCGTCAATGAGCGCCGTGCGCGCCGCATCGAGCGTCCCCTGTACCGCGAGACGCGAGCGCCGCAGCAGGCGGGCGCTCCAGGGGACGCCGAGTCGCCGCTGCTCGTCGGCCGACAAGCCGGCACCGAACAGCTTTTCGAGGTAGGCGGGAGTGTGCACGCGCGCCAGGTCTGTCGTCGCCGCCTCGCCGGGCACGCGCACCTCGTCCGCGCGGATCACGCCGCGCTCCTGCAGCAGCTGGTGTACCAGCGCGTACTTGGCCATCGGGAACGGATGTCCCTCGGGCAGTGGCAGGACGTAGTCCGGGTGGTGGCTGACTTTCAACTTCGGGCCGGATCGGCTAGAACGTCGCCGGGGGTTTGACCATGAGCGAAACGCTGACCGGTGGGATGGTAGTGAGCCGGGCGCTCGCCCGCTACGGCATCCGCACCGTGTTCGCGGTCGCCGGGGCTTCGCACACCCACCTGCTCGATGCGCTGGATCGCGACGGCTTCCGCGTGATCAGCAGTCGCCACGAGTCCGGCTGCGTCGGCGCTGCCGACGGCTATGCGCGCATCACTGGCCGCGTCGGCGTCGCGCTGATCATCGCCGACCAGGGCACGCCCAATGCGATCAACGGCATCGCCACCGCCTTCCATGCCGCCTCACCGGTGCTGGTGCTGATCGCGCGGCTGCCGAACTCGTGGACCGAGGCCGAAGCCGAATACGACAACGCCAAGCACCCGCTGGTCGAGACCATCACGAAGTGGGCGCGCACGGTGCCCGCGGCCGAACGGCTCGCCGAGTACATCGATGTCGGCTGCAAACGCGCGCTGTCGGGACGGCGCGGTCCGGTCGTGCTGCAGATCCCGCAGGAGTATCTGGCCACGACGCTCGCCAGCGCGGGCGCCGCCGCGCAGCCGCCGCCGCTGATCCCGCGACCCGCAGCCGATCCGGCGCAGGTCGCCCAGGCCGCGGCGCTGCTGCGCGAGGCGCGCCGGCCGCTGCTGATCGCCGGCGCGGGCGCCGCACAGGGGCAGGCCGGTGCCGCGCTCGCGGCGCTGGTCGAGCGCTGCGACCTGCCGATCGCCGGCAACGGCCTGGGTCGCGGCGTGGTGCCGGAAGACTGGGAGCGCTCGTTCAACTGGCCGCTGATGCAGATGGCGGCGAATGACGCCGACGTGGTGTGCGTGATCGGCGCCCGGCTCAAGCAACGGCTCGGCTACGGACTGACGCCGCGTTTCGCGCAGGGTGCGAAGTTCATCCAGGTCGACATCGAGGGCGCCGAGCTGTCGCGCAACCGGCGCATCGACGTGCCGATCGCTGCCGATGCCGGCCTCGCCTGCGGCCAGCTGCTCGAGGCGCTGCTCGCGAGCGGCGCCTCGCGGGGGATGCGCGCCAACTGGGTCCGCGAAGCGCTGCGCGACCGCTTCCGCTACCTGGACGACATCGCTGCGGCGCCGCCGGGCGCCGCGGTGCATCCGCTGGTGCTGGGCCGCGAGATCGCGCGGCTGCTGCCCGAGAACGCGATCGTCGTCGGCGACGGCGCCGACGTGCAGAACTGGATGTACGGCGCACTGCGGGTGCGCCGCGCGCCCGGCTTCCTCGACCACTACCCGATCGGCGCGATGGGCGTCGGCACGCCGCTCGCCGTCGGCGCGGCCGCGGCCGCCCGCGAGCTGGCGACCCAGCGCCACGAATCCCTGCGTCCCGTGCTGTTGACGACCGGCGACGGTTCCTTCGGTTTCTATCCCGCCGAGCTGCACGCCGCATCCCAGGCGGGGTTGAAGATCGTCTGCGTGGTCGGTAACGATGGCGCCTGGGGTACCGAACTGCACGGCCAGGTGAAGGCGATCAGGCGAACGATCAACACCGAGCTGGGTTATGCCCGCTACGACCTCGTCGGCCAGGGCTTCGGCTGCCACGGCGAGTTCGTGCAGAGCCCGGGCGAACTTCGCCCGGCGCTCGAACGCGCGTTCGCGCAGAATGGGCCATCGGTGGTCAACGTGATCATCGATCGCGCCGCCGGCGCGCAGCTCAAGTCAGACCCGCTCGCGCAGATGATCATGTTCGACGACCTGGCCAGCAACCTCAAGGCGCAGCACGAGTTCGCCAGTTGAACGCGCCCGCCACCGCGCGGCCGCTCGCCGCTTCGCCCCCTCCACTCCCCGCAAACGTTCCGTATCCGCGCCCCGCCTACGCCTGGTACGTGGTGGTGGTGCTGCTGCTCGCCTACATCCTCGCCTTCATCGATCGCGAGGTCATCGCGCTGCTGGTGCCCGACATCAAGCGCAGCCTGCAGATCTCCGACACCCAGATGAGCTTCCTGCTCGGCGGCGCTTTCGCGGTGTTCTACACCTTCTTCGGCGTGCTGATCGCCTGGCTCGCGGACCGGGGCAATCGCCGCTGGTTGATCTTCGCCGGCGTCACCGTCTGGAGCATCATGACGATGGCCTGCGGCCTGGCGATGACGTTCCCGTCGCTGTTCATGGCTCGCGTCGGCGTCGGCGCCGGCGAGGCCGCACTGAATCCGCCGGCACTCTCGATGCTCAAGGACTATTTCCCGCCCGACCGGATCGGCCGCGCCATCGGTCTGTACACCGCCGGCGTCTCCAGCGGCAGCGGGCTCGCGTTCGTCATCGGCGGTACGATCTATCCGAAAATCCAGGCCGCGGGCCCCGCGACCTGGCCGATCGTCGGCCTGGTCGAACCCTGGCAGCAGATGTTCATCTGGGTCGGCCTGCCCGGGATCCTGATCGCGGCGCTGATGCTGACGATCCGCGAACCGGTACGGCGCGAATACCTGCGCACCGGCGTCGCCACCGCGGCTGCCCCGGTGTGGGTCACGTTGCAGTTCATCTTTGCGCGTTGGCGCGCATTCATCGTTCTGTTCCTCGCCCTGTCGTCGCTGGCGATCATGGCCTACGGCATCGGCTTCTGGATCCCCGAGTTCCTGCGCCGCACCTACCACCTCTCTCCCGAGGAGCTCGGCAGCTACATTCGCTGGCGCGGCGTCGTGGTGATCGTCTTCGGACTCATCGGCGTGGTGTCGGGCGGCTGGCTCTGCGACGTGTTCCAGAAGCGCTACGCCGACGGCTACATCCGCGTCTGCCTGATCGCCTTCGCCTTCATGACCGTTGGGTACTCGACCTTCGCGCTGATGCCGACCCCGACGCTGGCGATCCTGATGCTGATCCCCGCGTCCCTCGGCGCGGCGGCGCCGACCGCCGCCGGAGCGGCGGCCGTCGTTGCGATCGCCCCGCCGAACATGCGCGCCCAGATCATCGCGTTCTATTACTTCACCCTGAACGCTATCGGCTTCTTCATCGGCCCGACGTCGGTGGCGCTGGTCACGGACTACTACTTCCGCGACGAATCGCAGCTGCGCTACTCGCTCGCCACCGTGGCGACGACCGTGGCGATCCTCGGCACCGCGCTGTTGTTCTACAACCGGCCGCACTTCCGCCGCAGCGCGGAAGAGGCGAAATCCTGGGCGCCCGCCGGATGAGGCGGCGGGGTCGACGGCCCCCGACGCCGCGCGCGATCGTCGCCTGACGGCCGGCGGTAAGGCTTCCGCACACCACTACCTGCGCCGGAAGATCACCACGTGCTGCCACGGCAGCGATCGCGCCGTGCGTTCCCACTGCAAGGGAAACAACGCCGCCTCGCGCCGCACCTGCGCTTCGCTCATCTTGTGCAGCGCCTTGATCGGCACGAACGAGTCTTCGGCGCGATACTCGACGAACACGATCCGCCCGCCGGGCTTCATCGCCCGCACCAGGCTGCGCAGAACCTCGTACGGAAACTCGAGCTCGTGATAGACGTCGACCATGATCGCGAGGTCGAGCGAGCCCTCGGGCAGGCGCACGTCTTCGGCGGCACCGAGTACCGGAATCACGTTGCCGAGGCCGGGCCGCTTCGCGACCGCCTCGAGCATCGCCACCATCTGCGGCTGCACGTCGACCGCGTAGACCTTGCCCTGCGGCCCGACCCGCGGGGCGATGCGCCGGGAGTAGTAGCCAGTGCCCGCGCCGATGTCCGCGACCACCATTCCGGGTGCGAGCCGCAACTCTTTCAATAGCAGACTGCCTCGCTCTTCCTGCTCGCGCTCCTCGCGCTCCAGCCAGGCCGCCCCCTGCCAGCCCATGACCTGGGCGATCTCGCGGCCCAGATAGACCTTGCCGATGCCGTCGAAACTGGCCTCGGCGGTCTGGTAGCGAGGCTCGACCGCGCCGCTCGCGCGCCGGGCGGCGACGGCAGCCGTTGCCGCCATTGCCGAGGGTGTTGGTCTACTCACCGTGCCGTCCGGCCTCGGCGCAGCCCCGCAAGCCGAGGCCGAGAGCAACACCGCGACGCCCCGCAGCGCGGCCGCGGTGGCGCGCCCCCGTGCAGCGGCTGGAAGGCCTCGTAGGTCGATCGGAAGGCGGGGTTCAGACGGCATGGCGGTCACGGGCGACGGACGGGCGCCCAGCGTACCCGAGCGCTTTGCCGACGGGAGACTGGGGCCGCACGGCGCTCGAGGCGGGCCCGAGACACGACGCCACAGCAAGCCCGCGATGACCGCCAACCGGGCAGCGACCGCCGCCGCGCGCGACCCTGCCACCCCGGTTGTCGCTTGGGCATACTGCCCGGCCCCGCCCCCCTGCCTGAGACGTCCATGAGCCAGACACCCGCCGATCCGAAGCTCCCGATCCTGCAGCGCGACCATCGCAGCGTGATGGGCAAGGTCCTGTACACCAGCAAGAAGCCCGATCGCCTGAATCAGGAACGCGGTCGCGAATACTTCCGCATCGACGTGCACGCCGACGGCTCGCGCACCTGCACCGCGCATTGCGAGATCGACGATCGTCCCTCGGTGATGCGCGACATCACCTACACGCTCGACGAGGCCTGGCTGCCGACCGACTGCTTCGTGCGCCTCTCGGTGGCGAGTCGTTTCATGGGCTCGGGCTGGTTCCGCTTCCACCCGAAGTACGCCGAGTGCGAAGCCATGACCTCGCTCGAGGGCCGCGTCTCGCAGCAGATGGAACTGGACACGCCGCTGCTCACCTTCCAGAACCACGCGATTGCCTGCGACGCCTGGCACCTGCGCCTGATCGACCAGAACAAGCCGGGTCAGGTGCAGCGCATCAAGCAGATGCTGCTCTCTTCGCCCGACCATCGCGGGGCCACCGGCCCGATGCTCTACTCGATCGGCCTGAACCTCGTGTTCGTCGGCACTGAGAAGGTCACGGTTGGCGCGGGCACGTTCGACGCGCTGCACTTCCAGTTCGTCACCAACCCCGAACTGCCGCAGGAACATCCGCCCTACGACGTCTGGTGCACCGCGGACGGTGACTTCCTGTTCCTGAAGGGCCAGGTCGCCGGCTACATGCAGACCTACTACGAACTGGTCGAGCTGTCGCGCGGCCCGCACTGGGGCAACTGACCCGGCACACGGCCGCTCCGTGCCGTGCCGTGCCGTGCCCGCGAACCCCTTGGGATAGCCGATGCTTTCGACTGCCAATATCACCGTCCAGTTCGGCGCCAAGCCGCTGTTCGAGGGCGTCACCGTCAAGTTCACCGACGGCAACCGCTATGGCCTGATCGGAGCCAACGGCTGCGGCAAGTCGACGTTGATGAAGGTGCTCGCTGGCGACCTCGAGCAGAGCGGTGGCGAGGTCATGCTGCTGCCCGGGCTGCGCCTCGGCAAGCTGAACCAGAACCAGTTCGCCTACGAGGACGAGCGCGTGCTCGACGTGGTCATGCAGGGCCACGTCGAGATGTGGCGCGCGATGCAGGCGCGCGACGCGATCTATGCGAATGCCGACTCGACCGACGACGACTACATGCGCGCCGCCGAGCTCGAATCGCAGTTTGCCGAGTACGGCGGCTACGACGCCGAGGCGCGTGCCGGCAGCATCCTGGTCGAGGCCGGCATCGATCGCGGGTTGCATGACCGGCCGATGCGCGAGGTGGCGCCGGGCCTGAAGCTGCGCGTGCTGCTCGCGCAGGCGCTGTTCTCGCGCCCGGACGTGCTGCTGCTCGACGAACCGACCAACAATCTCGATATCGACTCGATCCGCTGGCTCGAAAACCAGCTGAACGACTACGACGCCACGATGCTCATCGTGTCGCACGACCGGCACTTCCTGAACCAGGTCTGCACCCACATGGCGGACCTCGACTACGGACAGCTGAAAGTCTGGCCCGGCAACTATGACGATTTCATGCTCGCCTCGACCCAGGCGCGCGCACTGCAGTCGGCGCAGAACTCGCGCGCCAAGGATCGCATCGGCGAACTGCAGGAGTTCGTGCGGCGCTTCTCCGCCAACAAGTCCAAGGCGCGCCAGGCCACCTCGCGCCTGAAGATGATCGACAAGATCAAGGTCGAGGAGATGAAACCCTCCTCGCGCCAGAACCCCTACCTGCGCTTCGAGCAGGAGAAGAAGCTCTATCGCCAGGCGGTGACCGTCGAGAACCTGCAATTCAGCTATCCAGGCGCCGATGCGCCAGTGCTGCAGCGGGTGAACCTCGAGGTCGAAGCCGGCGAGCGCATCGCCATCGTCGGCGCCAACGGCGTGGGCAAGACCACGCTGATGCGCTGCCTCGCGGGCGAGCTTGCGCCGACGAAGGGAAAGATCGCCTGGGCGGAGAATGCCAAGCTCGGCTACATGCCGCAGGATCCGCAGGCCGACTTCGCCGAGGACGCGACCCTGCTCGACTGGCTCGCCCGCTGGCGCGGTCCGACCGACGATGAGCAGATCCTGCGCGCGACCCTTGGGCGGCTGCTGTTCACCGGCGACGAGAGCCAGAAATCCGTCAAGGTCCTGTCGGGCGGCGAAAAGGGCCGCATGATGTACGGCAAGCTGACTCTGGTACGCCCGAACGTGATGCTGATGGACGAGCCCACCAACCACATGGACATGGAGACCATCGAGTCGCTGCAGATCGGGTTGGGCAAGTACCCCGGAACGCTGGTCTTCGTCTCGCACGACCGCGAGTTCGTTGGCAGTCTCGCCAGCCGCATTCTCGAGATCCGCGCCGGCGGCAAGCTCGTCGACTTCCGCGGCACCTACGACGAGTACCTCAAGTCCCAGGGCATCGAGGTCTAGGTACTCCGACCCGTGCGACGCCTGCTGCCCGCACTGGTCGCGCTCGGACTCACCCTCGCCTCGGTCGCGTCGTCTGCAGCTGCACCCGCGCCTGCGCCGGCACGCGCTGCCGCGACCGCGTCGCGTCCGGATTTCGTCATCACGCTGCTCGCGGCCGACGCCGCCGTCGTCGCGGCCTCCGAGCTCACCTCCGGCGCGCGCGATGCGTCCTTCGGCCGCCACGACTTCGGCAAAGCCCGTCGCGCCGGCCGTTCGTTCTGGCTGCGGCTGCAGCCGGACGAGGCGGCGACGCTGCCGCGTGGCGTACCGATCCTCGCCGTGCGCAAGGGGCGCCACCTGCAGCTCGAGGTGTATCCCGCCGCGGCGCTCGGCGCCGCGCCGCTCGTGCAGGCCGTGGGCTGGTCGACGTTCCGCGGTCGCCAGCAAGCCGTGTTCGTCCTGCCGCGCGCCTGGACTCCGGCCACGCCGTTGTACCTGCGCGTCGCGGCCGACGGTGTCGGCGCCGAGGAGCTGCAGTTCAACCTCGGGACGCTCGAGCCGACGTTGGCCGGCGCTTCGCGGCAGTCGCAGGTGATCGCGGCGGCTGTCGGCGCGCTGCTCGCGATGGCGCTCGCCGCGTTGCTGATCTGGTTCATCCTGCCCGAGCGCCTGTTGGTGCTGTATGCCACGCTGTTTTCGCTGCAGGCGCTGTACGTCGCCTTCCTGTCCGGCCAAGGCTTCGACTGGCCGCTGTTATCCTGGGCGACGCCGCTGAATGCGCATGCCTGGAACGTTCCCGCGGCCCTGAGCGGCACGGCCGCGACGCTGTTCGTGCGCGAGATCGCCGACCTCAGGCGCTTCTCGCCGCGCGTCTACGCGGTCTACGGCTGGCTGGCCTTGGCGTTCATCGTGCTGGCGTTCGCCAACCTCGCGCACGTTTTCGGGTTCGGCGCGCAGGTGGCGAGCGTCGGGAACGTGCTGTTCCTCGGTACGGCCGTGTTTACGCTGATCGTCGCCTTCCTGGCCTGGCGTCGCGGCAATCGCGCCGCCGGCTGGTTCCTGATTGCCTGGGGCCTGCTCGAAACCACGACCATCGTCACCGCCGGCGGCTTCCTGCTCGCCGCCGACGACCCCTGGCCACTCACCTGGGGGCTGCCGCTGTCGATGGTCGCGGCCGCGGTGTTCGTCGCACTCGGCGTCGCCGACCGCCTGCGCGAGCAGCGTCTGGCGCTCAGCGACGCCGAGCGCCGCGCTCAGACCGACCCACTCACCGGGGTGCTGAACCGACGCTCGTTGATCGAGCGCCTCGAGGCGGCGTGCCTGCGCGCCCAGGCCCGCGGGCTGCCGATTTCGCTGCTGTTCATCGACCTCGACCACTTCAAGTCGATCAACGACACCTGGGGCCATCTCGCAGGCGACGCCTGCCTGCTCGAGGTGATCCGCCCGATCCAGGCGGAGCTGCGCCAGTCGGACGTGATCGGCCGCTATGGCGGCGAGGAGTTCGTCGTGATCCTCAGCAGCGCCGACGCCGTCGCCGCGCAGGCGATCGCCGAACGCATCCTGCAGCGCGTCGCCGACCTGCGCGTCGAGGGCTTCGGACAGCCGATCCGGCTCACCTGCAGCATCGGGGTGGCGAGCAGCGATGAGCTCGGGGTGTGGGGGGAGCAGCTGATCTCGCGCGCGGACGCGGCGGTGTATGCGGCCAAGAATTCGGGGCGGAATCAGGTGAAGGTCGCTGCTCTGGCGGCGTAGTCACTATCAGCCTGGGCTGGTTCGAGAATTTGACGCGATCGACGTCGGGGCGAGAGGACGTGAGGGCATTTTCATTCGCCGCCCGTTATCGGCTCGGTGAAAATGCCCTCACGCCCTCTCACCCCGCCGCCCACTGTGGCAGACACCCGAGCCCGCGAAGGCTGAGAGTAGGTGCGACGGAGTCGAGCGGACTTCACCGGCAACGGCGTCGAAGACCGGGACGGCTGCACCACGTCGGACGATAAGATCTTTGACTCCTCGGCAAACGACGAGATCGTCGCTTTGTTTTCGAGTGGAGAGTTGCCGTCTTCCGGCATCGACAGCCGCCGAGGGTGGTCGGCACGGGTCGCACTCGAGACCCTTTTTCACCGAGCCGATAACGGGCGGCGAATGAAAAAGGGTCTCGAGTGCGGCCCGGGCCGTCGCGTACGCCGACCACCGATTCAGGAGGGAGGGATCTCTTCGTGCGCCGCGACGGACTCGATGGGCGCAGGCCCTGACACCGCGAACCCCTGCACGAAGTCCAGCCCCAGCGAGCGGCAGTGATCGCGCATCGCGTCTGTCTCCACGGACTTCCCGACGGTGAAAAAACCGCAGACGCGGGCGATCTGCGTGCAGGCGGCGACCATCGCCTGCGAGAACACGTCGGTCATCGCCGCGCCGGTCAGCACCGGATCGAGCTTGATCATGCGCACGCCAGGCAGGCGCAGCAGGTCGAGCTGCCCGTCAGCCATCGAGAAGTCATCGATCACGAGGCCGCAGCCGATCGCCTGCAGCGCCTGCGCGACGCGGGTCGCGGAACTGCGGCGCTTCACCAGCGCGTCGGCCTGGATTTCAAACGCGAGGGTGCCGGGCGGCAGGCCGGCGCGGCTCAGCGTGCTGCCGACGAACTTCAGGAACGGCTCGTCCTGCAGTGCCGTCGCCGACAGGTTCACCGAAAAGAGACTCGGGCCGCCCTGGACGAGGTCGGGCCGCTTGGCGAGCGATTCGACCAGCTGGATGATCACGCGGCGGTCGAGCACGGTGCCGAGGCCCTTTTCGTCTGCGCGCTCGAGGATCTCGACCGGAGCGGATTTCGAATCGCCCGTCGCGTCCTTCGAACGCAGCAGCACTTCGAAGCGGCGCACGCGCGCCGTGGGGCGCAGCGGCAGCATCGGCTGGACGTGCAGCGTCAGGTTCAGATCGCGCAGCATCGCGTAGTCGCGTTCGAGACTGTCGGCGTCATCCTCCGGGGGCGGCGCCTGCGGCGCCTTCAGCGCGACGTCGGCGTCGCGCGAACGCCTGGCCGGCACCTTCGGGAGGGGCGGCGCCTTCGGCGCCGTGAGCCGGCCGAACTCGTGCACGATCTGCAGCGCGGGCACGGGCAGGTCAGCGCCCCGGCCCTTGGAGAGCAGCACGCGCGAATCGAGCAGCAGCATCGCGAACCCGACCGTGCGTCCGTCGCGATCGGCGGCGCGTAGCAGCACCGCCGTCTGGTTGTCGCCGAGAATGCGATCGACACGCAGCCGCGCACCGACTCCCGAGAAGCTCTCCAGCGCGTCGCGGATGGCCTCGCGCTGCTCGATGCCGAGCAGCGGCTGGCTGGACCAGAGCACGCGCCCGCTGGCATCGTGCCAGGACACGGCGCGAACACGCAGCCCACCGGTGGCTTTCGCGAGGCGCGCACCGAATTCCGCGAGGTCGATGGAGGGCGCATCCGTGAGCAGGGTGCTCTGCGGCTCTGACATGGGGTTATCCTGAGGGCTGTCGGGCATGGGTCTCCTGCAACATATAGCCCGCGACGGCGGGGGCTGTGTGACCCACGTCATGGATCTTCGAGGTTGCATGAACACCACTACGGAATTGAGCCTCGGGGCCGCGCGTCGTGCGGACCTTGCGCGCATCGCGGCGCTGTCCGGCCGTTCGATCGAGTCGGGCCTGATCCCGGCCTGGACCGAACCGCGGCTTGACAGAATGCGGCGCCACCCGGAGACCATGCTGCTGGTCGCCCGTTGCCGCACGGGTGCGTCGATTCCGCGCACGCCGAAGACGGCAGCCGCCGCACCGGCTGTGTTCGCCGGCTTCGCGATCATGGTCTACGGCGACACGCGCGCCCACCTGAATCTCCTCGGGGTCGAAGCGCAGTTCCAGCGGTTGGGCATCGGCCGGCGCATGCTGCGCTGGCTGGAGCGCTCGGCCCTCGAAGCCGGCACCTTCGACATCACACTCGAGGTTCGCGCCGCCAACCATGCGGCGCAATCGTTCTACCTGGCGCTGGGCTACGAGCCTGTCGGCCGCATCGAGCGCTACTACCAGGGCGTGGAGGATGCGATCCGCATGCGCCGCGACCTGCGGGTGCCTGCCGCCGGCTGAGCCGCCACGGCGGCCACCCCTGGCCGCGGCTGTGACGCAGGTCTGATTTGCGGCCTGCATCACGCGGCCGCGAGTCGGGACTGTGGTGCGTGCCCGGTAGCGCCGGAGATCCGACGGAACAATGTCAACCGACCTTGGTCCGCCGGAGCGCGTCATGTCCGTCGCGAACGTCGCGCCTTCCCCGGAGGAGGACGCGGCCCCCACACAACCGCCGAACAAGACCGACGACACGGCCGGCGCCGATCTGCGCGTACGGCTGGGCGTGGGTGCGCAACTCAGCTTGGGCTTCATCGCCGTGGCGGTGCTGGCGCTGACGGCCAACATCCTGCTGCAGGGCGGCAATACGGCCGTGCGGACGCGGGTCGAACGCATCGCGCCCGACTCCGGCGGCGTCGCGAGCGCCACGGCGCAGCCGGTGCCGATGCGCGCACGCCTCGACGCCGAGCGCGCGCCGTCCGCGACCGGCACCGTGCCGGCGACTCCGGAGGGCTCGACTCGACCGCGGCCGCGCGTCACGCGCGCTACCAAACCCGCGCCCAGCCCCGAGGCGTTGGTTGCCACGCTCGCGGAGCTCGATCGTCGCATCGTCGCGGCACTGCCAGGTACCGAGGGTGATGCCACCTCCCCGAGCGGCACGACGACACTCGAGACGATCCCGGCCACTGACGACGAAGTCCGCAACGCGCTGGAGGCGGCGGCAAGGCGCTTCACGCGCGACGCCGCCGCCGTCGGCGCGCCAGCCGAGACGCTGCGCCAGCTGCGCACCCAGCTGCAGGCGCACCAGGCCGTGGGCCTCGCGCTGCAGTCGAGTGCCGTGCGACGCAGCGCGCAGCTCAACGAATACCTGCGCAGCCTCGAAGCGCTCGAGGCGCAGCTGCGTCAGCCGCTCGACAGCTCGCTGAAACTATTCGGCCGCACCTTCGCCCGCGAATCGGTGATCGCGATCAACCAGGGCTTCGACGCGATCCGGCAGGCTGCGACCGAGATCGCCGGTCCGCCGCCGCTGCGTCCCGCCGCCGCCGATCGTCTCGCGGTGGCCGAGGGCGTCTTCGGCCGCCTGCTGTTGGACAACGATGCCAGTCTCGCGCGTTCCCAGGGCCCGCGCTGGACCGCCGGCGTACGCGCGCGTTACGACGCGCTGGCCGCGGCACGCGATGCCCTCGTGCAGACCGACGCCGCGTACGCGACGACCCTGGCGCACTTCTCGGGCGACGCGCCGGCGATTGCCGACTCGATCCGCTCACTCGCCCGACGCCTCGCCAAACAGCAGGCTGACGCCGCGCTCGCCGCGGCCCGTAGCTCCGCGCGCGCCGAGGCCGAAGCGGGGCCCGCCGTCGAGGCCGATACCATGGCGGTCGCGGCGGCCGCGGCCGCGGCCGACCTCGCCGCCAGCGCCGACGCCGCCTCGCTGCCGCGTCCGAGTGCCGCGCCGATGGTGCGAACCGTCACCGAGAAGATCACCACGGAGTCCGTGTCGTCGATGTCGCTGCTGTGGGTCACCGGCGCCGTGCTCGGCCTGCTGCTGCTGACGACGATCGTCACCGTGCGCGGCGTGACCGGCCCGGTGCGCCGCCTCACGGAGGCGACGCGTCGGCTGGCGCGCGGCGAACGCGACGTGCGCGTCGCCAGCGGCGGCGCGCGCGAGCTCGACGCACTCGGCGGCGCCTTCAACGACATGGCCCGCCAGCTCGACAGCGCCCGTACGGCGCTCGAAGGGCACCAGCAGCGCCTCGAGGCGGAGGTCGCCGAACGCACCCGCGACCTGCAGCACCTCGCCGAGAACGATCCGCTGACGCTGCTGCCGAACCGCCGTCACCTGTTCACGCGGCTGACGACGGCGATCGGCCGCGCCCAGGCCTCGCGCGGCGGCGTCGCCGTGATGTTCCTCGACGTCGACAACTTCAAGATCATCAACGACAGCCTCAGTCACGAGTTCGGCGACCAGGTACTGCAACAGGTCAGCGACCGGCTGCGTGCGGTGGTCGGGCCCGCCGGATTCTGCGCGCGGCTCGGCGGCGACGAATTCACGGTCGTGCACGAGGGGGCGATGTCGCTCTCGGCACTGGGCGACCTCGCGGGGAGGCTGGTGGGCGCCTTCGAACCGCCGCTGCGCGTGCGCGACCAGGAACTGAAGGTCACGATCAGCGTCGGCGTCAGCAAGTATCCCGAGCATGCCGAGGACGCCGAGGGCCTGCTGCGCGCCGCGGACACGGCGCTGTTCCGCTCGAAGGAACGCGGCCGCAACCAGTTCGCGCTGTTCAACCAGGAGATGCTCGAGGATGCCGCACGCAAATTCACCATCGAACAAGGCCTGCACGGGGCGATCGAGCGCGACGAGCTGCGGCTCGTCTACCAGCCGGAACTGAGCCTGGACGGCAATCGCGCGGTCGCGGTCGAGGCGCTGCTGCGCTGGCAGCGTGCCGACGGCCGGCTACTGCCGCCCGGCGAGTTCCTCGCGGTCGCCGAACAGTCGCGCCTGATCCTGGACATCGGCGACTGGGTCATGCGCACCGCAATCGCCAAGGCCGCGGAATGGTATCGCGGTGCCTGGCCCGAGGTGCGCATCGCCGTCAACGTGTCGCCGCGTCAGCTGCTCGACGGTCGCTTCGTCGCGCGCGTCGCCGGGCTGTTGCGCGAGCACTCGCTGCCGGCGCATTGCCTCGAAATCGAGCTCACCGAGTCGGTGCTGCAGACCGGACCCGCGACCGTGCAGTCGCTGCGCGAGTTGCGCGCGCTCGGCGTGTCGATCGCGCTGGACGACTTCGGCACCGGCTATTCCTCCCTCGCGTCGCTCGAGCAACTGCCGCTCAGCCGCGTGAAACTCGACCGCAGCCTGATCTCCACCATCGATTCGAACGAACGCTCGCTGTCGATCGCCCACGCGATCATCGAGCTGTGCCGCGGCCTCGGCCTCGCCATCACCGCCGAAGGCATCGAGCGGGTTGCGCAGTTCGCGCTGCTGGCGCGGGAACGCGACGTGACCCTGCAGGGCTACCTGTTCTCGAAGCCGATCAGCGAAGCCGAGTGGCTGTCGCTGCTGCCGCAGGTTGCGGGGCGCCTCGAGCAGCTGCTGCTGTCGATGCCGCCGACGGTGCCGCTGCGCGTCGTGCCGCGCCGGACCAGCGCGGCCGAGCCGCGACTGCAGGTGACGACGCCCTGATCGCGGCGCCGGTCAGCCGGCCGGCAGCAGCCATCGCGCTTCCAGACTCCAGGCCGCCAGCAGGGTCGCCAGCGCCAGCCATCCGCTCCAGGTATCCAGGGTTTTCATGCCGCCATTTCCGCACCGCTGCGCAGCACCCCTGAGGCGGGATCCGGGCGGCCCGTGCACGGAAAGTGATCAATCGTGGCAAGCCCCACCCGCGCCTGCCCGGGCACGCGGGCGGGCGATACACTGCGACGCATGAGGAAGACCATCGCCATCGTCGAGGACGAGCCCGCGATCCGCGACAACTACGCCGCGGCATTCGCCCGCGAGGGCTACGCGGTGCGCACCCATGCCAATCGTCCGCTCGCGCTGCAGGCCTTCGCGGCGCGGCTGCCCGACCTCGTGGTCATCGACATCTCGCTCGGCGACGAACCCGAGGGCGGCTACGAACTGTGCCGCGAACTGCGGGCGCGCAGCGCCGAGCTGCCGATCATCTTCCTGACCGCGCGGGATTCCGAGCTCGACGCAGTCTCCGGACTGCGCCTTGGCGCCGACGATTTCCTGACGAAGGATCTCAGCCTCGCCCACCTTCTGGCGCGGGTGAACGCGCTGTTCCGCCGCGTCGAGGCGCTGACGCGGCCCGCCGACGGCGCGCATACCGTACAGCGGGGCGCGCTGACGCTCGACAGCGAGCGACTGCAGGTGCTGTGGAACGGCGAGGTCGTGCTGCTGTCGCTGACCGAGTACTGGATCGTGCACGCGATCGCGCGCCACCCCGGGCACGTGAAGAATCGCCAGCAACTGATGGACGCGGCCAGCGTGGTCCTGGACGACAACACCATCACCTCGCACGTGAAGCGGATCCGTCGCAAGTTCCAGGCCATCGATCCCGCGTTCGACGCGATCCAGACCGTCTACGGCATGGGCTACCGCTGGGTCGATCCGGTCGGCTGAGCCGTGCTGATCCGCACCCAGCTGCTGCTGCTCGGGCTCGCGACGCTCGCGCTGCCGTGGGCCGGCTGCCAGTACGTGCGCGAGGTCGAGGGCTCGTTGCGCGTCGCCGAGAGCCAATCGCTGCTGGCCGTGTCGCAGACCATCGCCACCTCGCTGCGCGGCCGTCGCGACCTGCTGTTCCGCGGCATCGACGGCGCGCGTTCGAGCGAGCCCGCCGGGGCGTACGATTTCGAACCCGTGCCTCTCGCCTCCGCGCCGCAGCTCGATGGTCGTGACGATGACTGGCCCGCGGCGCCCCGCGCGTGGCGGCGCTTCGCGAGCCCGCAGCGCGACGAGACCCTGGAAGTGCTGACCGCGACCTTCGAGCGCTACCTCTACGTGCTGGTGGTCGCCCCGGGGGATCGCCTGGTGCTCGATGCGGGCGATGGCGCAGCCCTCGATCCGGACGCCAGCGGCGATCGCGTCTGGCTCGGCTTCACGACTCCCGCGGGCGAACGCGCCCAGCTGTTCGTCTCTGCCGGCGGCACCGGCGCGGTGCGAGGACGCCGCATCGCGACCCGCGAACTCGGCCGCCCGGAGCTGGTGGAGGAGTCGCGCGTGCAGGGCGCGTGGCGCACGCCTGGCCCGCGCCGCACGCCGGGCGCCAGCGGCAGCGGGGGCGGCACGGGCGGCAGTGGATGGATGCTCGAGCTACGCTTGCCGTTGTCGATGCTCGGTCACGAGTTCGGCGTGCTGCTCGATGACCGCGACGGGCGCGGCGCCGCGCCTTCGAGCTACGGCAGCCTCGCGCCGCGCGCGCTGATTCCGCGCGGACGCCTGATCGCAGCCGCCGCCGAACTCGGCACCTACCTCGCACAGTTCAGCCAACCCGGCGTGCGCATCGTCGCCGCCACGCCGACCGGCGCGGTGATCGCCGAGACACCGGCGCTGCCCACCATTGGCGCCGGCGTCGGCGGCTCGCAGGCACTGCTGTCGCAACTCTACCGACGCATCCTCGGACATTCGACGCTGGCGCAGCGTCCCGTCGAGGTCGAGCGCGGCCGCCTGGATGCACAACTGGTACGCGAGGTCGCGGCAGGCCAGGGCAGCACGGCCCTGTTCGGTGCACCCGATCAGCAACGTCTCGTGGTCGCCGCCGCCGCGCCGGTGCTCGAGGCGGGTTCCGAGCGCGTGATAGCCCTGCTGCAGGTGACCCAGACAGCCGATCGCTGGCTGCTGTTGCGTGATCGCGCGCTGACCCGCCTGCTGAACCTCACGCTGCTGGCGGTCGCGATCGTGATCGGTGCGATCCTGCTGGTCGGCGCACGTCTCGCACTGCGCCTGGAACGCATGCGGCGCGCCAGCGACGCCGTGATGACGCGCGACGGCCAGCTGCGTACCGAGTTCCCGGAAACCGCGGCGAACGACGAGCTCGGCGACGTTGCCCGCGGTTTCTCCGCGCTGCTCGCGCGCCTCGCCGACTACACCGGCTACCTGCGCACCCTCGCCGGCAAGCTCTCGCATGAAATCCGCACGCCGCTGACGATCGTGCGTTCCTCGCTCGAGAATCTCGAGTCCGAACCGCTGCCCGACGCCGCGCGCACCTACGTCGCGCGCGCCCGCGAGGGCAGCGAGCGCCTCGGCGCGATAGTGCAGGCCATGGGCGCGGCCACGCGAGTCGAGGAAGCGATCCGCAGCGCCGAACGCAGCCACTTCGAACTCGCCGGCCTGCTCGCCACCGCGACCCGCGCCTATCGCGACGCGTTTCCGGCGCGGGCGTTCGCTTTCGAAGGGGCCGGGTCGCGCTGCGAGATGATCGGTGCACCCGACCTCGTGATGCAGATGCTCGACAAGCTGGTCGACAACGCGGTCGACTTCAGCCCGCCGGGTTCCACGGTCCGTTTGCAACTGATCGACGACGGCGGCCCGGACGTCACGATCCACATCGAGAACGATGGCCCGTCGCTGCCCGCCGATGCCGGCAGCCGCCTGTTCGAATCGCTCTGGCAGCACCGACGGGGCGACGACGGTCGCCCTCACTTCGGGCTCGGTCTCTACATCGTCAAGCTAATCACGGACTTCCACGCGGGCAGCGTACGCGCCGAGGATCGCCCCGGGCCGGCCGGGGGCGTGCGATTCACGCTCCGACTGGCCCGAAACGTGTCTGAACTGTGACCACTGTCGCGCGATAGAGACATACCAATTAGCCCTGAGTTGTTTATCATCCACCGCGATGCCATTGGGTGTTAGAGGCTAAGCCCTCGTTATCCATAGGTAGATTTCTTAGACAGTGTCGCGCCTCGCTCGCTGTTGTGGGTTGCCAACCCGGTTTTTGGGTTTCAACCAACACATCGGCGCAGGGGATGCGCCGCCGGATGGATGGAGTTCGAGAACAGAAACTCTGGCAATCGACGCGAGCACGGGTAAGGCGGTCGCACATTTACTGCGGCTTCCCGGAACGACCTACGCGTGAGTCCACGCGGGCTAGTACGTTCAGCCGGGGTGACAATCCCGACGTTCCAACCGTGACAGACATTAGCGCTCGCGTAGCAAGTTAACTTAATCGTAGCTGCTGACAGCGATCGACCGGATCTCTTGACGACCGACTGAAGCCCCGCGATGCGGGGCTTTTTTTTGGCGCGATTCGGCCCGTCGACATCACCGCTCACCCGGGCACCGCGCCCAGCACGACGAGCAGGTCCTTGGCATCGACCGGCGACCCGGCGTGCACCAGGATCTCCTGCACGGCGCTGTCGATCTCGGCCCGCACCGCCGTTTCCATCTTCATCGCCTCGAGCGTCAGCAAGACATCGCCCCTTGCGACCCGCTGTCCGACGGTCACCGGAACCGTGGCGATGGTGCCCGGCATCGGCGCGCCGACCTGCAGCGGATTGCCGAGCTCGGCCTTGCGCGCCGGCGGACGCTTTGCGACCTGGCTGCGATCGATTACGACGATCGAGCGCGGCTGCCCGTTCAGCTCGAAGAACACGGTGCGCGTGCCGTCCTCGTGCGTTTCGCTGGTCGCCACGAGGCTGACGATCAGCGTCTTGCCGCGTTCGAGGTCCACCGAAACCTCCTGACCAGGCTCCATGCCGTAGAAGAACACCGAGGTCGGCAGTCGGCCCACGTCGCCGAAGGCCGCGCGATCGCGCGCGTAGTCGAGGAACACCTTCGGATACATCAAGTACGAGGCGAGCTGATAGTCGGTGACCGTGCGCCCGATCCGCCGCTCGACGTCCCGGCGCGTCGCCTCGAGATCCGCGCTCCTCAACACCTCACCCGGGCGCACCGTCAGCGGCGTCGCGCCCTTCAGGATCTTGCGCTGCAGCGCCGGCGGGAATCCGCCGTACGGCTGGCCGATGTCGCCGCGAAACAGCTGCACCACCGACTCGGGAAACGCGATCTCCGTGTCCGGATCTTCGACCTGGGCCCGCGTCAGGCCACTGGTCACCATCATCAGCGCCATGTCGCCGACCACCTTGGAGCTCGGCGTCACCTTGACGAGATCGCCAAACATCGCGTTCACGTCGGCGTAGGTCTGCGCCACCTCCGGCCAGCGCACGTAGTCGATGCCGAGCGAACGCGCCTGCTCCCGCAGGTTGGTGTACTGCCCGCCGGGCATGCCATGCACGTAGACCTCGGAAGCGCCGGAGCGTATGTCGCTCTCGAATGCCGCGTAGCCATGACGCACCTGCTCCCACCACGACGAGATCGCGCGCAGCGCGCCCGGATCGACACCTGGATCGTGCTCACCATGGCGCAGCGCCTCGACGATCGAGCCGAGGTTAGGCTGCGAGGTCAGGCCGCTCATCGAGTCGATCGCTCCGTCCACGGCGTCGCAACCGGCGTCGATCGCGGCCAGCACGCTCGCCGCCGAGATGCCGCTGGTGTCGTGGGTGTGGAAGTGCACCGGCAGGCCGATCTCCGCCTTCAGCGCCGTGACCAACGCACGCGCCGCACGCGGCCGGCACAGCCCGGCCATGTCCTTGATGCCGATCACCTGCGCACCAGCGGCCTTCAGCGCCTGCGCCAACCCGAGATAGTAGTCGAGCGTGTACTTGGTCTCGGCCGGGTCGGAGAGGTTGCCCGTGTAGCAGATCGCCGCTTCGCACAGCCGGCCCGACTCCAGCACGGCGTCGATCGCGACTCGCATGTTGTCGACCCAGTTCAGCGAGTCGAACACGCGGAACACATCGACGCCGGCGTCGGCGGCCTGGCGCACGAAGTAGCGCACGACGTTGTCGGGATAGTTCGTGTAACCGACCGCGTTCGCCGAGCGCAGCAGCATCTGCAGCAGCAGGTTCGGCATCGCCTCGCGCAGCTGCACCAGGCGCTCCCAGGGGTCTTCCTTCAGGAAACGCATCGCGACGTCGAACGTCGCCCCGCCCCAGCACTCCACCGAGAACAGCTGGGGCAGCAGGCGCGCGTAGTGCGGCGCGATCGCCGTCATGTCGAGCGTGCGCATCCGCGTCGCCAGCAGCGACTGGTGCGCATCGCGCATCGTCGTGTCGGTCAGCAGCACGCGCTTCTGCGCGAGCATCCAGTTTGCGAAGCCCTTCGCGCCGAGCTCCTGCAGCCGCTGGCGCGAGCCGGGCTGCAGGTCTGGGCGTCCGGGCACTCCAGCCCGCGGTGCGACGGCGCCGCCCGCGGCCGCGCTGGCCGCCACTGGCGCCGGCGCCGTCGGCCCCACGGGCAGCCTCGGGAGCCGCGGCGTCACCACCCGGTCGGGCCTTGCCCGCCCGGCCACCTCCGGGTTGCCGTTGACGATGGTCTCGGCGAGGAAGGTCAGCATTCGCGTCGCGCGGTCGCGCTTGCGCGGCCACGCGAGCAGCTCCGGTGTCGTGTCGATGAAGCGCGTCGTGTAGTCCCCGGGCGCGAACTTCGGATGCGTGATCACCTGATCGAGGAAGCGCAGGTTGGTGACGACACCACGAATGCGGAACTCCCACAGCGCACGATGCATGCGTGCCGCCGCCTCCTCCGGGGTCGGCGCCCAGGTGGTGACCTTCACGAGCAGCGAATCGTACGAGCGCGTGATCTGTGCGCCCGCATAGGCCGTGCCGGCATCGAGCCGAACCCCGAATCCGGCCGGGCTGCGATAGGCGGTGATGCGCCCGTAGTCGGGTACGAACTGGTTCTCGGGGTCCTCGGTCGTGACGCGGCACTGTATCGCGTGCGCATTCATGCGGATGTCCGGCTGCGACGGCACGCCACTCTCCGGCGTGCCGATCCGCGCGCCGCCGGCGATACGGATCTGCGCCTTGACGATGTCGATGCCGGTGACGCATTCGGTGACCGTATGCTCCACCTGAATTCGCGGATTCACCTCGATGAAATAGAACCTGCCGGTGTCCGCGTCCTGCAGGAACTCGACCGTGCCGGCGTTCAGATAATCGACGGCGCGGCCGATGGCGAGACCCATCTGGCAGAGCTCGTGACGCTGCGCGTCGGAAAGGAAAGCCGCCGGCGCCCGCTCGACGACCTTCTGGTTGCGCCGCTGCACGGTGCAGTCACGCTCGAACAGGTGCACGAGGTTGCCATCCGCGTCGCCGAGGATCTGCACCTCGACGTGGCGCGCGCGGCGCACCAGCTTCTCGAGGTAGACCTCGTCGTTGCCGAACGCCGCCTTCGCCTCGCGCCGCGCCGTGGGCAAGGCTTCGGCGAGTTGCTCGTCGCTCTCGACGACGCGCATGCCGCGCCCGCCCCCGCCCCAGCTCGCCTTCAGCATCGCCGGGTAGCCGATCTCGTGTGCGGCGGCCGCCGCGGCCGGGAACTCCACGGGCAACGGCGGCGTTGCCGGCATCACCGGCACACCGGCGCGTACCGCCGCATTGCGCGCCGCGACCTTGTTGCCGAGAGTGCGCAGGATTTCCGGCGTGGGACCGACGAAGATCACCCCGGCGCGTGCGCAGGCTTCAGCGAACCCGGGGTTCTCCGAGAGAAAACCATACCCAGGGTGAATGGCGTCCGCCTGCACGTCGCGCGCAATGCGCAGCAGGTCTTCGATATCGAGATAGGCCTCGACCGGCCCCTTGCCCTCCCCGACCAGGTAGGCCTCGTCGGATTTCGCGCGATGCAGCGCGAAGCGGTCTTCCTGCGAGTAGACCGCAATCGTCTGGATGCCGAGCTCGGTCGCCGCCCGCATCACGCGGATCGCGATCTCGCCGCGGTTGGCGATCAGCAGGCGGCGGATGGGCCTGGACGGATCAGCCATGGGCAGGGGCCTCCGGAGTCAGGAACCGGCAGGCGGGTCCGGTGGCCCTGGTGAGCGACCCGTCGAGTGTCGCCAGCGGGCATGCCAGTGCTTCGGCCACTGATACATACCAGCCGTCGTAGCTGGTCACGGTATGTCGCAGCTCCCATACGCGCGCGGCAAAGGGCGCAAACGGAAACAGTTCGATATCCAGCCTCATCAGGTCGTCGAAGGCGGCCTGCGCCTCGGCGGTGGAGATGTGTTTCGAACGTTCGAGACGACGCAGAACGTTCGCAGCCTCGACGCGGGCCAGCTCAGGAGCGTGCAGCGTGTCCTGGGCCAGGGCGCCTACCGCCCAGCCACCGACCGGGCCAGTGTCGACCAGCGCCGCAACGAGAACCGACGAATCGACGACGAGGCTCAACGTCGGTCCGCATCGCGATTCTTCAGAATCTCACCCGGAGGTACCTGCGCCTCGGACAGACTCTTTCGCCGCTGCACCTGCTTCAGCCAACGTTCGATCGACGGGCGTGCGGCAAGACGTTCGAGCTCGGCCCGGAGGTACTCCTGCATGGACTTTCCCTCCCGCGCGGCGCGGGCCGCGAGTTCGTCACGGGCCTTCTCGGAAACGTCGCGAATCGTGATCTGTACCGGCATGCTGTCATAATGCCAGCACTGCTGGCGTTTCGCAATCGATCACTTTTTCAGCCAACGACTGTTCCGGTCCAGCAGATCCTTCATGTCCTTCGTCGTCTGCGGCAGCTTCTCCGCCGGCAGGTCGAGGTGGTTCAACGGAATCTCCTGCCGGTACTGGTCGTACACCGGCTTCACGACCTCGAGCGGAAAGCGCGGGATCGTACGGCCCTTGCGGAACGCCGCAATGGGGATCTCCGCCTCGACGATGGCCTCGTTGTTGCTCGGGTCCTCGGCGAGCACCTTGCCGCGCGCATCGACGATCAGCGAGCCGCCGCCGGCGCTCGCGGGCACGCCCGAATCCGCCGGGAAGGTGATGTTCGACATCGCCGAATACATGTTGTTGTAGAGGGCGACCGCCTGCACGTCGGTCTTCGAGAACAGCGTCGCGGTACGCAGCATGATCTCGACCCCGCGCATCGCGTAGGCCGCGAACACGAACGGATCGAGCTGCACCGTGCTGACGGCGATGTTGCCGTACTCGGTCATCAGCACCGGGAACTCCTCCTCGATGCCGTACTTCGCGCGGAACCGGTCGCGCACGTTCTCGACCGTCGTGGTCGGGATCTCGTCGGCATTGAGCCGGATCACGTTGCGCGACTTCCAGTAGACGTGCTTGATCTTGCCGTCGCGACCGATCACGGGATTGAGACTCAGGATGTGGCCCGGCCAGCCCGGGTCCGTCGCATAGCTGCCGAACACGAGGTAGGTGTCGCAGGCCTTGGCAAGCTCGCCCAGTCGCTGCGTCTCGGGCCCCGGAACCTGGATCGTGAACTTCAGCTTCTCGTCGCGCGAACCCGACGAATAGCCGGTCAGGGGGAACTCGTTGAACAGGATGAAGTCCGGCTTCTTGCCGGTGCTGCAGGCTTTCTGGATCCACGAGGCCATGCGCTCGACGTTGGTCGCCAGGCCTTCCTTGATCGACGGCGCCTTCTGCAGGTTCAGCGGCGCGTTCTGCACCACCTTGATCACGACCACGTCCTTCGCGAGCGGCACCGTCGGATAGCTGCCGTCAGGCCGTACCAGCACCGGCGGCGTGGCCGCCTCAACTGTCGCCGCGCACAGCGTCACGAACGACAGCACGACGGCACCGAGGGTCTTCGCCCGCATCGATCTCGTCATGGAGTACCTCCCGAAAGGATCGCCATACTGCCATCGGATCCGGGTGATAGCATCCGGTCGGGCACGAAACGCGGACCGTCACCGGAACATGGATCCACAACTGCACGCGGCGATAGTGACGCTGCACGACCCGGCATCCTGGGTCCACCTCTCGACGATCGATCACGACGGCGGCCCGCACGTGACGCCAATGATGATGGGCCTCACCGACACCCACCTGCTGTTCAGCCTCACCGGCAAGCAGAAAGTGCGCAACCTCGAACGCGATCCGCGCGCCTGCGTCGCGATCTCGAAGCCCGTGACGATGGCACACGTCATCGTCTGGGGCACGATCGAGATCCGCGTCGACGACGAGGCGCAGCAGATCTGGAACGCGATGATCACCCGCGCCTTCGGGCCCGACGGCCTCGGCAAGCGCACGCGGGGCCTGTCGCACGACGGCACGATGCTCGGACTGCTGGCGCCGAGCCACCACCGCATTTATGGGCTCGATCTGGCGCCCTGAAACGCGAGATGCCCGACGGGTGATTTGAGCGGCGCTGCCGCGCGATCAGACCCATCGCGGATGTTGCATCGCGGCAACGTGTGGCGCCCTCTCCGGGCGGCCACCTCAGGACCCGGAATCAACTTCGGCGGGGTGGCGCCCGCCATGGCGCGGCCGCCTGCCCGCCTTCACTGGTTCCGGCCCGCGCGCGCGGGGTACTCTCGGCAGATCCGTCACCGGACGAGGGTCCACCATGTTTGCCAAGGTCTCCGGCGTCGCGTTGTTGCTGGCGCTTCCTCTGCTGACGCCAGCCCGGCTGGCGCAGTCCGCCGCTCCCGCACGCGGCCCCACCGCAATCGCCGTCAGTACCGCCGACCACAAGGCCCAGAGCCCGGAGATTGCGCTCGGACCCGACGATTCGGTCAACATGATCTGGATCGACGAGGACACCGCGCCCCAGCAACACGATCCGTCGCACGGCCATTCGCACATGGCCGCCACCAACCTGTATTTCGCCCGTTCGACCGACGGCGGCAAGCGCTTCTCCGCGCCCGTCGCGGTCAATTCGAAGCCCGGCGAAGTCTGGGGCTTCTCGGTCAGCAAACCGCGCATCGCGGTCGGCCGCAACGGCACGATCCATGTCTTCTATCCGGCCAACGACGTCAGCCCCAGCAACGGCAAACCCTATGCGGTCGCGAATTACACGCGCTCGACCGATGGTGGCCGCACGTTCGAGAAGCCCAAACGGCTCAACACGATGGTAGCCACGGACGCGAGCCACGTCGTGCACGGCGGCCTGACACACGGGGCCGTATTCGGCGCGATGGCGGTCGACGCCAGCGGGTCGGTCTACACCCTGTGGATCGACACCCGCGACATGCTGCAGGAAGGCATCTCCGGCAAGATGTTCATGGCCGTCTCGCGCGACGATGGCAAGACTTTCGGTCAGGACGCGGAGGTGTTTCCCGCCGACGTCTGCCCCTGCTGCCAGATCACCGCCACCGTCGACGCCGACCAGCGCCTCTTCATCGGCTCGCGTCAGGTCGACGGCAAGTTCCGCGACAGCACGGTCGCGGTCTCCCGGGACGGCGGGCGTACCTTCTCCGCCCGCCAGCGAATCGTCGGCAAGCGCTGGGAGATCGAAGGCTGCCCGCTCAAGCCGACCAGCGTCGCCGCGCGCGGCCGCGAGGTCTACGCGGCCTATTTCACCGGCGGCGAGGATCCCGCCGGTGTCTATTTCGTGCGCTCCGCCGACGACGGCAGGACTTGGTCCACGCCGATGCTCGCGCACCCCGGCTCGACCACCTCCGATGCGCCCGTGGTGGCGCTTGCCGGCGCCACCCTGCATCTGTTCTGGCACGGCAAGGTCGGCAATGGCGCGCGCCGCATCTACACTCGCGCCTCGACTGACGGCGGCGTGAACTTCAGCCCCGTCACGGAGCTGCCGGCCCCGCCCGGCGCGACGCAGCTACCGGCGGTCGCCGCACGCGCGAACGGCAGCGTGCAGATTGCCTGGCAGCAGGGCACCGAGGTGCGTTCGATGCGCTGGGACGCCGCCTCCGCCCTGTCGCCGCTCGCCGCGCGGGCCACACCGACGCCCTGACCCGCACCGCGCCCGCGCACGAGCGTTGGCTCGGCGCCACCACCGCCCCAGCACTCAGTCGTCCGCAGCGGGCGCGAGCGCCTCGCGCCAGGCGGCGAGCTTGCGCGCCCGACTCATGCCGGCGTGCGCCGGGCTGGTCGACGGCAGCCGCACCCTCGGCAGTGCCTGCAGCGCCTCAGGCAGACCGGGTAGCACCAGACGATCGAACAACGTTGCAGAGACGGCGCCGTTGAAGCCGATGCGGTGGATCCGCGGGTGGGCGAGCAGGAACGACGCGAAATCGTTGGGCACCACGCTCGCGCGCACGATGCGCGCATCGAGACTGCCGGGACGCACTGCGGCGGCGCAGGTATCCCAAAGGGCAACGCGACGCGCTACCAGGGCCTGCAGCCGCGCCTCGTACTGAAGCGCCGGGTCGAAGCCGAAAATTTCGCCCGCGATACTCCAGAACGCGTTGCGCGGCTGCGCGTAGTACTGCCGCTGCGCGAGCGACATCTGGCCCGGCAGCGACCCGAGCACCAGCGTGCGCGCATCGGCGCGCGCGACCGGCAGAAACCCGACCGACGCGGCGAGCCGGCGCGGCGACGACCGCCGCCCCGCAGCGTTGGCGCGGCGTGGCCGCGCGTTCCCACAATTCGATTGACGCATCGTATTCAGCGTGCACGATGAGACCCTCGACGGCAATCACCCCGGTCCCATGCAACTGCTCGAACCCATCCTCGCGGAAGCCACCCGGATCGCCGCCTTGCGCCGCGACCTCCATGCCCACCCCGAACTCTGCTTCGAGGAGAACCGCACCTCCGACTTGATTGCGCGCACGCTGGAGTCCTGGGGTATCCCGGTGCATCGCGGACTCGGCAGGACCGGCGTAGTCGGCATCGTCCGCAACGGCAGTTCCAGCCGCGCCGTGGGACTGCGCGCCGACATCGACGCGTTGCCGATGACCGAGCGCAACCAGTTCGCCCATGCCAGCCGACACCCCGGCCGGATGCACGCCTGTGGCCATGACGGCCACACGGCGATGCTGCTGGCGGCGGCCCAGCACCTCGCCTCGCATCGCGATTTCGACGGCACGGTCTACCTGGTGTTCCAGCCCGCGGAAGAAGGCGGCGGCGGCGCACGTGAAATGATTCGCGACGGCCTGTTCGAGCGCTTTCCGATGGAGGCCATCTTCGGCGCGCACAACTGGCCTGGCCTGAAGGCCGGGCAGTTCGCCGTCTGCGAGGGCCCGGCCTTCGCCTCGAGCAACGTGTTCCGGATCGTCGTGAGCGGCAAGGGCGCGCATGCCGCAATGCCGCAGAACGGCATCGACCCGGTCCCGATCGCCTGCCAGATGGTGCAGGCCTTCCAGACCATCCTGACGCG
>JAYTNX010000103.1:0-8276 GCA_043748075.1 Pseudomonadota bacterium
CTCAGCGTAGCGGCGGCGTCCGCCGCCCCGCTGAACATCAGCGAGATCCCGCTGTTCGTCGCCTCCGGCAACAAGCCGAACGTGCTGTTGACGATCTCCAACTCCAACAGCATGGACGAGGATGCGACCGGCCTCGCCGTTGGCAGCGCGGCGACCAACAGCCGCTCGGAGATCGCGCGTCGGGTGGCCAAGAACCTGATCGTCAACTACGGCGGCGGGCTCAACATGGGCCTGATGGCATTCCAACAGGCGGGCGTCGCGCGCATGTTCCTGCACAGCAGCCCCTACGACGTCAGCTTCGATCCGGCCAACTACGATCCGTCGTACACCGGGGTGCGCACGGGGCCGTTGCGCAAGTTCCGCGAGGCCAACCCGAGTGCGCCCGGCGAGTTCTACTACTTCAACGTCAACCTGCCGTTCTATTCCGGCGGCAACGAAGGCAAAGGCTTCTGCTACTCCCCGACGGCGAATGCCTTCAACAACGGCGAGAACCCGGTGGGGTTCGCCGGTCCCTGGGACACCTACCGGTGCTTCCTCGGTAAGAATGGCCCATCGGACGCGCTGCCGGTCTTCGGCGATGCGGCGAGCGAGGCGGCCAACGGATGGTCGTCGCTGTTCGCGACGTACACCTTCTTTCCGACCGACAGCGATCTGGGCCAGGGCATCACGGATTTCGGCCGTTTCATGGCCTGGTCGTTCGTGTCCGACACCTGGTTCTCCAATGGCTCGCCGGGCGGCGGCTACCTGCACGTGCCAGTCGCCGACCTGACGCCGGCGCAATCGGCGCTGATGAACACCAAGCTCGGCACTTCGCAGTTCGGGACCAACGCGCCTACCGATCCCGCATGGCCATTGCAGAACGCCGGCCTGACGCCGCTGGAAGGCACGCTCTATACGATCCGCGACTATTTCGCCGGCAACCTGAACGACGCGGCGCGCGGCGGTGCGCAGCCCGCGCCACCGACGTCCTGCGGCAAGGACTACTCGGTCATCCTGACCAACGGCCTGCCGTCCGTGACCCGCTTCGGAGTGCCCTCCGCCGACGTCGTCACCATGCTCTCCGATGCGAGCGTGGCCGCCCAGACGGTCGCCACGGCGGGCGTGCTGAACTACATCGTCGGCTTCGCGCTGCCGTTCGGCACCAACCCGATGCAGCTCGATACGATCGCGGCGGCGGGCGGCACCGGCCAGTCCTACTACGCCACCGACGAGGCGACGCTGACCTCCGAGCTCAACACGGTTTTCAACGACATCCTGGTCCGCTCCGGCGCGGCCGGTGCGGTGGCGCTCAACAGCGGTTCCATCAATACCAACTCGCGCATCTACCAGGCGAAGTTCAATACCGGCGACTGGTCTGGCCAATTGCAAGTCTTCCCGATCGACTCGGGCACCGGCGCGATCGGCGCGCCGCTCTGGGACGCCGGAGCTCGGGTCAACCTGCAGAACTGGAACACGGGACGGGCGATCATCAGCTACAACCCCAGCTCGAAGCAGGGCATCGCGTTTCGTTGGCCCGCCGATCCGATGGCGCCGACGGCCACCACCCTCGACGCGGCGCAGATCGCGGCGCTGAACACCTCGCCGACGAATGTCGTCGACGGGCAAGGCCAGGCGCGTCTCGAGTACCTGCGCGGCTCGATCGCCAATGAGGGCACGGGCGCGGCCAACTATCGCAAGCGCAATGTCAGTCGGCTCGGCGACATCGTCAATTCCTCGCCGGCGTACGTCAACGTCCCGCGGCTGAATATCTCGGACACGAGCTATGCGTCCTTCAAGTCGACCTATGCCTCGCGGCGCCCGATGATCTACGTCGGCGCCAACGACGGCATGTTGCACGGCTTCGATTCCGCCACGGGCGACGAAAAACTCGCTTTCATTCCCTCGACGGTGTTCCCGAAGCTCTCGGGCCTGACCGCTCAGGGGTTCACGCACCGTTATCTTGCCGATGGCAGCCCCGAGGTCGCCGACATCAAGTTCGGCGCGACGTGGCGGTCGGTACTCGCCAGCGGCCTCGCCGGCGGCGGTCGCGGCCTGTTTGCGCTCGATGTGACGGACCCGGGCGCGTTCACCGAAATCAACGCCGGCGGGACGGTGCTCTGGGAGTTCACGCCGACCGACGATGCCGATCTCGGACTGACCTACAGCCAGCCGACGATCATCAAGCTCAATTCGGGTGATCCGGGAGTGGTGGTCGGCAATGGCTACAACAACCCGGGCTCCGGCCACGCGGTGTTGTACGTGATCAACGCGCAGACGGGCGTCTTGATCCGCAAGATCGACACCGGCGTCGGCAGCGTCGGCACGCCGAACGGACTCTCGACGCCGGCGGTCATCGACATCGACGGCAACGGCACCGCGGATTACGCCTATGCCGGCGACCTGCGCGGCAACGTCTGGAAGTTCGACCTGACCGACACCAGCGCCGGCAACTGGGACCTGGACTTCGCCGGACTCCCACTTTTCACGGCACGCGATGGCGGCGGCACTGCGCAGCCGATTACGACCGGGATCGAAGTCACGCGGCATCCGCAGGCGGGCTACATGGTGTTGTTCGGCACTGGCCAGTACCTGGAGAGCACCGACGTAACGTCCACGACCACCCAGAGCCTCTACGGAATTCGCGACAACGGCGCGGTCGTCGCCAACCGGACGGTGCTGGTGCAGCAGACCATCATCGACGTGGCCACGGTCGGCGGCCGGAGCTATCGCGCGGTGTCGGCCAACGTGGTCAACTGGGCGGCGAAGAGCGGCTGGTACATCGACCTGCCGACCTCGGGCGAGCGCATCGCCGTCGATCCCATCCTGCGCAACGGCCGGCTGATCGTGCCGACCACGGTTCCGAGCACCGATCCCTGCGCCGTGGGCGGCTATTCCTGGCTGATGGAGCTCGACTTCCTCAACGGTGGCCGACTTACGGGTGCCGCATTCGATGTCAACCAGGACGGCACGGTCACCAACGCGCAGGATTCGGTCGACTTCGCCACTGCCGGCTCGCAGCAGGCGAGCGGCATGCGCCTCGATGCGATCGCCGCGACCCCCGCGGTAGTCGATCGCTTCGGCCCGGACGCCAGCCTGGAGAACAAGTATCTGAACCAGTCCACCGGCGGCATCGCCCGCGTCCTCGAGAGCGGACAGCCGCTGTCCAATCGCCGCACCTCGTGGCGGCAGATCTACTGACGCGTCAAAGGAAGCACTTCCATGATCAAGACCCGAACACTACTCGCCTGCGTCACCGGATTCGGCCTGGCACTCGCCGTTCCCGCTGTCGTCGAGGCGACCACGACGGCGCGACCCGCTGCGGTGGCGGCGGTCGCCGCGGAAATCCAGTCCGGGCACGTGACCGGCATCGACCTGAAGCGCGGTCTGTTGTTCGTCGACGGCCAGACCTATCGAATCGACGCGCACCAGGCAGCATTCTCGGATGATCGTGAGAAAGGCGGCAAGAGCGGCGTCGAGTCGCTCAAACGCGGCGACAGCGTCATCGTGCGCAGTGTCCGCAGGAACGGCGAGCGCCGCGTGATGCAGATCGTGGTCAAGGACTGAAGCAGGCGCACAATGAAAAAGCAGCGCGGCACCACACTCGTCGAGCTGATGACCGTCGTCACGGTCCTCGGCATCCTCACGACGATCGGCTATCCGATGTATCTGGATCAGACACTGAAGGGCCGGCGTGCGGGAGCCAAGGCGATGCTGCACTACATGCTGCAGCAGTCCGAACGCTATTACACCGAAAACAATACCTTCACCAGCGACCTCGCGCTGTTGGGATTCGGGGCGGGTCCGTACTACTCGGAGAATGGTACGCACTCGATCACGCTGGCCGTCGGTCCGACCGGCAGCATCGCCACCAGCGTCACCATCATCGCGACGCCGACCGACACGGATGCGAAGTGCAACGTGCTGACGCTGTCCAGCGACTTGTCGCGCAGCGCCTCCGGAACCCAGCCGGCAATCTGCTGGTGAGCGCCGTCGCCGCGCCCTGACGCGCGTTCGAGCGCGCCTCAGCGCCGGGCGTTCACGCGGGCCGCTTGCGCCGGCGAATCCGGTCCCGAGGGTGACTTCACCGCCCCGACGTGGGCGACGAGACCGAGCCCGATCGCGCGATTGGCCGCGGACAGCACCGCGAGCAGGGATGCCGTGATGATATTGGCATGCGAGCCGACCCCGAAAAGCGTGCCGCGGCCGGCGCTCACTTCGACATAGGCGATGGCGACGGCGCCGCTGCCGGTCCCGCGCGAGTGCTCGACATAGGACTGCACGTCGATCGGCAGGCCGAGTGCCTCGACGATCGCATCGATCGGACCCGAGCCTGCGCCGTGCAATGTTAGGGGTGCGCCGTCCTGCTCGAGCTGCAGCGTGATGCGCTCGCTGTCCTCGCCGTCGACCGAGGCCGTGAGCTGGTGCGAGCGGTAGTGGAACGGCCGCCGCGCACCCAGGTACTCACGCTCGAACAGCTGGAAGATCTCGCCTGAGCTCAGCTCCTTGCCGGTCAGGTCGGCGGCGGCTTGCACGACCTGGCTGAACTCGATCTGCAGCCGGCGCGGCAGCACGAGCTGGTAGTCCCGTTCGAGCAGGTAGGCCACCCCGCCCTTGCCGGATTGGCTGTTGACGCGAATGATCGAGTCGTACGAGCGGCCGACGTCGGCGGGGTCGATCGGCAGGTAGGGCACGTCCCAGGCGTCGCCCGGCTGCAGCTCGGCGAGCCCCTTCTTGATCGCATCCTGGTGCGAACCCGAGAACGCAGTAAACACGAGGTCGCCGACATACGGGTGGCGGGGGTGGATCGGCAGCTGGTTGCAGTGCTCGGCGCAGCGTGCCACCTCGTTGATGTGGCTGAAATCGAGCCGCGGGTCGACGCCCTGGGTGTACATGTTCAGGGCGAGGGTGATCACGTCGACGTTGCCGGTGCGTTCGCCGTTCCCGAACAGCGTGCCCTCGACGCGATCGGCGCCGGCCATCAGGCCGAGCTCGGCGGCCGCGACGCCGGTGCCGCGGTCGTTGTGCGGGTGCAGGCTGAGCACGATCGCGTCGCGGCGCGCGAGGCGGCGCGACATCCACTCGATCTGGTCAGCGTAGATGTTCGGTGTCGCCATCTCGACGGTGGCCGGGAGGTTGAGGATCGCCTTGCGCTCCGGGGTCGGCCTCCAGACGTCCATCACGGCGTCGCTGACCTCGACGGCAAAATCCAGCTCGGTGCCCGTGAAGCTTTCCGGGCTGTACTCAAAGCTCCACTCGGTGCCCTTCTGACGCTGCGCGCCCTCGAGCACCAGCTGCGCGCCTTTGACGGCAATGTCGCGGATACCGGCGCGATCGAGCCGGAACACGACGCGGCGCTGCAGTGTCGAGGTGGAGTTGTAGACATGGACGATCGCGCGCTTCGCGCCGCGCAGCGCCTCGTAAGTGCGCGCGATCAGCTCGCCGCGGGCCTGCACCAGCACCTGCACCGTGACGTCGTCGGGGATCAGGTCCTTCTCGATCAGTTCGCGGCAGAAGTCGAACTCCGTCTGCGAGGCCGACGGGAAGCCGATCTCGATCTCCTTGAAGCCGACCTTCACGAGCTGCTCGAACATGCGCCGCTTGCGGGTCGAGTCCATCGGTTCGATCAGGGCCTGGTTGCCGTCGCGCAGATCGACGCTGCACCAGGTCGGCGCAACGGTGATGACCCGGCCGGGCCAGGTGCGATCGGGTAGGTCGATGGGTGGGTAGGCGCGGTACTTGGTCGACGGAGTCTTCAACATGGCGGTTCTCGCAAGGTTCAGGACGCGCAAACGTGGCTGTGCCTGCTGGATTCAAACTGGGGATTCGTGCTGGGTGTGTCCGGTCTTGTTGGCGCCGACCGTTAGCGCGTGGGGTTGCTGCGCTGGTCAGCGCAGTAGCGAGAGGCTGAGCAGCAGGGCAGCCGGACGCGCGGCGCAGGCGCCGGCGGGGCAGGACAGCAGGACGCTGGCGCTGGAAGTCATGGCAGGAAAAGTACCACCGGGTCGCCATGACCGGCAAGTGCGGAACATCCGTGCAGTGTGCGGGTCGCCACGCCGGACCGTCATCGAGGTCTAAGATGACCCGGGGGCGGCCTGGCCGTCGAAGGGCAATCGAACATGGGGCTGCTGGGTGAGAGCCTGCGGGGCCGGCGGGTGCTGGTCACGCAGGCCGGCGAGTTCATGGGGCCGGCGCTGTGCGCGGCGTTCCGCGCCCACGGCGCTGCGGTGTCGGCCGATCCCGGTTCGCTGCTCGCGCCGGAGCGGCCCGCCGAACTCGTCGAGGAGGTGGGGCGAGTCGACGTGCTGGTCGCGAACCTCGCCTGCGCCGCACCCGTCACGATGGCGGCGGACGTCACCGACGAGGAGTGGCAATCGGTGTTCGACCACCTGGTGCATCCGTTGCCACGACTCTGCCGTTCAGTGCTGCCGCAGATGCTCGAGCGACGTTCCGGCAAGATCATCGTGATGGGCAGCGCCTCCGCGCTGCGTGGCCTGCGACGTGCCTCCACCTACAGCGCGGCGCGCGGCGCGCAGCTGGCCTACGTGCGCGCACTGGGCATCGAAGTGGCGCCGCTGGGCGTGCAGGTGAATGCCATCGCGCAGAACTTCGTCGACAACCCGACCTATTTTCCGCCGGAAGTGCAGCAGCTCGAGCGGTTCCAGAAACGTCTCGCGGCCGAAGTGCCGGTGGGGCGCCTGGCGACGCCCGAGGAGGACGCCATGCTCGCGGTATTCCTCGCCTGTGACGAGGTGCGGTTCATGGTGGGGCAGTCGATTCCGTTTGCGGGTGGCTGGGTGACCTGAGGGTCGAGCCGACGCTTGGCAGGCGTCCCCGTCAAACTCCGGCGGGTGTCGCCGTGTGCGTGTCCGTGTTTGTCGCCGTCGGCGCCGCCCGTGGCGCGGTCTCGGCGCGTCGGCGCAGCGCGCGAAGCATGTCGGGCAGCTCGGAGCGCACGGCGCGCCGGGAAAGCCACTGGGGCACGTAGAACCGCGGGCGCGTGCGCACGCGATAAGTGACGATCGTCGAGACGCCGTCGGTGGCCTGCTCGAGCGCCCAGGTGCCGTCGTTCTCGACCAGGTCGCCGCTGACATTCTCGAACACGATCCTGCGTCGATCCTGCAGGTGGGCGCGGAACACGTAGTCGATCCGCGGTGCGAACCATCCGTAGTGCACGCGGTGCGCGATCAGCTCGGAGGATCTGAGGCGATCGGTCTCGACCACGCGACACTCCACCAGATGGGGCATCCATTCGGGTGCGGCGGCGCAGTCGGTGAGCACGGCGAACACGGCATCGGGAGTGGCGGCCACCCTCACCGCGGCCAGCGTGGCCGAAACCCGATCGTCGGCCGAGGTCACGCGGCGCTCGGCCATGACGACGATGTCGCCGCGTTCGACCGCGGAGCGCTGCGTCGCGTTCATCGACCAGGCGACCGCGGCCGGGGCGACACCCGGCGCACCCATGGGCAGCAACAACGACGAGCCGATCCACATCATCCTCAAAGCATTCATGGTCGAGTAGACCACAGCCGGTGAGGTTCGTTGCACCTCGAGTCCGGGCGGGTGGGGGCCAGGGTCGTGTCGCTCTGCCGCGTGTCGCCCCCAGAGTGCGAACGACAGCGCGAGAAGCAGCGTCGCCGCGACGGCACGGCTTCGGTTCGGGACGATGAACATGGCAACCTCCGCTGTCCGGATGGCTGCACGGTACGCCCGGTCATTGTTCAGATAAATGCCCCACTGCTGCATTCACTGTGCACCGACCGTTGACAATCGGGATGGGCGCGAGGTGCTCAGTTCGCTGCGGCGAGCCAGGCCTCGGCCATGCGGACCCAGGCGGTGGCGCCGATCGGGATCAACGCGTCGTTGAAGTCGTAGCTCGGATTGTGAAGCATGCAGGGGCCGCCGCCGTGGTGCAGGTCGCGGTGGTCGCCGTCGCCATTGCCGATCAGGAAGTAACAGCCGGGCTTCTCGAGCAGGAAGAAGCTGAAGTCCTCGGCGCCCATCGTCGGGCGGAACTCGAGCATGTTGTCCGCGCCGACCAGCCCCGACAGGGTGCGCCGCACGAACGCGGTCTCCGCCGCATGGTTGACCGTGGCGGGGTACTGGCGCGTGAACGCGAATTCGCAGCCCGCGTCGAACGCCGCGCAGGTGGACTCGGCGATGGTCTTCATCCGCCGCTCGATCAGGTCGAGCACTTCGGGCGCGAATGCGCGCACCGTGCCCTGTAGCACGCAGTCGTCCGGGATCACGTTGCGCGCCTCGCCGGCGTGGATCATCGTGACCGAGATCACGCCGGCATC
>JAYTNX010000104.1:0-31636 GCA_043748075.1 Pseudomonadota bacterium
GGCGTCTGCCAGCTGCCGCAGTCGCCAGGCGTGCCGATCGCGAATTCGATCCACGAGCTCGAGCGCTGCGTGAACGAGCTCGGATTCATCGGCTGCAACCTGAACCCCGATCCCTCAGGCGGCTACTGGATATCGCCGCCGCTGACCGACCGGCACTGGTACCCGTTCTACGAAAAAATGTGCGAGCTCGACGTGCCGGCGATGATCCACGTTTCGGCGTCGTGCAACCCGAACTTCCACGCGACCGGCGCCCATTACATCAACGCTGATACCACGGCGTTCATGCAGTTCATCGAGGGCGACCTGTTCCGCGACTTCCCGACGCTGAAGTTCATCATCCCGCACGGCGGCGGCGCCGTGCCCTACCACTGGGGCCGCTACCGTGGGCTCGCCGATATGCTGAAGCGCCCGCCGCTGACCGAGCACGTGATGAAGAACGTGTTCTTCGACACTTGCGTCTACCACCAGCCGGGCATCGACCTGCTCGTGAACGTGATCGACCTGGACAACATCCTGTTCGGCTCGGAGATGGTCGGTGCCGTCCGCGGCATAGATCCGGAGACCGGCCACTACTTCGACGACACGAAACGCTACATCGATGCGCTGCCGATTCCCGCCGGCGACAAGTCGCGCATCTACGAGAAGAACGCTCGTCGCGTGTTCCCGCGGCTGGATGCGATCTTGAAGTCGAGGCGCGCGTGAGTACTACGACGCTGTCCGCGGGTGGCCCGGGCTGGGCTTCTGCATCGGCATCCGGCGGGTTCACGATGGACCCCAAGTGGCTGCCGTTCCACGCTGCGCCGTCGAAGCCGGCGTTCGTCCCACTGCCGGGCGCGGTCGATACCCACTGCCATGTGTTCGGGCCCGGGGCACGGTTCCCGTTCGCGCCCGAACGCAAGTACACACCCTGCGACGCCTCGAAGGACCACCTCTGGGCGCTGCGCGACCATCTCGGCTTCGAACGCAACGTGATCGTGCAGGCCACTTGCCACGGCACCGACAATCGCGCCGTCCTCGATGCGTTGCGCGCCTCCGGCGGTCGCGCGCGCGGAGTCGCCACCGTGAAAGCGGACGTCACGGATGCGGCGCTGCGCGAGATGCACGAGGCCGGCGTGCGCGGCGTGCGCTTCAACTTCGTCAAGCGCCTGGCGGATACGACGCCGCGCGAGGTCCTCGAGACGATCGCCCGTCGCATCGCCGCGCTCGGCTGGCACGTCGTGATCTACTTCGAAGCGGCCGACCTGCCGGAGCATTACGACTTCTTCGCCTCGCTGCCGACTACGGTCGTCGTCGACCACATGGGCCGGCCGGACGTCACCAGCCCGGTCGACGGGCCCGAGTTCGAGCTGTTCGTGACCCTGATGCGCGAGCACCCGAAGGTCTGGTCGAAGGTGAGTTGCCCCGACCGTCTCTCGAAGTCCGGACCGCCAGGCTGGAACGACGTCGTTCCGTTCGCGAAGCGGCTGGTCGAGACCTTTCCGGACCGCGTGCTTTGGGGGACCGACTGGCCACACCCGAACATGACGAGCTACATGCCCGACGACGGCCAGCTGGTCGACTTCATCCCGCGGATCGCGACGACACCGGAGCTGCAGCGCAGGCTGCTGGTCGACAATCCGCTGCAGCTCTACTGGAGCAGCTGAGCCGTGACGCCCCCTGGAGACGACCGAATGCAGTATCCGAAGAACGCGCTGCCGGAAGCCCGACATGGCGCTCGATAAACCCTATGCCGACGTACCTGGCACGACGATCTTCGACGCGGACCAGGCCCGCAAGGGCTACCACCTGAACCAATTCTGCATGTCGCTGATGAAGGCGCCCAACCGCGAGCGCTTCAAAGCAGGCGAGCGCGTCTATCTCGACGAGTGGCCAATGTTCGAGGATCAGAAGCAGGCCGTGCTCGCACGCGACTACAACCGGATGATCGCCCTCGGTGGCAACATCTATTTCCTCGCCAAGATCTTCTCGACCGACGGCAAGACGTTCCTGCAGGCGGTCTCCACGATGACCGGCATGACGCCCGACGCGTACGCGCAGATGATGATCAACGGCGGCCGCTCGCCCACCGGCAACCGCTATGTCGGTGAGACGCCGCAGGAGACGCCGTGATGGCCCGCATTACTGCCGGTGTCTCCACCTCGCACGTGCCGGCCATCGGTGCGGCGCTCGACGCCGGCAAGTCCGCAGAGCCCTACTGGAAGCCGGTTTTCGACGGCTACGAGTTCTCGAAGCGCTGGATCGCCGGGGAGGGCCGTCCCGACGTCGTGTTCCTGGTCTACAACGACCACGCGACCGCCTTCAGCCTCGACCTGGTGCCGACGTTCGCGATCGGCTGCGCCGAGCGCTTCACGCCGGCCGACGAGGGCTGGGGCCCGCGCCCAGTGCCGGTCGTCGAGGGCCACCCCGAGCTCGCCTCGCATATTTCCCAGTCCGTGATCCAGCAGGATTTCGACCTGACGATCGTCAACCGGATGGACGTCGACCACGGTCTCACGGTGCCGCTGTCGCTGATGTTCGGGCAGCCGAAGGCTTGGCCAGTAAAGGTGATCCCGTTCGCGGTCAACGTCGTGCTCTACCCGGTTCCGTCGGGCCGTCGCTGCTTCGAACTCGGCCGCGCGATCCGTCGCGCGGTCGAATCGTTCGACCAAGACCTAAACGTTCACATCTGGGGTACCGGCGGCATGAGCCACCAGTTGCAGGGACCGCGCGCCGGTCTGATCAACCGCGCATGGGACAATCGCTGGCTGGACCGGCTGATCGACAACCCAGAGGCGCTCTCACGGATGCCGCACATCGAATACATCCGCGAAGCCGGGTCAGAGGGCATCGAACTGGTGATGTGGCTGATCATGCGCGGCGCCCTCGATTCGAAGGTCGACGTCCGCCACCGCTTCTACCACGTGCCGGCGTCGAACACGGCTGTGGGGCACCTGATCCTGGAGAACACCCGATGAAGATCGTACTCGCCGGCGCCGGTGCGTTCGGCCTGAAGCACCTCGATGCCCTCCAGGCCATCAATGCCGGCGGAGGCAACGTCGAAGTCGTTTCGATCGTCGGCCGGCTGCTGGAGCCGACGCGCGAAGTCGCGAAGAAGTACGGCGTCCCGCACGCCACCACCGCCCTGACCGAAGCGATCGCGCAGCCGGGCGTCGATGCGGTGATCCTCTGCACCCCGACGCAGCTGCATGCCGCCCAGGCTCTCGAGTGTCTGCGCGCGGGGAAGCACGTGCAGGTGGAGATCCCGTTGGCCGACAGCTGGGCCGACGCTGAGGCCGTCGCCGACCTGCAGGCGAAGACGGGCCTGGTTTGCATGGTCGGCCACACCCGGCGATTCAACCCTTCGCACCAGTGGGTTCACCGCCGCATCGTGGCGGGCGAGATCCACGTGCAGCAGATGGAAGTACAGACCTTCTTCTTCCGCCGCAGCAACAAGAACGCACTGGGTCAGCCGCGCTCCTGGACTGATCACCTGCTGTGGCACCACTCAGCGCACACCGTCGACCTGTTCGCCTACCAGTCGGGCGGCCCGATCACGGTCGCGAACGCGATCCAGGGGCCGATTCATCCGACGCTCGGAATCGCGATGGACATGTCGATCCAGCTCAGGAGCGCGAGCGGCGCGATCTGCACGCTTTCGCTCTCGTTCAACAACGACGGTCCGCTGGGTACGTTCTTCCGCTACATCTGCGACAACGGGACCTACATCGCCCGCTACGACGAACTGATCGATGGCAAGGACCAGAAGATCGACGTCTCGAAGGTGGACGTCTCGATGAACGGCATCGAGCTGCAGGACCGGGAGTTTTTCGCCGCAATCCGCGAGTCGCGCGAACCGAATGCCAGCGTGGCGCAGGTCCTGCCTTGTTATCGTACCCTGCACACCCTTGAGCAGACCCTGTTCGCGTAGGGCGGATACGGTCACGCGGCCTCGCCCGTCGCACCCGATTTCCGCACCAGTTGGAGATCGTGACCCCGCTAGACGCGTTTTAGTGCTTCGTCCAACCCGCGACTAGTTCGCACCCTGGGCGGTGGCCCTCGTTGCAGGCGTGTCTCGCATCCGCCACCGCATCACCCTGCCGGCCGAGTCGCTCGCGGGTACGTGCACGCTCTGCCATCGCCTCGCCATGATGCGGCGCATGGCGAAGTAGCTCGGTCCATTCTCGATCCGCGGCGTCCATGCGGTCAGTCGCCTGATAAAGCTTCGCGAGCGCGAACCGCGCCTGCGGGTCGGTGGGCGTGATCGCGAGCGCCGCGCGAAACTCGCGCTCGGCCAGCGCCCACTCCATCAGCGCGGCATGATCGCGGCCTGCCTGAAAGTGCACGTCGGTGTTGTCCACGGCGACCTGCGTACGGCCAGTGGCCCTGCCCTTACCGACCGCCGCCATCGGCGCCGGCCGTGGCGCGCTTAGGGTTGCCTCTATGCGAGTCAACATCTTTCGAGAGGCGCCTTGGTCGACCGCCTCTGCGAGCGCCGCATCGAGCTTGCGCCGATACACGGATCGATTGCTCTCCAGTTGCCGCGCCCAGTCAATGGTGTCGTTGTCGCCCTTGCGCCAGGCCTCGGCACGCATATCAAGTATCGTCTGAACGCGGCTCGCGTATTCGCGACGTGCCGCCGCAAGGCGCGGCGTGGAAAGCGGGTCGCCTGGGCCCCGCGCCTCGAGCTGCGTTTCGAGCACCGCCCATCGAGGCAACAACTCCCTCTGGAACCGCTCAGCCGCCTGCATATCGGTCAACCTGCCGGCTCTGCGAGCGTCGCGGATGCTTCGTTCGACGGCGGCAATCGCGCGGGCCTCCACCGAAAACCAGTCGGTCGCAGTGTCGATCGAGGCGCCGGAACGCGGACTTTCCCTACTAGTCGATTGCAGCTTCGAACGCCGTTGCTCCCGACGGTGCGCGAACGCAACGGCTTTCAGATCAGCAACCGCGGCGACGTACTGACGCCGATCGGCATCGCGCCCGAAGCGCACCCAACTCACGAGCAGCTTGTTGGCCTCGACGCGCTGGCGCAGGGCCTTGCGCGCAAAAGCCCGGTCGGCGGCGAGCGTCCTGCCCTGCACGGGATAGTCCGCCGTCATCCGCCGCTCGGCCTCGGCATAGAACGGCAGCACGTCGCGTGTGAGTCGCGCCAGCAATGCCCGACGGTCCGGTTCATGGCGCCCCGCCGAATACTCCACTTCTTCGATCACCCGTTCCATCGGACGCTCGCGCGCGACCAGCCACAACATGTCGCGACGCAGGCGCTGACTCTGAACGAGCTCAGGCGATGGCTTCAAGGCGTAGCCGGTGAACGCCATGACGAGCCCGATCGCGGTCAGTGGCAATCCGACGCGCGCCCACAGTGTCGCCAGTCGCCGAGTTTCGACATCCATCGGCTGCGCCAGCGCCAGTCCAAGTACCAAGCCTCCGGCCAGACCGCCCAGATGCGCGGCATTGTCGACGCCGGCCAGGCGAGCGCCGTTCAGCAGATTGAACGCCACGAACACGAGCACGCTGTTGCGTTGCGCACTCAACAATTCCAACGGCACCTTCAGGTCCCTGCGGAGCGCAAACGCGAGCAGGGCACCGAGGACACCGAATATCGCGCCGGACGCGCCGGCGCTGTTGACCGTGGGATGCCACCACAGGCTCGTTGCGCTCGCGCACACACCGGCAAACAGGTAGAGCGTCAGAAACCGGGCCGTACCGAACAGTCGCTCCGCCAGTGGACCGTTGACCGCCAGCACCCACATGTTGAGCGCCAGGTGCAGCAGTCCGAAGTGCAGGAACTGCGAGGTGACCAGTCGCCACTCTTCGCCCAGCATCGTGTAGGGACCCGAGTTCGAGCCCCACGCAATATGCACCATGGGGTTCGCCTTGAAGACGCCGGCACCAGCGAACGCCATCGCCACGAACACCAGCACGTTCAGGGCTATCAGGATTGGCGTCACGACGATTCGCGACTTCAGCTCCGCGAGTCGTCGAGCAAAGTCCTCAAACGCCGCCGCCGTCGCGTCGAACTCCAGTGACTTCGTGAACGGCAACTCCCGCGTGATTGAGGCCGCATCCGCCTCGCTCGCCGCGATGAGAGTCCACGGCAGTTTCGCACCCTTCTCGGTAAACACGACTTGGGATCCGCGGACCACGACGTCGCTGATGGCCGCGCGGTCGATCCCGAACTCCGCCGCCCGGGCCGGCATGAACGGGCGTCTCCGCTGTGCCCGCACGACAACGCGTGTCGCAGCGATCTCGATGCCGCCCGCGCCCACCAGCGATTGCGGGTTGGTCGGGGTACTGCCCAGACTCTCCCAGAACCCCTCCGGCGACAGCCGGACGGGAAACGTGATCGTGGGCCTGACGGCGGATTCGGCCGGATCGCTCATGGTGTAGCGTGGTTGACCGCTCGTTCTTCTTGTTCTAACGATACCTGAAGGAACGGTTTCCGGGCGCCGACGCGTGGCAGATGAGTGCCACGGGCAGGAAGGACTTCGTCTCACGCGAAGGCGTTCGCGTGGCTCCGGCCCTGGAGTACCTGCCGCTACTGGTCTGAAAGATCCGCTTCGAGCAGCCGCCATCGGCGATCCATCGCGTCGCCGAACCAGGCCTGCGGATCCGACGCGTCGACGCCTTCGCGTCGCTCCCGCACCGCGATCGACACGCGCGCCGATTCGAACGCCTCGCGCATTGTGATTGCCGACGGCAGCGCGTCTCGGAAGAACGCTTCGCCGAAGTAGGTGAGGTCGCGGTCGTCGCTGCAGCCGAACGAGGTGTTCGCGGCAGCCGCGGCGGTCAACACGATCGTCTGCGGGTCCTCGAGATCGGGCAGGAACGCGCCGGCGTGGCAGGCGGAGATCACGATCACGCGCCAGCGGATGCCGGCGCGATCGAGCGCACCGCGCAGGGCTTCGCCGCTCAACTGCTCCAGGGGCAGATCACCCAGCTGCACGGACAGCAGCGGATCGTCGGCGCCGTGCGAGGAGAGCACCAGGAACAGCACGTCCTCATCGAGGTCCATCCGCTGCGCGATGCCCTGCAGCGCCTGCTCCAGGCCGACGACGGTCGCGAGCGGCGCCTCCTTCAGGTCGCGCCGATCGTTGACGAGCGTCAGCGTGCGGGTGCCCGTGCCGTAGCGTTTCGCCACCGCCTGTGCCGCGAAGCGGATCTCCTCGGCGAACACGCGCTGCGCGCCGTAGCCCGCGAAGCCGAGGAAGAACAGGTTCGATCGGCCGGCGACACGCGGCTCGAGCCGCGCCAGGGACGCCTCGAGTCGCGCGGGCTGGACGAACAACAGTCGTTCTTCCGATTCGTCCAGGGGCGCTTCGGCGGCGTCGGCAGAGTCCGGCTCCGGCGCGTACCACAACCCTGCAGTGATGCCATTCCAGCTGGAGAGTGCGCCGAACGCCGCGACGAACAGCGTGGCGACGGCAAGCGCCGGCGCGAGACGCGGCGCGCCCACGCGACGCAATGCCAGGCCGAGCAGCGCCACGCCGATCGCGGCGAGTCCGACGTCGCTCCGGGCGGCGACTGATTCGGGCACCTGCAGGTCGATCAAGGTCGAGGCGGCGAAGGCCAGCGGCAGGTAGAGCAGCACCAGCGCGAGGATCGCGCGCCAGCCGACGGGCGGAAAACTGACACGGCTGACGCACCACGCGAAGCCGAGCAGGCCGAGGCCATACCAGGCGACGCCGCCCAGGCCGTAGCCCAGCCACTCGGCACCCTCGCCTGCGGCGAGGCGATCGAGCAACGCCCAGCCACAGAAGGCGATCAGTGCAAGCGACGCAAGGGTGGGAAGCGTCGGCTGCGCCCAGCGCGGCATCGTGCGGGGAACGGTCGCGGGGTCTGCAGTCGGCAGCATGGTGTCGAGACGCGGTGGCGCGTGGGCGGCGCCGGGATCAGAACATCTCGGAGGGTCCCGGCGTCTTCGGCTCGACACTCGCATGACGCGAGGCGATGAAGTCGCCGGTGATCATCTCGTCGTAGGCCTGGCCCGGACCCACCATCGGGTAGACGCCCGCATCCGGATCGATGATGACCTCGAGAAAGGCCGCGCCCGGGAAGCGGATGAATTCCTCGATCACGCGCGGTACGTCGTCCTTGCGATCCAGGCGCACCGCGTACTGGAAGCCGTCGGCCTGCGCCGCCTTGACGAAGTCTTTCTTGTAGAGCGACTTGTCGCTGGCCGACAGCCGCCCCTTGAAGAACAGCTTCTGCCACTGCTTGACCATGCCGTCGCCGAAATTGTTCAGCACCACCACCTTCACCGGCAGGTCGTAGGTGGTCACGGTCTCGAGCTCGCCGATGTTCATGCGGATCGAGGCATCGCCGTCGATGTCGATCACCAGCGCGCCCGGGTTGGCGATCTGCGCGCCCACCGCTGCAGGCAGGCCGAAGCCCATCGTGCCCATCGAACCGGAGGTCAGCCACAGGCGCGGGCGCTTGAAGTCGCAGTACTGCGCGGCCCACATCTGGTGCTGGCCGACGCCGGTGCTGATGATCGCCTCGCCGCGCGTCAGGCGGTTGATCTCCTCGATCACGTAGTACGGCTGGATCTTCTCGCTGAAGCGGTCGTAGTTCATGCGATAGGTGCGCCGCAAGCCGTCGAGCTCGGCGTGCCAGGTGGCGTAGTCGGGCTTGAAGCCCTCGCGCCGGCCGTGCGCGAGCAGCACCTTCAGCGCGTCGCCGATCTGGCCCACGTGGCTCCACTGCACGCGCTTGACCTTGTTGATCTCGGCGCGGTCGATGTCGAGGTGCGCGATGCGTTTCGCGTTGCGCGCGAACTTCGCCGGCACGCCGGCGACGCGGTCGTCGAAACGTGCACCGACGGTGATCAGGAAGTCGCAGTCGTCGACCGCGTAGTTCGCAAAGGCCTGGCCGTGCATGCCCAGCATCCGCATCGACAGCGTGTGCGTGGTGTCGAAGGCGCCGATGCCCATCAGCGTGGTCACCACCGGAATGCCGAAGCCGATCGCGAACTCCGTCAGCACCGCCGCCGCACCCGCATTGACGACGCCGCCGCCCGCATAAATCAGCGGCCGTTTCGCCTCACGCAGCATGTCGAAGAACTGGGCCGCCTCGTCGTCCTCGACCGCCGCATGCGTGACCGCGAACAGACGCTTGCGATACCCCGGGATCGGCAGCACGCCTTCACCGCGGAACGTGCCACTCCAGTTCTGGACGTCCTTCGGCACGTCGATCACCACCGGACCGGGCCGACCCGTGCGCGCGATCTCGAACGCGGTGCGGACCGTCGCCTCGAGCTGGTTCGGATCGGTGACGAGGAAGATATGCTTGGCCACGGAGCCCATGAGCGCCGGCACCGGCGCTTCCTGGAACGCGTCCGTACCGATCGCGCTGGTCGGCACCTGGCCGCAGATCACGAGCATCGGCACCGAGTCGGCCATGCAATCGCGCACGGGCGTGACCGTGTTGGTGGCGCCGGGCCCCGAGGTGACGAGGCAGATGCCGACACGCCCGCTGGCGCGTGCATAGCCGGCCGCCATGAAACCCGCGCCCTGCTCGTTCGCGGGCACGATCAGCGGCATCTGCGCCGCGCCACGCTCGCCCTGCGCCTGATTGAACAGGAACACCGCGTCGTAAGTCGGCAGGATCGCGCCGCCCGAATAGCCGAAAATCGCCGTCGTGCCCTCGTCCGCCAGCACCTGCACGATCATCTGCGCGCCCGTCATCGTCGAGCCGGCGAGCGGATGCGCCGAGAGGCGCTTCATCTTCAGGGTGTCGGACATGGCGACCTGGGAAACGTGATGTAGCGGACGGGCGACAGACGCCCCGGCGATGCGATGGGCACAGCGGATCGAGCCTATCACCCCGGCCGGCGTCTGCAACCCGGACCGCGGCCACGGCACCGGCGCGCCCGGGTGCCGGCCAGGCCTTTCCAGTATGCTTCCGCAGATCCCCGCGAGCTCCGGATTCCATGCGCCATATCATCGCCATCCTGCTGCAGAACGAGGCCGGCGCGCTCACCCGCGTCGCCGGCCTGTTCTCGACGCGTGGCTACAACATCGAGTCGCTGTCCGTCGCCCCCACCGACGACCCGACCGTCTCGCGCATCACGCTGGTGACCAAGGGTTCCGACGCGGTGATCCAGCAGATCGTCAACCAGCTGAACAAGCTGATCGACGTGGTCAGCGTCGAGGACATGACCCAGGGCGAGCACCTGGAACGCGAACTCGTGCTGCTGAAGCTGAAAGTGCGGCCCGAGCAGGCCGATGCTGTCCGGGGTTATGTCGTACGCAACGGCGGGCGGGTGCTCGACCCCGCGTCGGATGGCTTTTTGGTCGAGCTGACGGCCAGCGAGTCGGAGATCAACCAGTTCATCACCGACCTGTCTGCGGGTGCGGAACTGCTCGAGGTGGTGCGCAGCGGTGCGCTGGGCATCAGCCGGCAGGGGCGGAATCTGCGCGTCGTGCGCTGAATCGCAGTCAATTGGTTGCGGAACTCAAATCCCGGCCGCCTGCCCGTGCGGCGTTTTCTGCAAGTCGACCCGGCCGCGCCTGACGACTCCTGACGGAGACACCGCGACTCAACTCGAGCGTTCAACGACTTGCCAACAACCGGCGTTGTAGGTTGACATCCATTGCAGAAAGTCATGCAGTCGTTTCTGCGCTCGTTTGATTTCGTCGGCCGACGGATCTGGCGGCGCATCGAAATCGACACGCACGAGGTACGGCAGCCAGACGCCGTCGTTTTTCGGCGAGACGAGATTGCTAAGGGCGGTGCCGACCATTGTGGGGCCCGCGCTGAGCGAGATCTTTACTTCCCGGCGTCCGTTCTGCATGAGGGTGCCTCCTGATTGCAGGCCGAACCCTTTCGCAGCAGCAAACGACGCAATCAGCCCTTCGGGAGCGCAGGCGGCCTCGGACGTGAAACTGAAGGCCACGTAGCTCACGGAGCGACTGGTGAGCTCCGACGTGCATCCCGCGATGGAGAGCGCTGCCAACACCGATGGCGCGACCCTTCGAATCGCCGCGGCGCTTCGTCGGGGCGTCGCAGTCCTCGACCTGCGAGTGAACCGGCGTGTCAGTTCCGTCCCGTCGGCCCCGAACGCCCGGAACATCGCCGGGTCAACCGCTCGACGGCCGCGCCAACGGCGCCACCGCACGTCGAATCGGCTCCGGAACCGGCACCGTGACGCGCAGCGCCGAATCGACATAGACATGCACGAACCTTCCAGCGGCCGCGACGGCGGGTCGGCCCTGAACGAAGATTCCGAGCTGATAGACGATGCTGCTGCGCCCCAGCCGCTCGACCGTGATGCCGATCTCGAGCGCGTCGGGAAACGACACCGACTCGAAGTATCGGCAACTGGTTTCGGCGACCACGCCGATGGCGGGGAGCGTGCGGATGTCCGTGGCGGTGGCCTCGATCAGGTAGCCGTTCACGGCGGTATCGAAATACGAGTAGTAGACGACGTTGTTGACGTGGCCATAGACGTCGTTGTCCATCCAGCGCGTCGGCATCGGCCGGAAGATGCGGAAATCGCTGCGGGAGGGGACGGGTGCACGCGCGCTCATCGACGGGGGCTTCCACATGCCGGATCTGACGCACATTGTGTGTGCCACGGCAGCGGATGTCAGCCATCATCGGCATCCCGCTGCGAACCGCCCGCCCCTGTAACAGACGCGCCCGAGGCAGAAAACCGCAACCATGAAAACTCGCGCTGCCATTCTCACCCGCACGGGCGCCCCGTCGCCCTACGCCGACTCCAGGCCGCTGGAGATCGCCGATGTCGAGCTGGACCCGCCCGGCCCGGGCGAGGTGCTGCTGAAAATGCGCGCGGTCGGCCTGTGCCATTCGGACCTCTCGGTCATCGACGGCAATCGGCCACGACCGCTGCCGATGGTCCTGGGACACGAAGGCGCCGGCATCGTCGAGGAACTGGGCGCGGGCGTCACCGACCTGAAAATCGGCGATCACGTGGTCACGGCGTTCGTGCCGAGCTGCGGCCACTGCGCACCGTGCGAATCGGGACGTCCCGCGCTCTGCGAGCCGGGCGCCGCTTCGAATACTGCCGGCACACTGATCTCCGGTGCGCGCCGGCTTCACCGTGCCGGCGCGGACCTGAACCACCACCTCGGCGTCTCGGCTTTCGCCGAGTACGCCACGGTGTCGCGCAATTCGGTGGTGCGCATCGACCGTAGCCTCGACTTCGCGCACGCCGCGGTGTTCGGCTGCGCGGTGATCACGGGCACAGGCGCGGTGATCAACACCGCGGACCTGCCACTGCGGCGCAGCGTCGCGGTTGTCGGCCTCGGCGGCGTCGGCTTGGCGGCGCTGCTCGGCGCGCGGGTGCGCGATGCCCATACCATCGTCGCGGTCGATCTTTCGGCGCAGAAGCTCGCGCTGGCGCGCGAGCTCGGCGCGACGCACACCTTTCTGGCGGGCGAACCGGACGCGGTCGAGGCGATCCGCGAAACCACGCGAGGCGGAGTCGACTACGCGTTCGAGATGGCGGGCTCGGTGAAAGCGATGGACCTCGCCTACAAGGTCACGCGCCGCGGCGGCACCACGGTGACAGCCGGCCTGTCGCACCCGCAGGCGATGTTCTCGGTGCCGCACGTCAACATCGTGGCGGAGGAGCGCACGATCAAGGGCAGCTACCTCGGCAGCTGCGTGCCTTCGCGCGACATCCCGCGCTACATCGAGTGGTATCAGCAAGGCAAGCTGCCGGTCGATCGGCTGCTGTCCGAGACGCTGGCACTCGACGACATCAACGGCGCCTTCGATCGCCTCGCGAAGGGCGAAGGCGTGCGGCAGGTCGTGGCGCTCTGACGCGAACGATCGAGCCGCAACCCGAGGCAGTGCCTCGGGGCGATCGGGCTCCGGGGAGCGAGGAATGTTCCCGAGCGGGGTATTTTCGCTGTAGATGCTCAGGACGCGTCTATTTTTCCCGAACGGGGTAATTTCATCAGAAATTACTAGAATACTGTGTTAATTTACCGTTCAGTAAATATCATGGTAAAGCGCACCCTCAGCCCCGCCGAAGTCGGCGAGGTCGTTCGCACCACGCGCAAAGCGGCGGGCTTGCGGCAAGACGAACTCGCGGGCGCGGCAGGCGTCGGCTTGCGATTCATCGTCGATCTCGAAGCTGGCAAACCCACGGCGCAACTCGGTAAGGCGCTTCAGGTCCTCGCGGCACTCGGCTGCACCTTCGAGATCACGCCGCCCCCGGAGTCCGCACGGCCGCGCAACGCATGACGCGCACCTTGAACCTCTGGTGGGATGAGGCTCTCGTCGGCCAGTTGACGCAGGATCGACACGGAGAACTCGGCTTCGTGTACTCGACTGGCTGGCTCCAGAACGACGCGGCTCTGGCATTGTCCGCTTCATTGCCTAAGCGTACCGAGCCCTTCAATCGTCGCGAGTGCCGTCCGTTCTTCGGTGGTCTGCTGCCCGAAGAGGGCCAACGCGATGCCGCTGCTCTGGCCCTCGGCGTTTCCCGCAGCAATGACTTCGCCCTACTCGAGCGTCTGGGCGGCGATGTCGCGGGCGCGCTCCAGTTTCTACCGCCTGGCGAATCTCCCGACGCGCCCGTGCCGGATCAACGGCCGCAGCGACTCGACGATTCAGGCTTGATCCGAGTGCTGGACTCACTTCCCTTCCGCCCACTTCTGGCAGGCGAGGCCGGACTGCGCCTTTCTCTCGCCGGCGCGCAATCCAAAGTGCCGGTCGTGCTCGTCGACGGCACCGTGGCCTTGCCTGTGCCCGGCCAGGCCACGACTCATATTCTCAAGCCGACGATTTCGAGGTTCCCGGCCACGACCGAGAACGAGGCGTTCATCATGCGCCTTGCCGCGGCGGTCGGGCTCGACGTCGCGCCCGTCGAGCCGCGAATCGTGCGGGATCGCGCGTTCCTGCTCGTCCGACGTTACGATCGTGTTGTCGGCGACCACGGCAATGTCGTCCGCCTGCATCAGGAGGATTTCTGCCAGGCGCTCGGCGTGCCGACCGAAATCAAATACGCCAGCGAAGGCGGCCCAACGTTCAAGGACTGCTTCGCACTCGTGCGCCGGGTTGCGTCGAGGCCCGCCGTCGATGTGTTGCAGCTTCTCGACGCCGCGATTTTCAACGTGATCGCGGGAAACGCCGACGCGCACGGCAAGAATTTCTCGCTGCTTCATACGGCGGCCGGCACACACCTCGCGCCTCTCTATGACTTGCTGGCAACCGTTGCCTACCCTGGGATCTCGAGCAAATTCGCAATGAAAATCGGCCGACGGGCAACGCTTGACGAGATGGACGCCAAGGGATGGGCAACATTCGCGACCGACGCCGGCCTCGGACTGCCGCTGATTCGTCGCCGAGTTGCCGAGATCAGCGAAGGCGTCACTGCAGCGGCGCGTGAGACGGCTGGCACGCTGTCCATGCCGGGTCTCGATCACGCTGCGCTTGCCCGGTTCGCCGACATGGCGATGGACCGGGCGGGGCGCTGCGCATCGACGCTTTCGCGTTGAAGAGTTCTGCCCGCGAGCACGGCGCGCCTGGTCGGGGCGCGGCGCAGCCGCTGCTCAGGGCAACAAGACGCTGGAACCGGTGGTCTTGCGCGCCTCGAGATCCGCATGCGCCTTCGCCGCATCGGCGAGCGCATAGCGCTGCCCGACTATGATCTTCACCTTGCCGCTCGAGACGGCGCGGAACAGCTCGCGCGCCATCGCGTCGAGATCGCTGCGTTTCGCGATGTAGGCGAACAGCGAGGGCCGGGTCAGGAACAGGGAACCTCGCTTCGAGAGCTCCAGCGGCGAGAACGGCGCCACCGGGCCGGAAGCGTTGCCGTAGGTGACCATCATGCCGAGTGGCGCCAGGCAGTCGAGCGACGGATAGAACGTCTCCGCGCCGACCGAGTCGTAGACCACGGCGACGCCAGCACCCTTGGTCAGCGCCTTGACCGACTTCACCAGGTCGTCGCGGCCGCGGATCAGCGTGTGATGGCAACCATACTTCTTCGCCAGCGCGGCCTTGGCGTCGGAGCCGACGACGCCGATCACCTTCGCGCCCAGCGCGCGGGCCCACTGGCAGAGGATCAGGCCGACGCCGCCCGCGGCGGCGTGCACCAGGATCCAGTCGCCCTTCTTGACCCGATAGCTGCGGCGCAGCAGGTACTGGGCCGTGAGACCCTTCAGCATCATGGCCGCGGCCTGCTCGTCGCTGATCGATTTCGGCAGTTTCACGACCTGCGCCGCCGGCACGTTGCGCAGCTCGACGTAGGTGCCCGGCTGGCTGGGTACGTAGGCGACGCGATCGCCGTTGCGGAAACCCTTGACCTTGCGGCCTGCGGCGACGACCACGCCGGCTGCCTCGCGCCCCAGGGTGCCCGGCAGCGTCATGGGATAGAGGCCGCTGCGGTCGTAGACGTCGATGTAGTTCACGCCGATGGCCGTGTGGCGGATCTGCAGCTCGTCGGGCGCCGGCGCCGCGACCTCGACGTCGACGTACTGCATCACCTCGGGGCCGCCGTTGCGCTCGATGCGGATCGCCTTGGCCATCGTCGTCACTCCTCGGATCGGTGCAGTCTGGATGCGTGTTGTCCCCGGAGCGGGGAGCGTGCACGCTAGCCGCGGCACGCGCCGCGCGCAAGGGAGAATCATGGACGATCTCGGCAAGCTGTCGATCCTGCTGGCCGCCGCAGTGATCGCGATTCCGTTGTTCCGCTGGCTGCGGATGGGCCCGGTGCTGGGTTACCTCGCCGCCGGCGTGGCGATCGGCCCCGGCGCGCTCGGCCTGATCGAGGACGTCGAGGCGATCCAGCATTTCGCGGAGTTCGGCGTCGTGCTGCTGCTGTTCCTGATCGGCCTCGAGTTGCAGCCCACACGACTCTGGGCGCTGCGGCGCGCGGTGTTCGGCGTCGGCAGCGCCCAGGTGGCGCTGGTGACCGCGCTGCTAGGTGGTCTCGCGATGCTGCTCGGCCAACCGTTCGCCACGGCCTTCGTGATCGGCTTCGGTCTTGCCCTCGCCTCCACGCCGCTGGTGCTGCAGACGCTCGTCGAGCGCGGACACATGAAGGCCCAGCACGGCCGCGCGGCGTTCGGCATCCTGCTGTTCCAGGACATCGCGGTGCTGCCTGTGCTGGCGGTGCTGCCGCTGCTCGCGGCGCGCAGTGTCGGCGCCGGCGTCGACCCGGACAGCGCGGCTGGCGGGTCGGCCTGGCTGGAGGTCGGCAAACTGGTCGGCGTGTTCGCGCTGCTGATCGGCGGCGGACGTCTGCTGCTGCGGCCGGCGTTGCGGCTGGTCGCGAAGACGCGCGTGCCCGAAGTGTTCACGGCCGCCGCGCTGCTGACGGTGATCGGCACCGCCCTGCTCGTGAACCTCGTCGGGCTGTCGATGGCGCTCGGGGCCTTCCTCGCGGGCGTGATGCTCGCGGACAGTGAGTTTCGCCATCAGCTGGAAGCCGACATCGAGCCGTTCAAGGGTCTGCTGCTGGGTCTGTTCTTCATCGCGGTCGGCATGGGCGCGAACGTCGGGCTGCTCGGCTCGCAACCGTTGCAGGTGCTGTTCGTGACCGTGGCGATGCTGCTGATCAAGGTGCTCGCGCAGGCCGGGATCGGTGCGCTCACGGGCCTGAACCGCGCCTCGTCGTGGCAGTTCGGCCTCGCCCTCGCCACCGGCGGCGAATTCGCATTCGTGCTGTTCGGCATCGCCGCCACCGAGCGCCTGCTGCCGCAGCCGACCGCCGACCTTCTGGTGCTCGCCGTGACGCTGTCGATGGTCGCCGGGCCGCTGCTGGCGGCGGCCTGGGATGCCGGGCTCGGCCACCTGCTGGCGCCCGAGCCAGTGCGCGCCTTCGACGTGATCGACGCCGACGCGGAACGCGACAACCGCGTGATCATCGCCGGCTTCGGCCGCTTCGGCCAGATCGTCGCCCGCGTGCTGAAAACGCGCCGCATCCCGTTCACTGCGCTCGACGCCAATCAGACCCAGGTCGACTTCGTCCGCGGCTTCGGCAATCAGGTCTACTACGGCGACGCCTCGCGCCTCGACCTGCTGCGCTCCGCCGGCACGGCGCGCGCCGAGGTGTTCGTGCTGGCGATCGACGACGTCGAGGCGTCGGTGCGAACCGCGGAACTGGTGGTGGAGCATTTCCCGGGCGTCGAGATCTTCGCCCGCGCCCGCAACCGCCAGCACGCGTTCCGCTTGATGGATGCCGGCGTGCGCCACGTCATGCGCGAGACCTATCTCTCGAGCCTCGAGACGACCCGTGAGGTGCTCGAAACGCTCGGTCTCTCGCACGCCACGGCAGCATCGACGGTGCAGCGTTTCCGGGAGCATGACGAACAGACCCTCGAGGCTCAATACGCGGTGAAGGACGACGAGGACAAGCTCAAGGCGTCGGCCCGGGAGGCGGCTGCGCAGTTGCAGAAGTTGTTCGAGTCGGATCCGGGGTGAGGGCCAGGTGCCGCAGGGGATCCGCGAACAGGTGATTACGAGACCTCCCCCGAACCTGGTGTCACAGTGCGCGGATCGTGCGTCTCTTCAAGACGTATGATGCGAACGGATGTCCGAGCCCCGCACTGCGCGATTCCAAACAAGGTCCTTCATTGCGCCCGATGGCGTCGAGCTGCGTGCGGATGTCGCGCGAGGTTCTACTGCCACGTCGCCGGCGGTCGTGCTGCTGCACGGCGGCGGCCAGACGCGGCATTCATGGGGGAAGGCGGCGCGAGCACTGGCGGCGCGCGGTTACGGCGTCGTCAATCTCGATTCGCGCGGCCACGGTGACAGCGGCTGGTCGCCCGACGGACGCTACAGTTTCGAGGTGCTGGCGCGCGACCTGTCGCCGCTGCTGCAAACGCTGCCCGCGCGCGTCGCGCTGGTGGGGGCGTCCATGGGCGGCGGCGCGGCGATGGTCTACGTCGGCAGCGGGTTCGCACCGCCGGTGTCGGCCCTGGTGCTGGTCGACGTCGTACCGCGGATGGAGATGGCGGGCGCCATGAAGATCCGCGCGTTCATGCGCGCGCACACCGATGGTTTTGCGACGCTGGAAGACGCGGCCGACGCGGTCGCCGCTTACTACCCGCAACGACCGCGGCCGAGGGACATCAGCGGCCTTCGCAAGAATCTGCGCAATCGCGCCGATGGCCGGCTGCGCTGGCACTGGGATCCGCACGTTGTCGACGGGCCGCACACGGTCGAGCCGCCCACCTTCTCCGACGCGCTGGTGGCCGCGAGCCGCCGGGTGCGCATCCCGACCCTGCTGGTGCGGGGGCTCGACAGCGACCTCGTCAGCCAGGCGGGCGTCACCGCGCTGCAGGCCGATATCCCGCAGCTCGAGGTGCTCGACATCGCGGGCGCCGGGCACATGGTGGCGGGCGATCGCAATGACGTTTTCAATACGGGAATTCTCGACTTTCTCGAGCGGAGACTGCCGCTCGGTTGAGGTGTCCCGCGCGCGCCGCGGTTGGCGGTGCGTGGATTCCGGCACGGCGCGCGTCAATGGCCCCAGACCAGCGGAAACGCCGCGCGCGCGGGCCGCGAGCCGATCGGCGGTGGATGGTCCGGATCGACGCCTGCGGCGTAAGCCGACTTGCGCTGCAGCGGCAGCCAGCGCACGTCGTCGCCGAGCCATCGCGTGGTGATCGCAACGCGCCTTCCCTGCCGGGAGTTGCCTGCGTTGCCCTTGGATCCGTGGATCGTATACGGGTGAATGATCAGCGCGTCGCCGGGCGCGCAATCCCAGGCCAGGATCCGCTCGCTTCCGTTGCGCACGAGCGCATCGTAATCCGGCGCCTCGAGCAGTCCGTCTTCGGGATCGGGCGTACTGGTCGGCGGGCGGAAATACCCGGGCACGTTTCGATGGCTGCCGTCGATGAACTCGATCCGGCTCTGCCCCGCCACGGCGGGTGTCATCGCCATCCACAGCGACGGCAGCTTCTCGCCCTTGAAGGCGAACGCCGCGATGTCGTGGTGCCAGCTGCTGCCCTCGCCGGCCTCGCCCTGCGCGCTCGCCTCATGGATGAAGGTGAGGTCGAACCAGAACTGCAAGGCACGCGAGCGCGTGATCCGCGCGATCGGCTCGGCCATTTCCGGGCGCAGCAGGAAATCGCGGATCATCGGGTTCTCGTCAGACTGCGAGCGGATCGTCATGCGACCCTTGCCGCGGCCGAACGAGCGCGCGTGGCCGGGCGCGACGCCCGATCCGGTGCTGGCGGCTGCCGCGCGGTCGATCTGCCCCAGCACCGCCGTGACCGTCTCGGGCTCGAGGAAGGCGGGCAGGTGCACGGCACCGTGCTCGTCGTAGAAGTTCGCGAGCTCGTCGAGCTGCGAATCAGGAAATCGGCGTGGCATGGGCAGGCTCCTTGCAGAATGGCGGCGGCGACCCGCCCTCGCTTGCCGGAACGGTGCGCGCGGCGCTCGACGTGATCCTCATTCGGCACATTACGTTCATGCCGCGGCGCGTCGACTGTCAAGCCAGGGTGGCACCCGTACCGGCATTCGAATCTTCTCCGTGACTCGCGCCGCCAGCAACGGTGGTCATCGTCAACAGAATCGGCGAACGTGGCGACGATACCGGAGGCCCCTCAATGACACGGATTACGCGCCGCTTCCTCGACACACCCGACGGCCAACTGCATTGCCGCGAGGCCGGGCAGGGCGCCCCGGTGGTGCTGTTGCCGACCATGCCCTTCGGCACGCTGCCACTGGTGCCGCTGATGCAGGCGCTGGCGCCCTCGTGCCGCGCGATCACGATCGACCTGATGGGTTACGCGCCCTCGGACGATCGCCGGCGGCCGTGGCAGGTCGGCGACTACGCGGCGAACCTGATCGCAGCCTTCGACACGCTGGGGCTCGATCGCCTGCGGCTGCTGGGCGGGCACCTCACCGGGCTGGTCGCGGTGGAGATCGCGGTCAGACAACCGCAGCGGATCAGCCATCTCGCGCTCGACGGGCTCTACGCCTGGACCGAGGCAGAAAAGGAGCCCTATCGCAGCAGCTCGACGCCGCCGTTGCCGTTTGCGGATTCGGGCGACCCGATGAAGGTGCGTTGGGAGTCGTTCGTCGGGATCCTGCGTCGCTTCGACCCGCAGTTCGAGGTGACTGCGGACAATGCGACCCACGTCGCGCGGCTCGCGCTCGCGTTCTTCTCGATCGGTCTCGGCGGACCGCCCTACCCCGCCACGTTCGAGTACGACCTGCTGACGGCGTTGCCCAGGCTGCGGATGCCGACGCTGCTGTTCCAGTCCCCAACCGACAGCCTGCGACATTTTCACGGACGCGCGATGGGACTGATCGCGGATGTGCGCGAGCACTCCTTCGTCGACATCAACCCGTTGCAGCAGGTTCGGCAACCCGGGCGGGCGGGGGAATACGCCGCAGTGCTTGCGAAGTTTCTGGAGCTCGTCGACTGAGCGACGCCGGCACGTGGCGGTGCGAACACTTTCGTCCGGAATCCTTTGACGGCCACCAGCCGGGCCTTCGAAACGTAGGCATATCGCTCGTAGGCCCGCCGACCGTTATCGTCCTGCCTAGACCTCGGCCTCGTCGTCGCCACACCTTCAGAGTGCAGCGTCGTCCGTCTCGCCGGTGCGGATACGGATCACGCGGTTGATGTCGGTGATGAAAATCTTGCCGTCACCGACCTTGCCGGTCTTCGCTGCCTTGACGATCGCCTCGACGACCTGGTCGACCAGATCGCTGCGCACGGCGACTTCGATGCGGGTCTTGGGCACGAAATCGACCACGTACTCGGCCCCGCGGTAGAGCTCGGTGTGGCCGCGCTGGCGGCCGAAGCCCTTCACCTCCGTGACGGTCATGCCCGAGACGCCGATTTCCGAGAGCGCAGCACGGACGTCGTCGAGCTTAAAGGGCTTGATGATTGCGGTGACCAGTTTCATTTTTATCTCCCGAACGTCTGGACGGCTCGTGCGTACGGCACACGGGCCGGCGGGACAGGGGCCCCGCGTTGCCGTCAAGCATAGTGCACCTTCCGTGCCATAGACGAGGCGCTGACGAACTCAACGAGATTCACGGAGTTGCCGCAAGCCTGCCGCTGCGCCTGCACCAATATGGCGCAGTTCGGACCGGCTGCTGCCCGTGCATGGTGCGCGGGCCACGCTGCGCTTAAGCTCTCTCGACCATGCCTGACCAGATCGTCATCGTCGGCGCCGGACAGGCTGCCGCACAAGCCGTCGACATGCTGCGTCGCAAGGGGTACGCGGGCTCGCTGACCGTGGTCGGCGACGAGCCCGCGCTCCCTTACCAGCGACCCCCGCTGTCGAAAAAGTATCTCTCCGGGGCGCTGGCGCGCGACCGGTTGCCGATCCGCCACCAGTCGTTTTACGACGAGCATGGTGTCGAACTGCGGCTCGGCCGCCGCGCCACCCTGTTGGACCGGACCGCGCGACGCCTGGCACTCGACGACGGCAGCACCCTGCCCTACGACGCGTTACTACTCGCCACCGGCTCGACGCCGCGACGACTCACGACACCGGGCAGCGCGCTCACCGGCATCCACTACCTGCGGACCATGGCGGACACCGACCGGCTGCGCGAGGCGGCGCGTCCGGGCGCGCGGGCCGTGGTCGTCGGCGGCGGCTACATCGGGCTCGAGGTGGCGGCGACCTGTCGCGAGCTCGGAGTCGACGTGACGGTGCTGGAAATGGCGGACCGGGTCATGAACCGCGTGGTCTGCGAGCCGGTGTCGCGGTACTACGAGACCGAGCACCGCAAACACGGCGTGAACCTCGTACTCGGCGCGCGGATGCTGGAGTTCGTCGGCGATGCCCGCGGCAACGTCGCGGCGGTGCGCTGCGCCGACGGCAGCGAGCATCCGGCCGAGTTCGCGGTGGTCGGCATCGGCGTGCTTGCCGAGGATGGCCTGGCGCGCGCCGCTGGACTTCAATGTGACAATGGCATCGTCGTCGACGAGTACTGCCGCACCTCCGATCCGGCGATCTGGGCCATCGGCGACTGCAGCAATCATCCCTCAATGCGCTACGGCTATCGCCTGCGGCTCGAGTCCGTCGACAACGCGTTCGAGCAGGCCGGCACCGCGGCGCTCGACATCCTCGGCACGCCGGTGGCGCACGACAAGGTGCCGTGGTTCTGGTCCGATCAGTACCACCACAAGCTGCTGATCGTCGGGCTGTCGCAGGGCTACGATCGCTTCGTGTTGCGCGGCGATCCGGCCACGCACAGTTTTTCCGCGGCGTACCTGCGCGCTGGGGAGCTGATTGCGATCGACACCGTCAACCAGGCAAAGGACCAGATGGCGGCGCGCAAGCTGGTGGCCGCGCGCGTGCACCCCGACCCGGCGAGACTCGCCGACGCCTCGATCCCGCTGCGCGAGTGCGTATCGGCATGAGGGTCGGCGGAGGGGCGACGGCAATCCGGTGCGGCCTCGGCGCGGTCCTGATCGCGCTGATCTGCGCCTGCGCCACGCGCGCATCGCCGGGACCCATCCTGGCGACGCCCGCCCTGCCGGTGCCGAACGCAGGGCTGACGTCGCTCCCACTGCCGGCCGCGTCCGGTGGGGAGCTCCGATTCGGGGTCACGGCGGACTATCCGCCGTTTGCGCTGCCCGCGGCGAACGGTCGCCTCACCGGTGCCGACGTCGAATCCGCGCGGCGGGTCGCCACCACGCTCGACGTGCGCGCACAGTTCGTCCCGACCACCTGGTCGACGCTCGCGGAGGATTTCACGGCGGGACGGTTCGACGTGCTGATCGGCGGCATCACCGTGACGCCGGAACGCGCAGCCCTCGGGACCTATTCGATCATCCTGATGAACGACGGCAAGCGACCGCTCGCGCGCTGCGCCGAGCGCGATCGGTACGCCACGGTCGACGGGATCGATCGACCGGACGTACGGGTGATGGTGATGCGCGCGCCGGGCGTGCCGGAACTCGCCCGCCAGCTCTTTCCACGCGCGATCGTCACGACGAATCAGGACAACCCGTCACCGATACCGCAGCTGCTGTCGGGCAAGGTCGACCTTTGGCTCACCGACGGCGTCGTCGCCGAGCACATGGCGCGTCGGCATGCGGGGCAACTCTGCGTTGCGGTGGCCGGTCCGTTCATGCCGATCGCCAAGGCCTGGCTGATTCGCCGCGATCCGACGCTGGTCGCCGCGATCAATCGCGCGCTGGGGGTGGAGCTGCGCAGCGGGTCGTGGCGACGTGACCTCGAAGCGGTGCCCTGACGGGCGGCGATCTCAGGCGGCCGCGGACGCCACGTCGCGACCCGATGCGGGAACGACCTCGAGCTTCGGATACGCACCGAGCCGCAGCACGAGCAGCGCCGAGGTCGCGAACAACGCGAGATAGACCCACAGGATGGTCGTGTGCGATCCGGTACGGTCGAACACGTAGTTGGTCAGGATCGGCGCGGTGCCGGAGCCGAGCGTCCAGGCCGCGTACTGCCAGCCGTAGTTCTCGGCGTAGCCGCGCGTGCCGAAATAGCGGGTGATCAGCACCGCGATCACGTCGAGCTCGGCGCCCGCGGCGAGGCCGAGGCAGACTGCCGCGACGACGGCCGCCGGACCCGTGGCGCCGAGCGCCAGCAGCGCGACGCCCAGGATCGGAAATGCAAGGATCGCCGCGGCCACGTAGGGCACGAAGATCCGGTCCATCAGGAAACCGGCGAACGCGCGGCCGACGATCAGCGCCAGTCCGAGCGCCCCCTGCACGACGACGGCGTCCTCGGGCGTGACGCCGCGCGCCCGCAGGATCGGCACCAGCGGCAGCATCACGCCGCCGATCGCGAACGCCAGCAGCAGGAACGCGAAGATCATCTGCCAGAAGCGCGGCTGGCGACGCGAATCCGTCGCCGTGAAGCCGACGAGCGGCACGTCGGGCCGACTCGCCTCGAGGCGACCGCCTTTCGCGAGGGGTTCACCATCGAGACCGAGGCCCCGGTCTGCCGGCGAGTCGCGGAGATTCCAGAAAATGACCGGCAGCGTGACCAGCAGCAGCAGCAGGCCGAGCCCGACGTAGGCGCCGCGCCAGCCGACGCTCGAGATCATGAACTGCGACAGGGAGGACAGCACGGCCCCACCGATGCCGATGCCGGCGAGCGCTGCGCCGAAGGCCTGGCCGCGACGCTGGTCGAACCAGCGCGCGACGACGCGCGAATAGGCAATGGACGAGGTGCCGGCGCCGATGATCGGCACCAGCGCGAACACCGCGTAGAAATGCAGCAGGCTGTTGGTCAGCCAGTACAGCGAGATCAGCGCCAGCGCAAACAGCACCGTGCAGACGAGCGCCCAGCGGCGCACACCCTGGCGGTCGAACAGGCGGCCGATGTACAGCGACGAGGCCACGGTGACGAGGGTGCCGATCAGCGTGACGAGGGAGTACTGCGTCTGGCTCCAGCCGAACTCGCGGGTGATCGGCCCCTGGAAGATGCCGATCGCGAACAGGTTGATGGAGGCGATGCCGGTGGCGAGGCCAGTCATCACCGCGAACACGAGGCCGCGCGTGCCGTTCGGCAGCGGCGACAGCACGATCACCGCGATGCTGATCGCGATCAGCGGCACGATGAGCGGTCGGGTGCCGGTGCCGAAGGCGCCGTTGATCAGCAGGACGACGAGGCCGATCAGCAGTGCGGCCGCTACGAGGAAGCGGCGATCGAACCGGAGGGGGGCGTTTGACATCCGGGCGACGGTATCGGGATTCCGGCGCGAACGCAAAATCCCGCTATGTCCGCGGCCGCAATTGGACGGCTGACGAGGAAGCCCTGAGCGACGTCGCAGCCGAGCTCGCGCAGCAGCCGCATCGAGTCCTCGAGCTCGACGCCCTCGGCCACCACCTTCATGCCGATCGCGTGCGCGAGTTCGATGGTCGAGGCGACGATCTTCCGGTCGTCCGCGCTTTCGTGGGCGTGGGCGAGGAACGAGCGATCGATCTTCAACTCGTCGAACGGCAGGCGCTGCAGCAATGACAGCGATGAATGGCCGGTGCCGAAGTCGTCGATCGCGAAGCGCACGCCCATCGCCTGCAGCAGCTCGATGTTGCGCGCCGCCGCCTCCGCGTCGTCGACCAGCGCGCTCTCGGTGATCTCGAGCACGATGGCTGCGGGCGGCACGTCGTGGCGGCGCAGCCAGCCTAGCAGTTCGTCGCCGAGTTCGGGGTCGAGGATGTCGGAGGCCGAGACATTGATCGCGACGTCGAAGCTGAGGCCGTCGGCGCGCCACAGCGCAAGCTGGCGGATCGCCTCGCGGGCCACCCAGCGCGTCAGGTCGCGGATGGCGCCGATCTGCTCGGCCAGTGGCGCGAACTCGCCTGGGGAGATGTCACCGAACACCGGGTCGCGCCAGCGCGCCAGCGTCTCCACGCCCACCATCGTGCCGTCGTCGACCGCCACCTTCGGCTGGAACGCCAGCCACAAGCCCTCGCCGCTGGCGATCGCTGCGCGCAAGCGCGCGCCGAGCTCCAGCCGGCGGCGGACGCGCGCATCCCGACCGGGCACATAGAGGGTGACGGACCGCGAGGTCTCGCGGCTCTCGTTCAGCGCCAGTTCGGCCCGCGACAGCAGTTCGGCGGCGGTCTCGCCATGATCGGGCGCGAGCGCGACGCCGGCAGGCGCGTCGAACACCAGGTTCAGGCCATCGATCTCGAGACCCGCACGCAGCATCGTGCACAGCTGCGCGGCCAGCGCCAGCGCGGGCTTCGCCTGCCCGCCGGCCATGACCGCGAGGAAGCGGTCGTTGGCGAGGCGCGCCACCAGGTCGTCGCTGCGCACGTTCAACTTCAGCCGCCGGGCAATCTCGACGACCGTGCGGTCAGCCAACGCGTGACCGAACGTGGCGCTGACGTCGCGCAGGCCCTGGGTCTCGATCACCACGACTGCCACGGCAATGCGACGCTCCGTCAGGAGCGCCTCGATGTGGCGTTGGGCAAAAGCGAGGTTCGGCAGACCGGTCAGCGCATCGTGGAATGCGGCATGGCTCAGGCGACGCTCACGGTCGGCGATGCCGCGTTGCATCGTGTTCATCGTGGTCGCGAGCCTCGAGAACTCGTCGTCGCCGCGCAGCTCGATGTCCGCGTACTCGCCGTCCTCGATACGCCGTGCCGCCTTGACCAGCAGGCCGACGGGTCGGGTGGCCAGGCGCCCCAGACGCAGGCCGACGAACATCGCCACCAGCAGCGCGGTACCACCGATCGCGGCCACCGTGTTGCGCAGGTCGTAGTACGGCGCGAGCGCCTCGGACTCGGACTCGTGCAGCGCGACCCGTAGGTCGTTCGAGTCGGCGTCCAGCGGCTGCACGAAGCTGAGCCAGGTGGCGCCGGCCAGCTCGGCACGGCGCGTCGCGATGACTGGCGTCCGCCCGGGCACGCCCAGCGCGGACCCGAGCGCCGCCCGTGGGGCGCGCGGCAAGGTCGAGGCGAGCACCCTGGGCATTGCCGCGGCGGGCTGCACCAGCAACGACACATCGACGCCGGCGAGCTCGTGGATCTCGTTCGCAAACGCCTCGTCGAGCGCGAAGCCCATCGCCACCCAGGCGATCGTTTCCGGCGCGTTCACCGGCGCGACGAACATCTGCCAGGCGCGGCCGTCAATCACCAGGGCGCGGGGATGCGGCTTCGCATCGTCCAGGTCGCCGAGCATGCGGGGCAGCGCGTCGCGCACCGTGGCGAGCCGCGGTGCGCTGGACGCAACGACTGCGCCGTCGGGGTCGAACACGGCCACGAAGCCGGCCTCGATGCGCCTGCCCTGATTTTCGATCGCCGACTGGATCGTGGGCCGGTCGCCCGAGGCGACCGCCTCGCGGAATCCGAAGTCGGCGCTCAGCACCGAAACCGCGTTGGCGAGCTGGCCGTTGCGGAAGCGGATCAGCTGTTCGACGGTCCTGCCCCCGAACGCGAGCCGCTCGGCAGCGCGCGCTTCGACTGCGGCCGACGTGCGCGCCAGCACCGCGAACAACGTCACGCTCTGCGTGACGATGACGAGGCCGACGACGAGCAGCAGGATTCGCCTTCTGAAACTGTGCATGACTCCCGGTCCCTGGACTCGGTCTCGATGTTAAGTAACGCGTCAGGACCTGACGATCACGAGGCGACTGGATTGAGACTCCCGACGGGACGACCACGACGAAGCGTGCGCCGGTTCGCAGAATGCGCGGCACGAACCGACCCGAGGCGGGCGGGCGCCACGCGCGCCGACGATCGACTGGGCAACCTGTTGCCGGCCCGGCTGCGGCGGGCCCGAATGGTGCAGGCCAGTGTGCTGCTGGCCGCCGTGCTGCTCATCGCGGCGGCGCCGCCGCGAGCCGCGGAACTGCGCGTGCGCGTTGCGACCCCCGACGGCGCACCCGCCGCCGGAATGGTGGTCACCGTGGTGCCCACGGCCGGCCAGGCACCGCGAGCCACGCCTCGGGCCGTGGTGATGGACCAGATCGACAAAGCCTTCGAGCCGGAGCTGCAGGTGATTCCGACCGGATCGAGCGTGACCTTTCCGAACAGCGACGTGGTCAGTCACCAGGTGTATTCGTTCTCGAAAACCAAGCGGTTCCAGCTGCCGTTGTACCGCGGCACGCCGTATCCACCGCTGCGCTTCGACGAACCGGGGCTCGTGACCCTGGGCTGCAACATCCACGACGGCATGATCGGCTACATCGTCGTCACGGACGCGCCCTGGTTCGGCCAGACGGACGCGCAGGGACAATGGATGACCGCGGACCTGCCGCCCGGCGAGTATGAGGTGCACGTGCGTCACCCGCGGATGCGCGCGCTCGCCGACGAGCGCAGCGGGCGGGTCACGGTGACGGCTCGACAGCGCGCGGAGCTGCCGCTGACGCTGGCGCGGCCGCTGCGCCCGGCGCCGCTGAAGGGACCGGCCCGGCAATGGGAATACTGAGTCGGTTGAGCGCCGCGCCCCGGCGCGGCGCCGTTCGCCGTCGCGCGCGAGATCGCGCAGCCGGCCTCGCGGCGTTCGCGATGATATCGACGTGCACGTTGTCGGCGCGGGCGGCGCCCGACCTCACGATCTCGGTCGACCTGCGCGCGATCGTGGCCGACGCCGCGCCGTCGTTCCTCGACCGCGGCCAGGGAAAGTTCCGCTACAGCGACACGGGCCTGGCGCTGGGACGATTGCGCATCGCATTGGACCAGCCGATCGGCGAGCGGCTGGCGCTGCACGTCGACGCCTCGTCCTGGGGCGACGACGATCGCAACCCGATCGACGTGACCGAGGCGTTCGTCGAATTCCGGCCCGTGCCGCACAGACAGTGGCGCACGCGGCTGCGCGCCGGCCTGTTTCATTCACCCGCCTCCCTGGAGAACCGCGCCGACGGCTGGGAGTCACCGTATTCGATCAGCTTCTCGGCGCTGAACAGCTGGATCGCAGAAGAGATCCGCACGATCGGCGTCGAAGCGTCGCTCGAGCATCTCGGACGGCTCGCCGGTGGGGATCACGACGTCGGCGCCTTCGTCGGTGTGTACGGCTGGAACGACCCCGCCGGCGTGCTGGTCGCGCGGCACGGCTTCGCGTTGCACGACCGCCAGACACTGCTGTTCGGTCGGGTCGGCGGCACGGCGCCGGCGGCGATCCAGAACCGTCAGCTGTTCCACGAGATCGACGGCCGCCCGGGCTACTACCTCGGCGCGCGCTGGCGCTGGCGCGACCGGCTGGAGGCACGGGCGATGCACTACGACAACCGTGGCGACCCCCGCAGTTTCAAGCCCTCGATCAGCGATTTCGCGTGGCGCACGCGGTTCGAAACGGCGGGGGTGCGTGGCGAAGTCGGCGAGCGGCTGACGTTGATCGCGCAGTGGCTCGATGGCGATACCGCCGCGCAACCGGCATTCGGTCTGCTCGAGTGGACTTTCCGTGCCTGGTATCTGTTGGCCAGCACCCATTCTGGGCCCTACGGCGCGACGCTGCGCTACGACGACTTCCGGCGCGCCAACGTGCTCAACGCGGTGACGCGGGCGCGAGTCCGCGACGCGGGCTCCGCCTGGACCGCAGCCTGGACTCGCGAGCGCCCCGGCTCCCCGTGGCGCCTGGCGATCGAAGCGAGTCGCGTGCACAGCCGCTCGGACAACCGGCTCGCGCTCGGCCTGCCGACGCTCGCTGACGAGTCGCGCCTCGAACTGTCGTGGCGCTACCGCTTCAGCAGTCGCCGCGGGCTAGAATGAACGGGACGCCGGGACGCTGACGTCGAGGGGGACCTGGATGGCGCGCCTTGGGGGACTGTGGACGCTCGGCGTCGTCGCGGTGTTGTCCGCGGCGACCGCGGAGTCGGCGGAGCGCGGCATGGTGGCGATCGCGATTCACGGCGGCGCCGGCACGATGAGCGCCGATCAGCTCGGCAACGACGGCGGCGCCGCCTACCGCGCGGGCCTCGCCGAGGCGCTGGACGCCGGCTATGCCGTGCTCGAGTCCGGCGGCAGCAGCCTGGATGCCGTCGGCACCGCCGTGCGTCTGCTCGAGGACAACCCGCTGTTCAACGCCGGTCGCGGCGCGGTGCTGACGCATGACGGTGGCGTGGAACTGGACGCCTCGATCATGGACGGCCGCCACTTGCGCGCGGGCGCGGTCGCGGGGCTGCGCCACGTGCGCAATCCGGTCGACCTCGCGCGCCGCGTGATGGAAGCCTCGCCGCACGTGATGCTGCATGGTGCAGGCGCCGAGGAGTTCGCGATCGAACAGGGTTTCACCCTGGTACCGAACACCTGGTTCCAGACGCCACTACGGCGCGCGCAGCTCGAGCGTGTGCTGCAGGGCCGAACGCAGCCGGTCAACGAACTGCAGGGCCTAGGCACGGTCGGTGCGGTGGCGCTCGATCAGCGCGGCGACCTCGCCGCGGCCACCTCTACGGGCGGCATGACCAACAAACGCTGGGGCCGCATCGGCGATTCGCCGATCATCGGCGCCGGCACCTACGCCAACAACGCCTCCTGCGCGGTCTCGGCCACGGGCCACGGCGAATACTTCATCCGCGCGGTCGTCGCCCATGACATCTGCGCGCTGGTCGAGTACCGCGGCTGGTCACTGGAGCGAGCGGCACGCGAGGTGGTACAGGACAAGCTGAAGAAACTCGGCGGCGACGGCGGCGTGATCGGCGTCGACCGCTCTGGCGGCATCGTCATGGAGTTCAACAGCGAAGGCATGTTCCGCGGCCAACGCGACTCCACGGGCCGGCGGCAGATCGCGATCCTGCACGAGCCGGACGCAGCGGCCGCGCGCCGTTAGAATTGCGTCATGGCCATCCGCGACGTGCTGCGCATGGGGGACCCCCGGCTGCTCCGCCCGGCCGCGCCGGTCGAGGACCTGCGCGACCCCGCGCTGCGCGAACTGCTGGCCGACCTGCGCGACACGATGCGCAGCCTCGACGGCGCCGGGCTCGCGGCGCCGCAGATCGGCGTGCCACTGCAGGTCGTGATCTTCGGCCTCGAACACAACCCGCGCTATCCCGACGCCGCGCCGGTGCCCGATACCGTGCTGATCAATCCGCGCATCACGCCCATCGGCACGGAACTCGAAGCGGGCTGGGAAGGCTGCCTGTCGGTGCCGGGCATGCGCGGGCTCGTGCCGCGCTGGCGGCGCATCCGTTACGAGGGTGTCGACGAGCAGGGCCAGCCGCTGGCGCGCGAGGTCGAGGGCTTCCATGCGCGCGTGGTGCAGCATGAGGTCGACCACCTGCTCGGCCTGCTCTACCCGATGCGGATCCGCGACCTGCGCAATTTCGGATTCCTCGACGCGTTCGACGCCGCATTGCCAGCCGCCGCCGCGCGATGAAACTGCACCAGCTCCGCTATCTCGTCTCGGTCGCCGACAACGACCTGAACATCACCGCCGCCGCCAAGGCGCTGCACACATCGCAGCCGGGCGTGAGCAAGCAGTTGAAGATGCTCGAGGACGAGCTGGGTTTCCGGATCTTCGTGCGCGAGGGCCGCGCGCTGGTGCGCGTGACGCCGCCCGGCACCCAGGTGATCGCCCGCGCCCGGCACATCGTGCGCGAGATCAGCAACATCCGCGGACTCGCGGCCGAGCTGCGCAAGGACCAGGACGGCTCGCTGTCGATCGCCACCACCCATACGCAGGCCCGCTACGTGCTGCCTGCCGTGCTGAAGCGCTTCCGCCAGGAGTTCCCCGGCGTGCGGCTGCACCTGCACCAGGGCACCTCGGAGCAGATCGCCGAGATGGTCGATCGCGACCGGGTCGATTTCGTGATCGCCACCGGCGGCGACGCGACCTTCACCGACCTCGTGCGCCTGCCCTGCTACCGCTGGCGCCGCGTGATCGTCGTGCCGGCCGAGCACCCGCTGGCGAACGTCGTGGCGCCCAGCGTGGCGCAGCTCGCACAGCACCCGATCATCACCTATTCGTTCAGCTTCACCGGGCCCTCGTCGCTGCTCGACCTGTTCGCGCAGGCCGGTGAGACGCCCAACGTCGCGCTGACCGCCTGGGACTCGGACGTGATCAAGGAGTACATCCGGGCCGGTCTCGGCGTCGGCATCCTCGCCGACGTCGCCGTGGACCCCACGGCCGACGCCGACCTGCGGGTCCGCAGCGCCGCGCACCTGTTCGAGCCGCACACGACCTGGATCGGTTTCCGCCGCGGGGCGCTGCTGCGCAGCTATTCCTATGAGTTCATCGCCATGGTCGCGCCGCACCTGACGCGGCGGCGCGTGCAGTCGGTCGAGGACAGCGAATCGCAGGGCGCCGTGGACGCGGAATTCGAGGACGTGACGATCCCGTTCCGGCGCTGA
>JAYTNX010000105.1:0-1508 GCA_043748075.1 Pseudomonadota bacterium
GAGTTGCGCGCCGGCATGAGTTTCACCGTCGAACCGATGATCAACGCCGGCAAGCGCTTCGTGAAGCTGTTGCCGGATGGCTGGACGGTCGTCACGAAGGATCACTCGCTGTCGGCACAGTGGGAGCACACGGTGCTGGTGACCCCGGCCGGGTTTGAGGTGCTGACCCTGGGCGCGCAGTCGCGCGATGCGGCGGCACCGCTGGCGTTGCAGACGGTTGTGACTGCCGCAGGCGCCGCTTGATGGCGTTGACGGACGCGGATCCGGACGCCCTGGCCCCGGGCCCCGTCGAGTCAGGCGGCGATTTTTCCTGGCCGCTGATCGACCTGCTGCCCGGCCGGCTCAATGACGAAGGCCACATCGCCGCGACCTACGCCGCCGTGCTGCGCGAGGGCCAGGCGGACCTCAAAGCGCGCTTCCTGGCCGAAGAGCCGGTCGAGACCCTGGTGCATGCCCGGGCGCGGCTGCTCGATGCGGTGCTCGGCGAGATCTGGAGATCGCGTCTCGTCGACCATGCCGACGACTGGTCACTGGTCGCCGTCGGCGGCTACGGGCGCGGCGAGCTGCACCCCTGCTCCGATGTCGACATCCTGGTGCTGGTGCCGGCGCCGCTCGACTCGGCCGGCCTCGGCGCGCTCGAGCCGCTGGTCAGTTTTCTCTGGGACATCGGTCTCGAGGTCGGGCACAGCGTGCGCACCATCGCCGAGTGCGCGCAGGAGAGCGCCGCCGATGTCAGCGTGATGACGACGCTGATCGAGGCGCGGCGCCTGGCCGGCAACGCGCCCCTCTACGAAGCGATGCGCCTCGCGCTGTCGCCGGAACGCATCTGGCCGGTGGAGGAATTCTTCCGCGCCAAGGTCAAGGAACAGGCGGAGCGCCACCTGAAGGCCAATGACACGGCCTACAACCTCGAGCCGAACGTCAAGACGGGTCCGGGCGGGCTGCGCGACATCCAGACCATCGCCTGGGTCGCCAAGCGCCACTTCGGCGCCCACACCCTCGATGAACTGGCGACGCGCGGCTTCCTGACGCCCTCGGAGCTGCGCCGCCTGAAGGGCGCGCAGTCGTTCCTGTGGAAGGTGCGCTTCGGCCTGCACGTCGCCACCGGCCGGCGCGAAGACCGCCTGCTGTTCGACCACCAAACGCGGCTCGCGCGGACCTTCGGCTACGAAGACGCTTCGTTCACCCTCGCGGTCGAGCAACTGATGCAGCGGTACTACCGCACGGTGATGGACGTCAGCCTGCTGAACGAGCTGCTGCTGCAGCTGTTCCGCGAGAAGATCCTCGACGAGAGTTCCCCACCGCGGCCGCTGAATCCGCGCTTCCAGGTGCGCGACGACTATCTCGAGGCAGTCAGCGACGAGGCCTTCGCCCGCACGCCGCACGCGCTGCTGGAGGTGTTCGCCCTGCTGCAGCAGAACCCCGAGATCCGCGGGGTACGCGCCTCGACCATCCGCGCGATCGGCCGCCACCTGTGGCTGATCGACGAGGAGTTCCGCCAGAACCCG
>JAYTNX010000106.1:0-9479 GCA_043748075.1 Pseudomonadota bacterium
ACGCCATCGCAGTCGAAGATCACGAGATCGAAAGACCGACCAGACTGTGTCATGACGCGAACAGCGGGCGCGGCGCGGCGACGGGGCGCTGCAAGGCCGACGGGCGTTTCAGCGCGACGCCTTGGGCGCCTTGACCGGCCGCTGCCATCCCTCCAGCGTGACCTGCTTGCCGCGCGCGACCGTGAGCTTGCCGGCGGGCACCGTCTTGGTCACGGTGGAGCCTGCACCGACGGTCGCGCCCGCGCCGACGACGATCGGCGCGACCAGCACGGAGTTCGAGCCCGTGTGCGCGTCGTCGCCGATCTCGGTGCGGTGCTTGTTGGCGCCGTCGTAGTTCGCGACGATGGTGCCGGCGCCGATGTTGACGCGCGCGCCGACGCTGGCATCGCCGACGTAAGCCAGGTGATTGGCCTTGGAGCCCGCGCCCATCTGCGAATTCTTCACTTCGACGAAGTTGCCGATGTGCACGCCGTCGGCGAGCGTGGCGTGCGGGCGGGTGCGCGCGAACGGCCCAATGTTGCAGTCCGCGCCGATGTCCGCCGCCTCGATCACGCAGTTCGCGAACACCTGCGTGTCGTCGCCGATGGTCGCATCGCGGATCACGTTGTTCGGCCCGATGCGCACGCGGTTGCCGAGCCTCACGCGGCCCTCGAACACCACGTTGGCGTCGATGAACACGTCACGTCCGGTCTCGAGGGTGCCGCGCAGGTCGATCCGCGCCGGGTCGGCGAGCGTGACGCCCGCCTGCATCAGCGCCCGCGCGCGCAGCCGTCGGTACTCGGCCTCCACCTCGGCGAGCTGCACGCGATCGTTGATGCCGAGCACTTCCGGGATCGTCGGCGCCACCAGCGGCTCGACCGCGACCTTCGCATCGACGGCCATCTCGACGATGTCGGTCAGGTAGTACTCGCCCTGCGCGTTGGCGTTGCGCAGCCGGCCGAGCCACTCGCGCAGCAGCGTCGCAGGCACGACCATCACGCCGGTGTTGCCCTCGCGGATCTCGAGCTGCGCGGAGCTCGCGTCCTTCTGCTCGACGATCTTCAGCACACGGCCGGCCGCGTCGCGCACGATGCGTCCGTAGCCCGTGGGATCCGGCAGCTCGACCGTGAGCAGGCTCATGGCACGCGGACCGGCGAGCGCCACCAACCGCTCGAGCGTCTCGCGGCGGATCAACGGCACGTCGCCATAGAGGATCAGCACGAGATGATCGTCGGCGACCGACGGCATGGCCTGCATCACCGCATGGCCCGTGCCGAGCTGCTCGGCCTGCAGGGCCCAGCCGACCTGCGCCGTCGCGAACTCGGCGCGCACCTGTTCGCCGCCGTGACCGTAGACGATCTCGATGGCTTCTGGCCGCAGCGCCATGGCCGTCTCGATCACATGCCCCAGCAGCGGCCGGCCCGCGAGCGGCTGCAGCACCTTGGGCCGGTCCGAGTTCATCCGCTTACCCTGACCCGCGGCGAGGATCACGATCGACAGTTTCACGCGCGGCAGTCTCCACTCCGGAAACGGGAGGGTCGGGATTCTAGTATTGTCGCATAAGGTTTTACTTCGCTTCGGTCGTCATCATCGCGCCGCCGGTCGACCGCGCCGTGGCCCCTCAGGGCAGAACGCCCGCCTGCAGCATGCGATACGCCAGCACCGGCGTCGGCACCCAGGTGACCAGATCGTCGTAGGCGTCAGCCGGCGTCTCGAAGGTGAAGTTGGCGTCGCCGTCGGCATTCTCCTGCTCGCGCGGGTCCACGCCGGCCGGCGCGGCGGCACCGCCCGGTCCGCGACTGCCCCGGGCATTTTCACCGTGCGAGAGGACCACGGCCGGAATGCCACTCGCCAGGCTCACGCCGGCCGCATTGCTCACGACGTTGTCGCCGACACTGGCGAGGTCGAACGCCGGTGCCTGGCGCGAGAAATTGGCGCTGACGCGGTAGGTAAAGCGACGGCCCCAGGCGTCCCCCGCCGGCAGCCCGAGCGTGGCCCAGGGCAGCACGCCGCTCGCGCCGCCCGTGCAGCCGCCCGCCGTCGGCGCGTTCTCGAGCCCGGCACCCACCACGGTGTCGGGCGTCGCGGGATTCGCCGGGCAGGGCAGGCGAAGATTCGCAATGGCAAAGGCCACCAGCGCATCGCGGATCTCCTCGAGCTGGGCCTCGGTACGAGCCGCCCGCTGTCGCTTCTCGAGCGCGCCCACCGAGCCCAACAAGCCGCCGAGCAGCAGGCCGACGATCAGCAGCGCGACCGCCACTTCCACCAGCGAGAAGCCGCGACTGCGGTTCGGGACGGCCATCATGGGCAGGCCGCCGTCAGCGCCGCGGTGTCGAGCGTCAGGCTCAGCGCGCGATCGCCGGCATCCAGGTACTGCGCCGCATCGGCACTGCCGGGGCAGTTGAGGCGCGCGGGATCCGGGGTGCGGATCTGCGAGGTCGATGCGGGACCCGGTGCGACGACTCGCGCCGTCAGGCCGCTGCGCTCCATCCAGAGACAAGTCCCCGAGCCGTCGTGCAGCGGCGGCAAGCCGAGCGTGCGCCACGGCAACCAGCCGCGCGACGTGCCCACACAGCTCAACGCGGCGATCCCTTCCACCGCACCCACGTCTTCGGGGCAGGGAAGCAGCGTGTCGAGCGGCCGCGCGGGATCGGCGCAGCGTTGCAACAGCGCCTCGCCGCGCAAGGCATCCCGGGCGAGCGCGAGCGCCCGGCCCTCCGCGGTGAGGTCCTGCCCCGCGCGGACCTGCCGCCGCACTTGTGCCAGCGCGGCGGCGGCCACGATCGCGGCCAACACGGCCACCAGCGCGAGCAGGGCCGCGCCCCGCTGCCGCTTCATGGGGGAACCTCCATCCCGACGCGCAGGCGACGCACGCGGCCGTCGGCCGCGGTCAACCGTACGCCGTCGCGCAGCACCTGCACGCGCTGGCCCGACCAGTACCCGCCGTCCGCAATGCGCTCGCCCGCGATCCACACGGCCTGCGGCGTCGCTGCGCCGAAGGTCACGCCATCGATCCGCAGCGGGCGCCGTACTGTGACGACGGATGACGGCGCCGTAGACTCCGCGGCGCGCGGCGCCTCCGCCGCTGGCATGGCGGGCGCAGTCGAGGAGAACGGTTGCGGGCGCCCCGACACCCGATTCGCGGTGACCGCCGCACGCTCGGCCGGCGTCAGGAACACCCGTGGCAACTCGCCGGCGGTCGCGGCCTGGAGCAGCACGGCGGCCAGCACTCCCACCCGTGCAACGTGACGAGGCCCGCAGCACATCATGTCGTCGTCTCGAGCGATTGCGGCGGCCGCAGCGCGAGACGCCGCAGCAGGCAGACGGCATCGAGTCCGCTCGCGTCGGGTCGGCGACTGAGGCGACAGCGCTCGACGCGCACCACGGCGCCGCCGGCCGCGCGCGCGCGCGCGACCAGGCGCACGATCTCGTCCTCGTGCAGGCCCTGCATCTCGAGCTGCAGGTCGTTCGACACCACGCGTGGCGCGGCCAGTCCGCGCGCGTCGTACCAGGCCTGGACCCCCGTCGGCAGCGGCAGCCAACGCTCGGCACCGACCTCGACCTTGTAGCGCAGCGGTCGCAGCGACTCGGCCGCCACGGTGACTGCCTCGGCCCAGGCGACACGATCCGCCGCCGCCGAGAAGCCGCGCGCGCGCAGCGCACGCACGCGCGACTCGCGGCCCGCCAGATCGGCGGACAGCGCACGTCGGGCGTCCGCCTCGACGAGCGCCGACTGCAGCGCGGCCTCCTCGCTGAGGGCGGCCTTACCGATGCGCGCGAGCCGCAGCCATTCGACGCCGAGCAGGGCGAGCGCCGCCGTCGCGGCGATGCCGAGCAGGCAGGCAGCGCGGACCAGCCGGGCGCGATGCGCCGATTTCCACAACATCGCCGTCGAGGGATTCAAGAGGCCTCCTCGCGTCGCAGACAGACGGCCCACTGCGTCGCGGCGCGGGATTCGTCGCGGTCCGCGCTGACCACCACGGCATCGCGGCGACCGAGCGCGCGCGCCGCCGGACCAGCTCGCCACGGCCGCAGTGCGCCTGACGCCTCGCGCACCCAACCCAGTGCGGCATCGCGACGCCGCAGGTCCAGGCCGTCGGCGAGCCCGAACTCCACGAACATCGCCGCCCGCGATTGCGACGTGCCCGTGCAGATTTCAGCGCCCTCTTCCGCGCCCGTCTCGCCCACCGCCGGGTCGGGAACCACGTCCGCCGCGGCGCCGGCCGGCGACGGCTCGGCGCCGGCCGACTCGCCGAGCGCCGCAGCGCGCATCTCGACGCCATTCACCACGATGTCGGGCTGCGAGGCGAAACCGGTACCGATGACGACGAGCGCCGACTCCGGATCGATCGAACCGCGACCCAATGCCATGGCCGCTTCGGGAACCGTGGCGATTTCGTCCAGCGCGACGCCGCGCCGCTTCAGATCCGCGGCCAGCGCGGCTTCCTCGGACTCGAGACCCGCGCGCTGCGCAACCAACGCAGCCACGGCGGCGGCGCCGTGCATGATGCGCCACTCGAGTACACCACCCAGCGCCACCGCCAGTGCAACGACGGCTGCGGCAGCGATGCGACCCCAGCGCTCGTACTCGAGGGCCAGCCAGCCGAGGCGCAGCGAATCGGGTGCGAGCTGCAGACGACCGGGCGCCGCCACCGCCAGGGCAAGCAGCGCCTCCAGGCCGTCGCGTTCCGGATCCGGCAGCGACGCGACGCGCGGTGCGGCCGCGGGCGTGACGGCGACGCCGCTCGGAAGGCAGGCTGCCGCCGTGGCGTCGTCCATGCCCCAGAACCACAATTCGACCGCCTCGCCGCGCTCCACGCGCTGCGTGTTCTGCAGATACTGGACCGTGCGCGCGATCTCGGCCGACGTGGACGGCGGCGCGAGCGGGCCGGTGAGACGCGACAGCGTTGGCCGCGCATCGTCGAAGAACATCAGGCGGACACCCGCCGGCGTCGGCAACACGATCAGAACCCGGCGACGCCGCATTCGCGCCCGACGCATCCACTCGCCCGCGAGCAGGGCCGGCGTGGTGACGGCGCGCAACGCCTGGCGGGCCGCGATCCCGGTGAGCGACTCGTGCAAGGTCGGCCCCCCCGGCACAGCGATCATCACGGCGTCGCTGACGCCGTCGGACGGCCGGCGCCGCAGCGTCAGCAGGGTCGTCAGCGCGGCGCCAGGGAATTCGCGTTCGAGTCGCCGCCGCCGCAACAGCGCCACGTCGCGCCCGCGCATGATCGGCACGGTCGCGAGTACATAGAGTTCGTCGGGGTAGTCCACCACCGCGACCGCTGCCGTGCCCGGCGCGGCCTCACCGGGTTGCAGGCGGCCGCCGTTCCAGCACAGCGTGCGGGTTTCGGCCGGCGAGAGATAGTGCAGCGTCCCGTCCATGCGCGCTCAGCCGCCGATCTGCGAGAGGCTGTCGTAGACCGGCCCGAGCACGGCGAGCATGACCCAGCCGAGCAGCGCGCCCATGATCAGTGTGAGCACGGGCTCGATCATCGACTGCAGGCTCTCGAGACGCTCGTCGACGTCGCGGGTGAAGAAGTAGCTGACGTTGCGCAGCGCGGCGTCGAGCTGGCCGGTCATCTCACCGACCCGCAGCATGCGGACCACGAACGACGGGAAAATCTCGAGCACGGCGAAGGCCTCGGAGACCGGAGTGCCCTGCGCGACCAGCGCACGCGCGCGGCCGATCGCCTGGCCGACGGCGAGATTGCCTGCGGATTTCTCGCAATGCGCCAACGCATCGAGCACCGGGATGCCCGAGCCGAACATCAGCGCGAAGGTGTTCGCGAAGCGCGCCAGCACGATCTTGTAGGCGACTTCGCCGATCCACGGAAGCCGCAGCACCGCGCTGTCGCGACGCAGCCGCAGCGACTCACTGCGCGAGAGCACGAATCGCAGCACCAGGAACGTGGCCGGCGGCGCGGCCAGCAGTACCGGCCACCACTGCGCAACGACGCCCGAGGCCGCGATCAGCGCGCGCGTCTGCAGCGGCAGCTCTCGTCCCATGCCGGAGAGGAAGATCGACAGCTGCGGCACCAGATAGACCATCAGGAAGCAGATGACGGCGGTAATCACGATGGCGACGAAGGCCGGATAGCGGATCGCCTTGGTGGTACGCGACCCCAGTTCATCCTGCCACTTGAGGCTGCGTACGATTTCGCCCAGCACGTCCACGAGGCGTCCGGTCACCTCGCCGGTGCGCACCAGGCCAACCAGCAGCGCGTCGAAGTTCGACGATTGCGCCGCGAGCGCCTCGGACAGGGTCGAACCGGTCTCGATGCGGTCGATCAGGTCGACGAGAATCTGGCGCGAGGCCGGCGTCGTGGCCGAATCCCGCAGGTCGGCAAGCGTGTCGAGCAGCGGCACGCCGGCCCGCAGCAGCGACTCGAGCTGCATGAAGAAGTTGATCAGCTCGCGGTCGCGCAGGCGCGTGCGCCGCAGGAACGACGGGCGAACGCTGTTCACCGGCTCGGCGACCAGCAGCTCGAGCCCGACGCGCGCAAGACGGCCCTCCAGCTCGCGTTCGTTCTCGGCGCGGCTCTCGCCGCGCAGCACGCGCCCCTGGGCGTCCGTGGCGCGATAGCGATACAGGCTCATGCGCCCACCCGCTCCGTGAGGTCGACCACGCGCGCGGCTTCCTCGAGCGTGGTGATGCCGGCGCGAACGCGGCGCAGCGCGGCCTCGGCGAGATCGACGAACCCCTGGGTGCGCACTGTGCGGTAGAGGTCGCCGAGGCTCGCGCGGGACGCGAGCAGCTCGTCCAGATCGCGATTCCAGCGGATGATCTCGATCAGCGCGACGCGACCACGGTATCCGGTCCATTCGCACTGCACGCAGCCGGTGGCGCGGAACAGCGTCGCCTCTTCCGTCAGGCCGAGCAGCTTCGCCTCGACCGGGTCGGGCTCGCTCGGCAGGCGACACTCAGTACAGAGCGTGCGCACCAGCCGCTGCGCGACGATTCCGATGAGGTTGCCGGCGAGCACTTCCGGTTCGACTCCGAGATCCAGCAGGCGCGAGATGGAGCGCAGCGCGGAGTTCGCATGCAGGGTCGAGAACACCTGGTGGCCGGTCATTGCCGCACGCAGCGCCATCTCCGCCGTGTCCTTGTCGCGGATCTCGCCGATCAGGACGATGTCGGGATCCTGGCGCATCAGCGAGCGCACGCCCTCGGCGAACGTCAGCTTGGCGGCCTGCGCGATCGAGGTCTGGCGCACGAGCGGCAGGCTGTACTCGACCGGATCCTCGAGCGTCATGATGTTGACCTGCTCGGAGTTCTTGTGCCCGAGCACGGAGTACAGCGTCGTCGTCTTGCCGCTGCCCGTTGGGCCGGTGATCAGCATCAGCCCCTCGGGCCGCGCCAGCATCAGCTTCAGCGTCGAGAGCGCTTCGGATTCGAGGCCTAGCGCCTCGAGCTTCACCAGGCCGCGCTTGCGGTCGAGGATGCGCACCACGAAGTTCTCGCCATGGATGGTCGGGTGCGAGGCCGCACGAAAGTCGATTTCCCGCGCCGCCAGCACCAGGGAGATGCGCCCGTCCTGGGGCGCACGGCTTTCCGCGATGTTCATCCCCGAGAGGATCTTCAGTCGCACCAGGATTGCCGGCCAATAGCGGCGGTGCAGCGCGCGCACCTGCCGCAGGACGCCGTCGACGCGGTAGCGGATCCGCACGAACTGCAGTTCCGGCTCGAAGTGGATGTCGGAAGCGCCGCGCAGCACCGCGTCGGTGAGCAGGGCGTCGACGAGGCGCACGACCGGGTGGCTGTACTCCCGGGCCTGCTCGGCCGTCAGCGTATTGACATCGACGGAGCCGGTCTCGATTTCCTGAAGGATGCCGTCGATCGAGAGTTCGTAGCCGTAGTAGAGCTCGATCGCGCGCTGGATCTCGCCCGCCGCGGCCAGATGCCACACCGGCTCGGCACGGCCCGCGAGCTCGGCGCGCAGGTGGTCGACCGCGATCACGTCGTTCGGATCCGCTGTCGCGACGTGCAGTTCGCTGCGCTCGGTGTCGAAGCTCACCGGAAAGACCAGGTGCCGCCGGGCGAGATCCTTGGGCACGAGCGCCATCGCGCCGCGATCCGCGACGATGCCGCTGAGCTGGATGCTGCGCGCGCCGAGCTTCTCCGACAGCGCTTCGCGGAAGGTCTCTTCGGTGACGAAACCGAGCGAGACGAGCGTCTCGCCGAGCGGCTTGCGGCTGCGTTCCTGCTCGATCAGCGCAATCTTGAGCTGGTCGGCGCTGATGAGGCCGGCGGCGACCAGGCGCTCGCCGAGTCGACCGCGCGGTGCGGCGACCTCGGCTTCCAGCGCGCTCACGGCGACGCAGCCTGCAGTTGTTCGAGCCGTGTTCGCGCCGCTGTGACATCGAAGCGCACCGCGCGGCCGGTATCGGCCTGATCCAGCGCCCGCCGATACCACGGCGAGGCCGCCGCGGCCTTGCCCAGGCGATCCAGCGCCACGGCGACGTTGTAGGCATAGTCGGCAGCGTCCGGGGCCAGCATCGCTGCGGCAAAGTAGGCCTGCTGCGCGTCCGCCCAGCGCTCCTGCCGGGCGAGGACGTTGCCGAGTGCGAAGTGCAGCGGTGCCGAGGGCCGGTTGGCGAGCAGCTGTCGCAGGCGCGACTCGATCGGGGACGCGTCGCCGTCGCCCGCCAGCTCGGCGAGACCGGCCCACGCGCGGGGATGCTCGGGCACGGACTCCAGCACCTGCCGATAGCCCCGGCGCGCAGCCTCGTCCTGGCCGCGCGCATGCGCGATGACGGCGAGCCCGAGCTGCGCATCGACCTGTCCCGGCTCGCCCGCGAGCACCCGCAGGTAGAGCGCCTGCGCGCGATCGAGGCTTCCCGCCTGCTGCGCCGCCCACGCGGATTCGAGCGGCGCGGACTCGCGCGAGATCGAGATGCGCGGGTTGCTGTCGGGCGACTCGCGGCGCGGCTCCGGGATACGGTCTGCGATAGGTACAGCGTCCGCGTCGTCACGCGCCGGCGCGATGTTGCGCACGCGCTGCGGACGACGTTCGAGCGCAGTCTCCCTCGGCTCGCTCGTCGACGCGGGCGCTGGCGCCCTCGCCGGCACCGGCGGCGGCGTCAGAGCCGTGGTGGATGGCAGGGTCTCAATGGGTGCCGCGAGCGCAGCGGCGGTCACGGCGTCTGGCAAAGGCGCGTCCGCCGCAGCTGGCGAGCGGCTCTCAAAGGCGTCGTAGAGCACGGCGCCCCCGACCAGCAACGCGAGCAGCGCGGCGATGCCCATCAGCCAGGGCAAGGCACCGCGCCTGCGGGCCAGCGCGAACCCGGTGGGCAGGGCCGCAGGGCGCGCGACCCCTGTCGGGTCCGACGGCTCCGCAACGGCCGTCGCGGCCGGGGCGGCTGGCGCGGCTGGCGCGGGCGGCGCGGGCGGCGCGATGACATTGGGCGGTGCCAGCGTCGTAGCGGGCGCTGCGCGCGCCAGGCGTGCCGCCAACAGCACCTCGGCGGGCGAAGCTGCCGTGCGTGGCGATGCG
>JAYTNX010000107.1:0-7863 GCA_043748075.1 Pseudomonadota bacterium
CCGATGAACATCGCGCGGGCGCCGGGCGGCGCGACCCGCGAGAACAACGCGAGCCCGACGGGGTAGACGAACGAATACGCCAGGCCGGTCAACACATGACCGGGAAGCAGCCAGTACCAGCCGAGGCGCGAGCCACGCCCCGTGAACCATGCGAGGGCGGCGAACAGCACGAGCGCCAGCGACGCCATCGCGAGTCCCTGGCCCATCTTGGTGAGCAGGGTCGATTCCCGCCCCTGCGTCGCCTGCCGCTGCCAGAAGCGCAGCACCGCAGGCGTCAGCGCCACGGAGACGAACGGCGTCAGCGACTGGAACCAGGTCACCGGGATCGTCAGGCCTCCGACCTCGCGGTCGATCGCGCTGCGGATCCACAGGCTGTAGACGTTGCCCAGCTGCCCGGCCGTCAGCAGGAAACAGATCGTCAGCGCAAACACCGCGACCAGCACCAGCAGCAGACGCCGGTCTTCCGGCAGCAGCGAAGCCGGCGGCGCCGCGGCGAGCGTGCGGCGATCGGGCGGCAGGTAAGGGCGTCCCGACAGGTAGATCCCGAGACCGACCAGCATCCCGACGCCGGCCGCACCGAAGCCCCAATGCCAGCCGTAGAGCTCCCCGAGCGTGCCGCAGACCAGCGGCGCGGCGATCACGCCCACATTCGTGCCGATCGAAAACACCTGGAAGCCGTCGGTGCGGCGCCGGTCGCCGTCGTCATACAGGCTGCCAACCTGGGTCGAGATGTTGCCCTTCAGCAATCCGCAGCCGAGGATCAGCAGTGCCAGCGCCAGCAGGAACGACGGTTCGAAAGCCATCATGAAATGCCCGAAGGCGGTGATCACCGCTCCGGCGAACACCATGCGGTGCTGGCCGAAGACGCGATCGCCGAGCCAGCCGCCGAACACCGGCACCAGGAAAACGAGGCTGGTATAGAGACCGAAGATCACCGAGGACAGCGGTTGCGGCTCGAGCGGACCATAGAGCGATTCGATCGCGCCGCGCAGCACCTCGAAACCCACCACGTGCTCGACATGCCCGGGCGTGAGCAGCTCGTCGACCATGTAGAGCACGAGCAGCGCCTGCATGCCCGAGAACGAGAAGCGCTCCCAGGTCTCGGTGAAGGCGAGATAAGCGAGCCCGCGCGGATGGCCGAACAGCGGACCGCCCACCACTCCTGCCCCGTGCTTCACGATGCGCGGCAAACCTGCCCCTCGCCGTTTCCATGTAGACTACAACCATCTATCCGCCCCGGACAGTGGTGAATCGTCATGGACCAGACCCGCCGTTACGACCGGACCGGAACCCTGGGTTGCCACGCTCGCGCCGCCTTCGCGTCGGCGCTGGTCGCCCTCGCCGCCTCCGGCGCGGCGGCCACGCTGGCCATGGGTGCCGAGGCGCCGTCGCCGCCGTTCAAGCCCGTCGATACGCTGCCGCGTTTTCCCGAACCGCACCTGAACTTCATCACGCTGGTGGTCGCGGATTTCGAGCGCTCGTTCCGCTTCTACACCGGCGTCCTGGGGCTGATCGAACGCGGCCGCGGCATGCCCGACCTCGAGAACTTCGAAGTCGTGATGGGCTTCGACGACCGGCCGACCACGCCCGGCATCAGTCTGACGTATCGCAACGGTCCGCCCCAGCCACGCGGCAACGGCTCGAGCTCGATCAACCTCGTCGTCCGGGACCTCGCGGGCATCCTGTCGCGCGCCGTGCCGGCCGGTGGCAAGGTCATCACCCCGCTGGTGCGCGGCGAGTCGCCGAAGACCGCGTACAGCTTGGCGCGCATCGAGGATCCGGATGGCAACGCCCTCGAGCTCGTCGAGTATCACCGGATCGGCGCAACCGTCGTCACGCGGTGACTGGCCGCGCCCCGACGTCCCACTCCCGGATCAGCCGCCCGGCGCCCGGCTGACGCGCGTCGATGCCGAGGCGCCGCATCGTCGCCCAGAAGCCCGCCTGCACCGAGCTCAGCGCCGGCTTGCCGGCGCGACGTTCGTATAGATCGATGGCTTCCACCGAACCGATGCCGGTGCAGGGCAGGTACAGCGCCTCGGCGGACGGCGCGTCGACCGACAGGCCGAGGTCGACGACCTGCTGCGCCGTCAACGCCGACGCCTCACGCTTCCAGACCTCGGGGGAACGATCGAGATCGAGGCCGCGGATCGCGACAGTCTCGATGCCGAGCGTCCGCAGATAGTCGACGACCACGCCGTTGCCGCGCTCGCCGTAAGGCGTCGCGACCGCGATGCGCGCCAGGCCGAGCGCCGCGAGCGCGTCGCGCACCGCGCTGGCCGCGGTCACGACCGGCACGCCGGCGAGTTGTTGCAGCTGCGCTTCGCGCGCCGGGTCCGCACAGAGCATCGAGGCCGTCGTGCAACCGACCAGCAGCGCGCGCGCTCCCCAGGCCTTCAGCTCCGCCACGGGCGCCGACATCTGCGCAAACAGGTCGGCACAGAACTCCGGCCTGCCCATCGGCGGATAGGAGAAGCCCGCGAAGCGGAACTCCACCGCGGCGGGACAGAGCGCCGCGAACTCGCGTTCGTGGATCGTGTTGCCGGCCGGCACCAGCACGCCCACGCGGATCAGGTCATTCATGGCCATGTCTTCACCCGTTGCGCCCGGCGCGTCACTGCGCCGACGATGCGATCATAGCGTCCCGGTACGGCGGACTGCCGCAACATGAACGACCCCGACTACTTCAACCGCTTCCGCCACCTGGCACTGTCGCGCGACGCGCAGGGCATCCTCGAGGCCCGTCTGCACAGCGACGGCGGCCCATTCCGCTTCTCGGGCGCCGCACGCTCCGAGCTGGTCGACGCGTTCTTCGAGATCGGCAAGGACCGCGGCAACCGCGTGATGATTCTGACCGGCACCGGCGACGCCTGGTGCGCGGAACTGCTGCGCGACGATCCCTCGACTCTGGACCCGACCGTCGATGGCGTGACGCGCTGGGACCGTCTCTTCTGGGAGAGCAAGAAGGTCATCCAGAACCTGCTCGACATCGAGGTGCCGGTGATCGGCGCGGTCAACGGACCGGCGCTGGTGCACAGCGAATACCTGCTGACCTGCAACCTGCTGCTCGCCGCCGACACGGCCGTTTTCCAGGACTGGCCGCATCTCACCTTTGGCGTCTCGCCTTCCGATGGAGTCCACGTGCTGTGGCCCCACGTGCTCGGGCCGATCCGCGGCGGCTATTTCCTGCTGACGCAGGAAAAGATCGCGGCACCGCAGGCGCTGCAGCTCGGCATCGTGCAGGAAGTGCTGCCCGCCGCGCAGCTGATGGCGCGGGCGCGCCAGCTCGCCGCACAGCCGACCCTCACGCTGCGCTACGCGCGCGTCGCGCTGACGCAGCGTCTCAAGACGCTGGTCGCGAACGAGCTCGGCTACGGGCTCGCGGTCGAGGGACTCACTGCCGCGTCGAATGCGGCGCGCCAGGCGCTGGCGCCGCGGGGCTGAGCGGGACGGCACCGGCGAACGCGCGGCGCGCGCGCTGCAGCAACAGCACCGCCGGCGCTGCCACCACGACGCAGACCCCGGCCAGCGCCGGGCCGACCGCGCCGAACGTGGCGCCACCCCGGTCGACCAGCAGGCCGACCAGCGGCGGGCCGAGCCCGAGACCCACGAGATTGCCGATCAGCAGGTAGATCGCGACCACCTGGCCGCGCAGGCGCGGCGGCGTCACGGCCACGAATGCGGTGGTCGCGATGCCGAAGGTCAGCGCAATCGCGAAGTACATCGCCAGCACGCCGGCCATCACGAACTCCGCGTCCGGCAGCAGCGGCGCCAGCGTGGCGGTGGGCAGGATCAGCGCGGCGCCGACCAGCATCGTGCGCACCGGCGCGTCGATCCAGCCGCGCCGGGAGAAGGCCTGGGTCAGCACGCCACTCAGCAGGTTGCCGCTGATCGCGACCAGCATGATCCACGCACCAAGCGACTGGCCAACCTGTTGCGGTGTCCAGTCGAAGCGACGGATGAACAGCGCGGGCATCCAGGCGCCGACGGCGCTGGAGAGGATGTAGAGCGCCGAGACTCCGAGCAGCATCGGCACGAAGAAATCGCGGCGCTCGCGCAGGTAGCGCAGCGCGCCGCTCACCGGCTGGTGGGGGTCCGTAGCGCCGGCGTCCGCATCCATGCCCACCTCTACGCCCACGCCCACGCCCGCGCCCGCGCCCGCGCCCGCGCCCACGGCGCGAGGCTCGTCGAGCAGCAACACCAGCGCGGCGACCGGCAGGCCAACCAGGCCGGCGAGTACGAACGTCGCCTGCCAGGGCTGCTGCGCCTCGAGCCAGCGACCGAGCCAGGGCAAGGCGCCAACCGCCCCGGTCTCGGTCCAGGTCACGAACGCGCCGCCGAGCACCAGCGCGAGCCCGAGGCCGACCGAGATCCCGGAGGTGAAGATGCTCAGCGGCAGCGCGCGACGTTCGGGGCGGAACAGGTCCGAGAGTAGCGAGACGGCCGCCGGCACCAGGGCGGCCTCGCCGACGCCGACCCCGATCCGCGCGAGCAGCAGCCCCTCGAAGCTGTTCGCGAGGCCGCTGGCGATCGTCATCGCACTCCACAACGTGATCGCCAGCGCCACGAGCCTCACGCGGTTGACCCGGTCCGCGAGCCAGCCGAGCGGCAGGCCGAGCACGGCATAGAACACACCGAAGGCGGGGCCCTGCAGGATGCCGATCTGGGTGTCGCTGATGCCCAGATCAGCCTTGAGCGGCTGCACCAGCAGGCTGATGATCTGTCGGTCGAGGAAGGACACGGCGTAGGCGCAGAGCAGCAGGCCGACGGCCGCCCAGCCGGCCAGCGGGTGGCCGGGACGGACGCTTCCGGTGCCGGGCGCCTGTCTTGACTTGCCGTCGATCATACTTGCACATTACACGTAGTTTCAGGCGTTCGGGAGAGTGGCGTGGCGTTGGCGGAACAGCTGAGAGGAACGACCACCGATGTGCTCGCGGGCCGACTGCAGGCGATCGTGGGCGCAGAGCGCGTGGTGTCTTCCAAGGCCGAGCTCGAGTTCTTTTCCACCGACGTCTATTCGCGCGGCACCACCGCCGAGCTGGTCGTGCGCCCACTCACCGTCGAGCAACTCGCCGGCGCCGTCAAGCTGTGCGTCGAACTCGGCCGGGCAGTGATCCCGCGCGGCGGCGGGCTGTCGTACACCTCGGGCTACCTCGCGGTGCGCGAGCACACCGTGGTGTTCGACCTTCTGGATCTCGACCGCATCGTGGAAATCAACGCCGAGGATCTGTTCGTCACGGTCGAGGCCGGCTGCACCTGGAAGAAGCTGTATGACGCGCTGAAGGCGCGCGGCCTGCGTACGCCCTACTACGGCCCGGCGTCGGGCTACTCCTCGACGGTCGGCGGCGCGCTGTCTCAAGGCAGCTTCCTGAAGGGGTCCACGGCCTACGGCACCACGGCCGAGTCCACGCTGGGTCTCGAGGTCGTGCTGGCCGATGGTTCGATCCTGAAGACGGGCTCGGGCGCCTCGATCTACCGGCCGAGCCCTTTCTTCCGCACCTACGGGCCGGACCTCACGGGCCTGTTCCTGGGCGACACCGGTGCGCTGGGCTTCAAGGCGCGCGCGACACTGCGGCTGATCCCGTTTCCCGAGCACGCGCGATTCGCATCCTTCACGATCGCCGAGTCGGGCCCGACGCTGGATGCGATGCGCGAGATCGCGAAGCGCGGGCTCGCGGCCGAATGCCACGGCTGGGACCCCTATGTCACCCGCGCGTTCGCATCGCGCGGTGAGGGCTTCGCGAAGGATCTGCAGTATCTCGCCGGCGTCGCGAAATCCGGCGCGTCGCTGGTATCCGGTCTCAAGGACGCCGCGCGCATCGCGATCGCCGGCAAGCGGATCTTCGACGATGCAAGCTTCCTGATACACGTGATCGTCGAAGATCCCACCGCGCCAGGCGCCGACGCCAGGCTGGTCGCGATCCGCGAGATAGTCGCCCGCCACGGCGGCACCGAGGTCGAGCCTTCGGTCCCGCGCGCGATCTATGGCACGCCGTTCACGCCTCCGAACGGCCTGCTCGGCACAGGCGGCGAACGCTGGGTGCCGATCAATACCTTGTCGGCGCACTCGCGCACGCCCGAAACGCTGGCCGCGATCCACGCGTTCATGGCGAGCAAGCAGCACCTGGTTGCGCGACACAAGATCGAGTACGGCGTGATCTTCTTCGCCGTCGGCAACAACACGATCTGCATCGAGCCGTTGTTCTACTGGCCCGACCAGCGCACCGTCTATCATGAGCGGATGATCGAGAAACCCTTCCTCGACAAGCTGCCGAAGCTCGCGCGCAACCCGGAAGCCGAACGGGCCATGCAGGACATTCGCTCCGGCTTCACCGACATGGCGATGCGCCTCGGCTGCGTACACGTGCAGATCGGCAAGGCCTACCGCTATCGCGAGAGCCGCGAGCCCGGCACCTGGCAGCTGCTCGAGTCGCTCAAGCAGGCCCTCGATCCGCAGGGGCTCGTCAATCCAGGATCGCTGGGACTGAAACCATGACACTGCCGCTCGCCACCGCCCTCGCCATCGCCCAGGCCGCCCTCGACGCCGGCCGCGCCGAGAACGTACACGCGCTGACCGTGGTCGTCACCGACACCGGTGGCCACCTGCGTGTCGCGCTGCGCGCCGACGGTGTCGGCACCTTCGGCGTCGACATCGCGCATGCGAAGGCCATGACGGCCCTCGGCTTCGGCCGCTCGTCGATGCAGATCGCCAAGGGTCTCGGCACCAATCCCGCGGTCGTCGCCGGCCTCACCGCCGCGACCGGGGGCCGCTTCCTGCCGATCGGCGGTGGGGTGCTGATACGCGATGCGACCGGCACGCTGCTCGGCGCCGCGGCCGCGGCGGGCTCTGCGCCGGAGAATGACGAGAAGTTCATCGTCAGCGGCGTGCGGGCCGCGGGCCTGGTCGTTCCCGACTGAGCGATTCCGCGAACTCAGCCCCCCACGCAGGCATTGGTTCGGCCCCTGTCGCTCGACGCCACGTCGGTTCATCCGGCCGGCGATACGTCGGCCATCCGCACCACGCGAAAGCCGATACTTGCACTACGCAGGGTGGGCGGCAGTGCGAATCGCGCCGCCGACCGCAGCGCATCCGGATAGTTGTGCCAGGACCCGCCGCGGATCGCGCGCCGTGTGCAGTCGCCGCCTTCGATCACTGAGGACGCGTCGGCCGGCGCTGCGGCGAACTGCTCGACGAAGCAGTCAGCGGTCCACTGCCAGAGATTGCCGAGCATGTCGTGCAGGCCGAACGGGTTGGCCGGGAACGCCTCGACGGGGTTCGTGAACACGAAGCCGTCGTCGCAACGGCGGTTCACCGCCGGTTCGCCGGGCCGAACGCGGTCGTAGCTGAGGTCGGCGCCGTTGGCGTGCCGGCACAACGTGGCGGGGTCCTCGCCCCACCAGCGGCTGGTCGTCGTGCCCGCGCGCGCGGCGTACTCCCATTCGGCCTCGTGCAGCAAGCGATAGCGGTGCCCGGTCTGCGAGGACAGCCAATCCGCATAGGCCTGCGCGTCGGCAACGGTCACGCAGGTGACCGGGTGTCGAGCGGTCTGAGCGAACGCGGGATCGGACCAGGAGCGGCGCGCCTGCAGCTGCCACTGTCCGGCATCGACGACGTTGCAGCCGTCCGTCTGCACCCGCTGCGTCGCGCTGAAGAACTGCGAATACTCGGCGACCGTGACGAAGTAGCGGGCGACGGCGATAGGCTGCGACAGCGTCACGGTGCGCTGTGGCCGCTCCCAGGCCGCGGTCTCGGCGCGCCGACCTTCGCGCGTCGTTTCCGACTCGGGCGAGCCCATCGTGAAGCGACCGGGCGGGATCACGACCATCTCGGGCGCCGTCGCGCGATCGTGGAACGACTGTCCGACG
>JAYTNX010000108.1:0-8676 GCA_043748075.1 Pseudomonadota bacterium
CTGAGCGCGCCGATCGCCGACGCGGCCACGGCCACGACGACGTTCAACGTGACCGCCACGGTGCTGGCAACCTGCAATGCCTCAGCCACCGCACTGGCCTTCGGCAGCTACACACCTGGCGCGGGCAACGTCTCGAGTTCGTCGACCCTGCAGGTGCGCTGCACTCGCGGCACGCCGTACACCGTCGCGCTGAATGCCGGCACGACCACCGGCGGCACGCTGGCGCAGCGCCTGATGGCGCCCGCCGTGAACCCGCTGCAGTACAACCTGTACACCACCGCGGCCTACACCACGATCTGGGGTGACGGCACCGGCGGCACCGCGCGACAGGCGGGCACCGGGCTGGGCGTCGCATCGCCCTCGACCTTCACGGTGTATGGGCGTCTGCCGGACTCGGCGCTGAACCAGGCGGCGGTCACGGGCGCGTACAGCGACACGATCACCGTCACCGTCACCTACTAGGATGGCGGCGCAACCATGACGCGCGCGCGCCGCCTCACGCGCTGCGCCGCGGCGCTGGCGATCGTCGGCACCTCAGGGGTCGGCGCCGCGGCAGCGTGGGCCGGCTCGCTGAGCATCGCGCCAATTCGAGTCGCGTTGAGCGCCTCACAGACTACCCAGGCGCTGACCCTGCGCAACGAATCCGATTCGCCGGTGGTGGTTCAGGCGGGCATCGTGCGCTGGTCGCAGCCGCAGGGTATGGACCAGTTCGACGAGACCCGCGACGTGCTGGTGTCACCGGCGGTGCTCAGCATCGCCGCAAATTCATCGCAGCTGGTGCGCGTCGCGCTGCGGACCGGGGTCGACCCGGCCGTGGAGCGCACCTATCGACTGCTGTTGCAGGAGGTGCCGCAGGCGGCAACTGAACCGGGCGCACTCAAGGTGTCTTTGCGGCTGAGCTTGCCCGTGTTCGTCGCACCCTCCGTCGCAGCGCCGGAACCTCGCCTGGACTGGTCCGCAGCGTGGAACCCGGACGGCAGCGTTGCGGTGACTGTCTTCAATGCGGGCACGGCTCATCTGCAGCTGACCGACCTCAGCGTCGACTTCGGCGCGGGCACGCAGCCGCTGCAGGATGGCGTGAATCGCTATGTATTGCCGGGTGCTTCCGCGCAGTGGGTGCTGCCACCCGCCGACGCGCCGCCGCGTGCCGCACCGCTGCGGATCCGCGGGCGTGGCAACCGCGGCGAGTTCATCGCCTCAGTCGCGCCCGCCGCGCCCTGATCGGGGCCGCATGCCGCCATGAGGGTCCGCCGGCTCGCGTGGATACTGGCACTCGCGACGGCAACCGCCGCGGCGGTGACGCCGCCGCCGATCGAGGCGGCGCTGGAGTTCGTGGTCGCCGGTTCGGAAACGGGCACGGTACTGTTCGTCTTGCAGGAGACCGACCGGATCTGGCTGCGCGAGCAGGACTTCGCGACGCTGCGCCTGCGGCTGCCGGCGACGCCGCCGCGCCTCGAAGCGGGCGAACGCTTCCATGCGCTCGAGGCGCGCGGTGGCCTGGGATACGAGCTGGACGTAGCGGCGCAGCGCGTGACGGTGCGCGCCCCGCCGGACGCCTTTCTCGGTTCGCATCTCGAGGTTCGCGGTCGCGACGTCGCCCTGCGCTCACAGGCGACACCGGGCGCCTTCGTCAACTACCAGCTCTTCGGTCAACGCGGCGAGGACTCGCTCGCCGGCGGCTTCGCGGAGCTCGGTCTGTTCTCGCCACTCGGTGTACTGACTTCCACGACTCTCGCGCGTCACGACGACCTCGCGACCCATGCACTGCGACTCGATACGACCCTGACCCGCGACTTCCCCGACCGGCTGGCGACGCTCAGCGTCGGCGATGCGATCAGCGATGCGGGCCGCTACGGCGACAGCGTGCGCTTCGGCGGGCTGCGCTTCGCCCGCAACTTCGCGCAGCGTCCCGACCTGCTGACGATGCCGCTGTTGTCGGCCAACGGAACCGCCGTCGTGCCCTCCACCGTGGATGTCTTCGTCAACGGTCAGCTGACGTCCAGCCAGCGCGTGGCGCCTGGGCCGTTCGTGATCGACCGCGTCCCGGCGATCTCGGGCAGCGGCCAGATCAGTCTCGTGGTCCGCGACGCGCTTGGACGCGAGACCGTCACCACGCAGGCGTTCTATTCGAGCCCGACGCTGCTGGCAGGCGGCCTGACGGAGTACGCCGTCGACGTTGGCCGGCTGCGCGAGGACTACGCGTTCGCCAGCAACCGCTACGGCTCGATGATGGGCCAGGCGACCTGGCGTCGTGGCCTGAACGACATCGTCACGGTCGAGGCCCATGGCGAGTACCGGCAGCCCGGACTGCGCAACCTCGGCGGCGGCGCCACGCTGGCACTCGGACGCCTGGGCGTGTTGAGCGCGACGGCCGCTCGCGGCGGCGACGCCGACGGCCAGGGCGGGCTCGCGGGGGTAGCGTTCGAGCGGCGCGGCCGCCGCTTCAGCGTGCTGGCCAGCCACGAACGTCGCGACGCCGCCTACCGGCAGGTCGGCGACCCTGACGAGCCTTGGCGTCGCCTGCGATCGCGCGATCTCGCGCAGCTCGGGCTGACGCTCGGCCGCGCCGGCTCATGGTCGATCGCCTGGGCGCGCCAGGAAACCGCGGCGCGGCTCCTGTCGGAAGTGGTCAGCCTCACCCACAGCCTGCGCTTCGGTGACTGGGGCGCGTTGACCGCGATCGCCACGCGTTCACTCGGCGACGACGCCGCGACGGCCGGTTTCCTGATCTACACCCGGCCGCTCGGCGAGCGACGCAGCCTCAGCGTGTCGGCGGAAACGGATTCGGCCTCCGAGCGCACCGCAGAAGCGATCGTGGCGCTGTCGCAGAACGGCGGTCCCGGTCCCGGCGTCGACTATCGCGCCAGCGCCGGCTCCAGCGGCGACTACGACCTGCGCTGGCGGCGTCGCGCCGAGTCGGCGGAACTCGAACTGCAGGCCGCACGCAACGGCTCCGGCACGCTGCAGAGCGCGTGGCTGAGCGGCGCGGCCACGCTCTTGGACGGCGACTGGCGGGCGTCGCGCAGCGTCAGCGGCAGCTTCGCCGTCGTGGACGTCGCGGGCCTGGCGGGCGTTCCGGTCTACCTCGAGAACCAGGTCGTGGCGCATACGGATTCGCACGGACGCGCGCTGCTGGCGGACCTGCGCGCCTACGAACCGAACCGCATCGGCATCGACCCTGCGGACCTGCCGCTCGACGTGCGCATCGAGGCGCCAGAACTGACGGTGGCGCCGCCGTGGCGCAGCGGCGTGGTGGCGCGACTCGCCGTCGCGCGGATCCACGGCGGCACCTTCCGGCTGCTGCAGGACGATCGCACGCCAGTCCCTGCCGGTGCCGTGGTCGACTTCAACGGCGTACCGTTTCCGGTGGCCCTCGACGGCTTCGTGTACGTGACGAATTTCGATCACGGCCTCGCCGCAACGGCGACCTGGCCCGGTGGACAGTGCCGCTTTCGCATCGAGCCGCCACCGGCCCACGATCCGCAACCGGATATGGGCACGCTGGGCTGCCGCAGCCTCGGGGCGCCCGGCATGCAGGTGCGCAACGCGGCGGCGCCCGAGCACGCACCGTGACCGACGCCGCGCGCATCGCCGCCGCCGAAGCGCGTTCGTGGCTGCGGGTGCGGCTGCTGGCGGCGACGCTCGCGGCGGCGGCGCCCCTGTCGAACGCGGCCGTCAGCTGCACGGCAAGCGCGATTCCGGTCGCGTTCGGCACCTACGACGCGCTCAGCGCGACACCCCGCACCGCGGCCGGCCGGATCACGCTGCGATGCACTGCCAGCGGCGTCGCCGAGCTCGTCAGCGCGTCACTGGCGATCGGCACCGGCCTCGGCGGCGACTTCACCGCGCGCCGGCTGATGTCCGGCGCCAATCCGCTCAACTACAACCTGTTCACCAGTTCCACCTATGCGCTGGTCTGGGGCGACGGCACCGCTGGCACGGGGCAGGTCGCCGTCGCCCTCAACGTGCCGGCCGGCGCCACGCGCTCCGCGAACCGGACGGTCTACGGCCGGATTCCCGCGCTGCAGAATCCCGCGGCGGGCAGCTTCGCGGACACGGTAGTCGTCACGGTCAGTTACTGAGCGCTTTCCCGGCCCACGCAGTGGCCATCGCGACCGGCGCGTCGTATCCGGCGTCGCGCGGGAACCTACTATTCCCGCGTCGGCGCGGGAAGCCGCGCGCTGGCCGACAGCGGCGCGGCGCCGCGCCCCAGGGGGAGCAGGTCGATGCAGCGCGCAGGGTGGGCAGTCGTCGTGGCGGTGGTCGCCGGCGCAAGCACTGCTGCGCCGACGGTGCCGTTGCCGTTGCCGTTGCCGGAACCGACCTCGTCGCGTTACTGCATCGCCGTGCAGCAGTTCCTGGCGGACACCACGGTCGTCGGCGAGAACACCGTGTTCGACTCGATGGCCGCCTATCGCCATTCGAAGCCGACGGTCCCACCGCTGCGAATCTTCCAGGTCGTGACCTATGCCGGCCAATTGCCGATCGTGGTGTCGTGCAAGGTCAAGACCGCGGCCCACCTGCGAGCCGCCTACGGCGCGCGGGCGGCGGGTCGTCAGCGCGCTTGCTGGCAGGTCGCGCAGTGGACGCGCGACACGGCGGTTGCCCAACTGCAGCGCGACGGCAATCCGGCCGCGGCCACGCGCGCCGCAGCGCTCGTCATCGATCGCAACGCGCCCTACGTCACGGGCCGCGCGTATCTCGGTGATTTCCAGTCGATCTATCGCGGCACGGACGGCGCTGCGCACCTGAATTCACCGGGGCTGTTCCAGGACTACGACAGCTGGATCACGGCACTGCTGCCACGCGCTGTGCAGGGCCAGAGCTACTGTCATCTCGCGACCGTCGCCTACGTGAAAGCGGTCGCGACCGAGCGGATGAAACCCGGCGCCACGATCACCACGCATGACGATGCACCGGTTCGTCCGCGCTAACGTCGCAATCGATCTCACACGGAACCCCTGGAGCACTGCATGAGCCGACCTCGCCGATGGCCGTACCTGCTCGGAGGCTTCGCCGGCGTGCTGGCCCTGGCACTTGCCGTGGCGCTCTGGGTCTATCGCGACCTGCCCGCCGCGGAGCTCGAGGCCCGCTATGCGCAGCCGCCTTCCCGGTTCATCGTGATCGACGGCGTGCGCATGCACTATCGCGACGAAGGCAGCGGACCGGCCGTGCTGCTGCTGCACGCCAATTTTTCGAACCTGCTCGACTGGGAGCCGTGGGTCGCGGCGCTGCGCGATCGCTATCGGGTCGTGCGGGTGGACATGACCAGCCACGGACTGACGGGTCCGGACCCGACGGGCGACTACACCCAGGCCCGCACGCTCGCGCTGACGGAGAAATTCGTCGATGCGCTCGGCCTGCAGGACTTCGTGATCGCGGGGACTTCGCTGGGAGGCACGGTGTCGATCCACTACACCGTGGCGCACCCCGACCGGGTACGGCGCCTGATCCTGCTCAATCCCGGCTCGCTCGAGGGCCGCGAGCGCAAACGCAGCGGCACCATCCCGCGCGCGGCCTATTTGCTGAAGTACATCCTGCCGCGGGCGCTGCCGGCGTTCATGCTGCGCAGCGGATTTGGCAACCCCGCGAACCTGCCCGAGTCGCTGATCGACCGCTGGTACGCGATGTGGCGTCGGGAAGGGCAACGTGAGGCGCAGCTCGATCGACTGTCACAGTACGTGGCGGGCGACATCGAAGGGCTGATCCGCCGGATTCGCACGCCGGTGCTGCTGCTCTGGGGCGAGGCCAACACTACGGCGGTGTTTTCCCAGTCGGTCGAGTTTCGCGCGCTGCTGAGCGGCGTCCCGTCACTGACCTTCATCAGCTATCCGGGCGTCGGCCACATGGCGGTGCAGGAAGCCGGCGCGAAGATCGGCGCGGACGTCCGCGCCTGGCTCGACCGCGACCTGCCCGCAGTCGCGGGCGGGCCCGCGCCATGAATCGCGATACCGCAGTGCATCTGGCGCAGCAGGCCATCCAGCGCAACAACCGGCGGCTGATCGACGCCCTCCTCGCCGAGAAACAGCGTCGCGCGACGCAGCCGCCGGTCGCGAGGCGACTCGACGAGCTGCCGCTGATCGCCGTCACCTGCGCCACGGGCTGGGAGTGCTACGCCATTGTCGAGGAGCTGGTGCGCACGGGACGGTTCCGGGTCAGGGCGCTGTTCCGTACGCCCGGCACCGAAGCGGCCGCCCGCCTCGAGACGCTGCTCCTGCGCACCGAGGCTGCCTCGCCGGGCCTGCTGACGCTGCAGTCCGGCGTGGACATGAATTCCGAGGCCACCCTCACCGCCGCCTTCGCGGGCTGCGCCGGCGTCGTGCTCTACAACACTGCGAACACGAGCAAGGCCGGCAGGATCACCAACCATGGCCGGGACCCGCAGGGAGGCCGGGCGATCGTCATGCGGCAGGTGATGGCGTCACTGGCCGCGCTCAAGGCGAATCCGTCCGTGCAGCACGTCGTCACGCTGATCTTCCCGACCGACAAGGTGACTGGCGTCGCCGACGCGGTGCCCGAGATCCCGTGGTGGATCGACCAGAAACTGCGCCTGTCCGCATTCCTGCGCGGACAGGGCGTGAACGTCACCTGCATCCATCGTCCGGCCTACTACTACGCGATGCACCGTGTCGACTACACCGCCCAGCAGCACTTTCGCGGCGACTCGCGGCTGTCGCAGACGATGATCCGCGAGAACAACATTCCCGGCATCACCCCGCCCGCCTTCCTCGTGAACTGGATCGATGTCCGCGACGTTGGCCAGTGGGTCGGCACCTGCTTCGAGTACCCCGAGGTATTCGCCAACGAGAACCTGTCGATCGCTTCGAGCGCGCTGACGGGCGCGCAACTGGTACAGATTGCCGAGCGGAGCAACCGGCACGGCACCCGCTTTCGCTATCGACAGTTCCCGCTGTGGCTGATGAAGCTGCTGAGCCGATTCTCGGAAGAAGTCGTCTATCCGCTGCGCTACGCCGAGTGGTACAACGATCGCGGCAACGGCTACGATTTCGCGTCGAACGACGCGCTGGCGGATCTCGAGCGCGTCCATCCCCTGTGGTCGTTCGAGCGCGAGCTCGAGTTCTGGGGGATCAACGACCTCCAGCCGCGCTCGTCGGTGCGGGGATGACACCTGCGGATCCGGCGCGTCAGGCCCACCAGGCACCGCAGGCAGGAACTCGCAGGGCGCTCTTCGAATGAAGCGACTCGCGCGCGGGCTCCTCGTCGGCGTCGTGGCACTGGTCCTGCTCACGGCCGGCGGCACCTGGTTCATGGGTGCGAGGCGCCACGCCGACGCCTCCCCCACCGCGCTGGCGGCCGCCCGCTCGGACGCCGACGTGCAGGTCCAGTACGACCGCTTCCTCGTACTGCGGCCGCGCCGCTCGCCGGAGCGCATGGGTGTCATCTTCTATCCCGGCGCCTACGTCGAAATCCGTGGCTACCTGCCGACCCTGCGTCCGATCGCCGCCGCCGGCTATCGCGTGGTCCTCGTACCGATGCCGCTGGAACTCGCCATCTACGGCGTCGATCGCGCCTCGGATGTCATCGCGGCGAACCCGGACATCACGCGCTGGGTGCTGATCGGCCACTCCGTCGGCGGGGCGATGACGGGGGCGTACGCGCGACTGCATCCCGGCGCGCTGCGCGGCATCGTGATCTGGGACTCTTACCCCGCGTTCAGCCTGCACGATTTCCCGAGGCCGGTCTGGCACGTCCATCGCGCCACACCCGACGGCGAGCCACCGCCGGCTTTCGCGGCCCATCGCGACGCGTTTCCGCAAGGCAGCACCTGGGTGCCGATTCCGGGCGGCATACACATGTACTTCGGCGCGTTCGTAGGCGGAGGCTACAACGAAGACTGGGCGCCCACCATCGACCGCGAGGAACAGCACCGCCGCGTCGTGGCAGCGACACTGCGGGCGCTGGCGGCGATGGAGTAGCGGCCCTACGCGCCCCGTCGGCCGGCCATCCGCTCGATGTCGGTCAACGTTTCAGCAACTCGGCCACCCCTGTCGCCGCCGCGACTCCCGTCGAGAAGCACGCCGTGAGCAGATAGCCTCCGGTCGGCGCCTCCCAGTCCAGCATTTCGCCGGCGCAGAAAACCCCGGGTACCGCCCGGAGCATCAGTCGCTCGTCCAGGCCCGCAAATCGTACACCGCCCGCCGTGCTGATCGCCTCGGCCAGCGGCCGCGCCGCCCGCAGCCGCAGCGGCAGCGCCTTCAACGCCACCGCCAGTTGCCCCCGATCGGAGAGCACGTCGCGCGGCAACAATTCGTACAGCAACGCGGCGCGCACGCCCTCGAGGCCGAGCTTCGACTTGAGATGGGTCGACAACGACCGCGACCCGCGCGGCGACGCCAGCGCGTCGCGCACCGACTCCGCAGGGCGCTGCGCCAGCAGATCGAGCGTGACGAGCGCGTGGCCGCCCGAGGCAATGGCGTCGCGAATCCCCGCCGACGCGGCGTAGATCAGGCTGCCCTCGACGCCCGCCGCCGTGATGACGAACTCTCCGATCTGTGCTGCGGCCCGCCCGTCCGGCTGCGTCCAATGCAGACGTACCCCCTTCAGCGGTGCCCCCTCGAAGCGCGACCTGAAGTGCTCAGTCCACCCCGGCACTTCCGCGGCTTCGCCGGTGCCGCGTGCCACGTCGAAGCCGCAGTTCGCCGGCTGCAGCGACGC
>JAYTNX010000109.1:0-6054 GCA_043748075.1 Pseudomonadota bacterium
GCCGCGCCGGGTGCGAAGTCCGCGATGCCGACGACGTTACCGGTCGCGCCGGCAGCGCTGCGCTTCCAGGTGGTCGAAGGCGCCGGTGGCGTGCCGTTGAACGTCGTCACCGCCGGCGACAAGTCGAAGCCGCCGATCCTGCTCGTGCACGGCATCGGCCAGAGCTACGTCAGCTGGGAGAACCAGCTGCGCGCGCCCTTGACCAATGAGTTCTACGTGGTCGCCTTCGACCTGCGCGGCCACGGCAACTCGGGCAAGCCGTGGAACAAGGATGCCTACCAGGACTACCGCAACTATGCCGGCGACGTTCAGGCGGTGATCAAGGCCACAGGTCTCGATCGTCCGGTGCTGGTCGGCTGGTCCTACGGCACGCTGATCGTCGCCGACTACCTGCGCGAGTACGGGGCCTCGGGCTTGCGCGGCATCGTGCTGACGGGCGCGTACGGCGGGCTGACGCCGCCTCCCGCGGCGGCGCCGCCCGCCGTGGCCGAGATGATGGCCCGCAACCGCGAAAGGCAGCTCTCCGCCAACCTCGAGGACAACATCGCGGCGGCCCGCACTGGCGCGCGCCTGCTGACCGGCCACGAGATGCCGCCAGCCTGGTACGACCGCGCGACCCAGCTCGCCTTGATGTTGCCCGCGTACGCACGCCGCTCGATGTTCGATCGCTCGCTCGCGAACATGGACCAGATCGCGAAGATCACCGTGCCGTTCCTGGTCACGGTCGGTGGCAAGGACATCAGCACGCCCGAAAGCGTCGCACGCGATCTGGTGGCGAAGGTGAAGGGCGCGCGCGTCAGCGTCTATCCCGAGAGCGGTCATTCGCCGTTCGCCGAGGAGCCGGAGCGCTACAACCGCGAGCTCGGCGAGTTCGCACGCGCCGCGCTGCGCTGAGGCGCGTCGCTGCAGACGCGCTGCCGATGACGCGCTGCCGATGACGCGCAAGAAGCCTTCGGGCCTGCTGCCGCGTCGCAGCTTCCTCTCCGGCGCCGCGCTGGTCGGCGCGACCGGCGCATTGCCCGTCGCCGAACACGGCACGCCGCCGATCGCCCCCGGCACGCTCGCCGGCCGCCCCGGCTCCGACTACATGGTCGACGTGCTGAAGTCGCTCGGCGTCGAGTACGTCGCCTCGAATCCGGGCTCGAGCTTCCGCGGTCTGCACGAGTCGATCGTCACCTACGGCGGCAATCGCGCACCCGAATTTCTCACCTGCCTGCACGAGGAGACTTCGGTCGCGATCGCGCATGGTTACGCCAAGGTGGCGCTGAAGCCAATGGCCTTCCTTGCGCACGGTACCGTGGGACTGCAGCACGCTGCGATGGCCGTCTACAACGCCTGGTGCGACCGCGTGCCACTGATCGGCATCCTCGGCAACGGCGTCGAGGCCACGGCGCGTCGACCCGGTGTCGAATGGATCCACAGTGCGCAGGATCCGGTATCGATGGTGCGCGACTTCGTGAAGTGGGACGACCAGCCCGCCTCGCTGCGCCACTTCGGTGAGTCGCTGGTGCGCGCCTGGAAGCTGACGATGACTCCGCCGATGGAGCCGGTGATGCTCGTCGCCGATTCCGGGCTGCAGGAAGAGGGCGTTGAGCCGCCCGGTTGGCCCGCCGTGCCGCGCCTCGTCAGGCCAACCGCGCCCGCGGGCGAGGCGGGCGCGGTTCGCGAAGCCGCGAAATGGCTGGTTGCCGCCGAACTGCCGGTGATCGTCGCCGATCGCGCCGCGCGCACGCCGCAGGGCCTCTTGCGGCTGGTCGAACTCGCCGAGACGCTCGGCGCGCCGGTGATCGACCAGGGCAGCCGGATGAATTTCCCGACCACGCACGAGCTGTCGCTGACCGAGCGCGGCGGCGCGTTGATCCGTCGTGCCGATGCGATCCTCGGACTCGAGCTCACCGACTACTGGGGCACGGTCAACGAGTTCGTCGACAACCTCGCGCGCGACCAGGGTCCGCGTACCCGGCCGGGCACGAAGCTGATCAGCGTCTCGGCCGCCGAGCTCTACCTGAAGTCGAACTATCAGGACTTCCAGCGCTATGCCGAGATCGATCTCGCGATCGCCGGCGATGCCGAGGCCACGCTGCCCGCGCTGATCGAGGCCTGCCGCGCGCTCATCGGCCCGGCACGCCAGGCCACGATTGCCACCCGCCGCGCCGCGATGACGGCGCTGCACGTCGAAGCCCGCGCCGCGGCCATCGAGGCCGCCACGGTCGGTTGGGACGCGAGCCCCATCTCGACCGCGCGACTCAGTGCGGAGATGTGGCAGGCGATCAAGGGCGAGGACTGGTCGCTGGTCAGTGCCGATGCCTGGCTCTCGGGCTGGCCGCACCGGATATGGAACTTCGACCGCCACTATCGCTATATCGGCCACGCCGGTGGCGCCGGTGTCGGCTATGGGCTGCCCGCCGCGGTCGGCGCGGCGCTCGCGAACCGCGAGCACGGTCGCCTCTCGGTGAACATCCAGTGCGACGGCGACCTCATGTACGCGCCCGGCGCGATCTGGACCGCCGTGCACCACCAGATCCCGCTGCTCAGCGTGATGCACAACAACCGCGCCTATCACCAGGAGATCATGCACCTGCAGCGCATGGCCAATCGCCGCCAGCGTGGCGTCGACCGCGCCTGGATAGGCACTACGATCGACGATCCGCCGATCGACTACGCGATGCTCGCGAAGTCCATGGGCATGTGGGCCGAAGGCCCGATCACGAACCCGCGCGATCTCGGCCCCGCGCTCGAGCGCGCCGTCGCGGTCGTGAAACGCGGCCAGCCCGCGCTGCTCGACGTCGTGACCCAGCCGCGATGAAGGGGAGTTGCCGCATCGTGGTCGCCACGTGCCTGGTGTTCGCCGGTAGCTGCTTCACGTCGCTGCAGGCCGCCGACCCGAAGGCCACGATCGCCAAGGGTCGTCAGGTCTACATGACCGTCGGCTGCTGGCAATGCCACGGCACCGTCGGTCAGGGCGGCGCCGCAGGCCCGCGCCTCGCGCCCGCCCCGATGCCCCTCGAAGCGCTGCGCGCCTTCCTCCGCAACTCCGTCCGCGCGATGCCTGCCTATCCGACCACGGTCCTGTCCGACGCCGCCATCGCCGACGTCCACGCCTTTCTCATGTCAATTCCCGCCGCACCGCGCGTCGACACCGTCCCGCTGTTGCGCGATCTGCGCTGACCTCGGTCACCCCGGAAGCGGAATGAACTCCCCTTCGTCCCCCACCACGTCCGGAAAAACTCCGCGATCGCGCATTCCCCACGCGCCCTTCGCCGCCTCGATCCGCGCCGGCGACGACGCGACGAAATTCCACCAGAGATGCCGCGGCGTCGGAAACCGCGCGCCGCCCAGCAGCATCGCGCGCGTCGCCGTGCCGCCGATTGAGCGCAGGCGAACCGTTTCACCCGGTGTGAGCAGGGCGAGCTGGCCGGTGGCGACCGGCTGGTCGTCGACTTCGGCGCAGCCGTCGGCGACGTAGATCGCGCGCTCTTCGTGGTCGGCGGGCAACTCGAAGCTGCCGCCGGAGGGCAGCGCGGCGTCGACGTAAAGTGTCGGCCAGTGCGTGGCCACCGGCGAGCGTCGGCCGAACGCTTCGCCGGCGATCACGCAGAGCCGCACGCCCTCAGGCGTCTGCAACAGCGGCAACGTCGCGGCGGGGTGATGGTAGAAGGCAGGCGCATCGTCCTCGTGGCCATCGGGCAGCGCCACCCACGACTGGATGCCGTGCAGGCGCGTCGGCTGCACGAGGCTGCGCGGCGTGGTGCGTTCCGAATGCACGATGCCACGGCCCGCGATCATCCAGTTCACGTCGCCCGGATGGATCTCGCGGTGAAAGCCGAGGCTGTCCCGGTGCAGGATCTCGCCGTCGAACAGATAGGTGACGGTGGCCAGCGCCACGTGCGGATGCGGGCGAACGTTGATCGTCGGCCCTGCCGGAAAGCCCACGGGCCCCAGGTGGTCGAAGAAAATGAACGGCCCGACCATCTGCTGCCCGGCGGCAGGCAGCACGCGCCGCACCGTGAAGCCATCGCCGAGATCGCGGCTGCGGCCTTCGATCAAGCGTTCGATGTGGCTCATCGGGATTGTCCTCCGGCGTCAGGCGGCGACAGATTTCCGGGGCCGGCCGCGGGACCGATGGACGGGCCGCACTCGCGGTTGCAACGCGTACAGGCTTGCCGGCTCACTGACGTGATGCGTGAACGGATTCAACACCCTTGCAGAGCCGATGATCATGCCGTCCTGGAAGTCTTCCGACAGGATGATGCTGCAGGACTGTATCGAGGCCGCGGCGGCAACCAGCGAATCCCACCAGCTCAATCGATACCGACGCTGAAGTTCGCGTGCTTCCGCGAGCACGGCAACGTCGAGGGGTTGCGGGTTCCAGGACAGCAGGCGACGCGCATCGGCCCAGGCCTCCTCCGGGTCGACGGTCGGCCGTAGCTTGCGAGTGAGAGTGACGTAGTACTCGCTCACCACCTGGGTACTGATACGACCGGAACGCTCCGTCCAGAGAGATTCCAGCCAGGTGCGAGCGGCGACGTGCTTCGCCTCGTCACGCCCGTCTCGCGCGTAGACGAGGACGTTGGTGTCAACGAAGACGAGTGCGGTCATGGAGCTCGTCCCGGCTGGGTAGGCGTGTGCCGGGGAGACTCTTGAAGATGGGCGCCGCAAGGTAACTGCGCATGGCCGCTTCGTAGTCACGGGATTCGGCAACGTGTCGGCGCAGAAGGTCGCCGATCCAGCGCGACACGCTCTTGCCTGCCTTGGCTGCCTCGACACGCGCAGCGGCTGACGTGTGTTCGTCGAGGGAAATGGTGATGTTTTTCACTACGCGCTCCGGTGTGCCTCGAGTCCGAAATATAACACGGGACTCGTGTGAATTTCGCCCTCGAACCTGCCTTCGAGTCTCGCGGGCATGGGTAACTCTTGCGCCTCGACAGGTAAATCTTGCGCGGCTTGGGGCGGACCACGGAGGTACCCGCGGGGGCGGGAAGCCGTGGCTGCCACCCGAACGGGCCCCCGGCACGTGGTTGGCGAGGTCGTGCTGCCCGTCGACGAACTGGCGCGCTTTGTGCAACGAGTCGACGCAGTGCCGGGGCATTCCCGTCGCGCAATCAAGGAGGATGGCATGACGACACCCGCTGATCTCGAGAAGCGCAGCCCGCTGTGGATCTTCACCGCCCGGGACAACGGCATCGCGCGGAAACTCGCGGCCGGAAATCGCGCCATCGCGACCTTCAGTTCCAAAGGCCACGAGCTCTTCGAGACCCTCCATGGCAGCCTGACGATCAACAACGAGCGCGCCGAGATCTGGCTCGACGGTTCGAGCCTGTTGGCCGGCGTGAAGATGCTGCTCGGCGTCGATCCGAAAAAAGACTACAAGGACAAGGTCGCCGAAGTCAGCTTGAGCTGATCGCGCGCCCCGCGCCCGACTTCCGTTCGCGCCTCAGCGCGCGAACGGATTCGCGGTCGCGAACCACAGGCCGATGCCGATGCAGGAGCCCATTGCGCCAAGGCCGATCATGTGCGCCACCGCGAGCGGCAGCAGGTCGATTCCGTTCATCCCGGTCACCTTACGTTTCCCGCGTGTGCCCGGTGATACTGCGGCAAGTCGCGGCGCGCAGCGATGATGTCGGAGGTCATCAACCGCGCGACGCGGCGACCCTGACCATCGTCGTCATCAGCCGCTCGAGTGCCACCGCCGGATCGGCCGCCTGTCCCGCGTGCGCTGCCGAGGTCTGGATGATCGTGCTGCGCGGCGCCGTCAACCAGTGAAAGCGCTCGCGCGGCGGCAGCCGACCGATCGGCCCGGCCTCCGCACCGCCGAGGCAGATCAGCGCCATCGCGTCGAGGTGCACGTGCAGCGCCGCGAGGTCGATCTGCGGATCGAGCGCGCGCAGTCGCAGCTCGTCGGGCTCGATCCGCGCCTGCAGGAAGTCTTGCTCAGGGCAGGAGAGGATCACGCCGACGTTGACGAACTCCTCGCGCTCGACGCGGGGTACCACGCGGATCACCGCGTAGTCATACGGGCAGCGTGCGCGCACGAAGGGCCTCCTCGAGAAAGGG
>JAYTNX010000110.1:0-4406 GCA_043748075.1 Pseudomonadota bacterium
CCCACTGGCCGGCCCGGACGCTCGCGCGGATTCCAGCCGTACAGATCGAAATGCGCCCACGGCGTCGTCGGTGCGACGAAGCGGCGTAGGAACAGCGCCGCGACGATGGCGCCGGCGAACGGCGTCGACGACGCGTTGACGAGGTCGGCCACGCGGCTGCCCAGGTCGTCGTCGTAGCCGTCCCAGAGCGGCAGCGGCCAGGCGGGATCGCACTCGGCCGTGGCGCAGGCCTGCGCCCGCGCCAGCAATGCGGCGTCATTGGCGAACACTGCCGGCAACTCGGGCCCGAGCGCAGTGCGCGCGGCACCGGTCAGCGTCGCGAAATCGAGCAACAGCGCCGGCTTCTCCGCGTCGGCTTCCGTCAGCGCGTCGGCAAGGACCAGCCGACCCTCGGCGTCGGTATTGGTGATCTCGACACTGAGCCCCTTGCGGGAGCGCAACACGTCGCCCGGACGATAGGCGTCGCCGCCGACACTGTTCTCGACGGCCGGGATCAGCACGCGCAGCGCGATGTCGGCGCGCGCGTCCATCAGCATCCGCGCCACGGCGAGCGCGACCGCCGCGCCGCCCATGTCTTTCTTCATCAGCAACATGCCGGCGGCGGGCTTCAGGTCGAGCCCGCCGCTGTCGAAGCAGACGCCCTTGCCGACCAGCGTCACGCGGGGCGCGTCCGCGCGTCCCCAACGCAAATCGATCAGGCGGGGCGCCCGGGAGCTGCCACGACCGACAGCGTGGATCAGCGGGAAATTTCCGCTGTCGAGTTCCGCACCCACCAGACATCGAAATGTAGCGCCGTGTTCGCGCGCCAGCTCTGCCGCCGCCTCGGCGAGCTCAGCCGGCCCCAGGTCGTTCGCCGGCGTGTTGATCAGGTCGCGCGCCATCTTGGCCGCCCGGGCTGCCGAGCGAACCGCCGCGGCATCGATTCCGGGCGGCACGACGAGTTCCGCGACCGGCGTCCCGGCGGACGCACTACCGCTTCGGTAACGCGCGTAGCGGTAGCTGCCGTGCAGCCAGCCGAGCGCGAAACGCGTGGCCGCTGCCGGGGCAAGCGGCTGCGCGAGTTGCCAGGTCGCGGCGGGCAGCCGGTCGGGCAGTCCCGCCGCATGCCAGGGCGTGAGATCGTCGAGTGTCGCGAGCACCCCGAGCCCGGCGATCGCGCCGTCGATCCGCCCGTTGGCACCCGGCAGTACCAGGACGCGGTGACGTTCGGCGGCGAAGTGGTGCTGTCGCAGCCATTCGCCAACGGCGGGTGACTGGGCGTCGCGCCAGGCGGCCAGCGTGCTGTCGCAGACGAGCCAGAGCGGCAGCGGAGCGGTGTCGCGCACCTTGTCGGTCGCGATGTCGTCCGCGATCTGGGAATCCGCGCGCCGGTCCTGGCGGCGAGCGGCGTGGGGATCCGCAGAAAGCAGTTCGAAACTCACATCGGCAAGCTTAACGAATGCCCGCGCTCCGCGCGGCGCATCGACAGCGGTCTGCGCCCTCGCCGCACTCGCTGCCATCCGCACCAAAACCATCGCGCGTGTGTCCGCAACTGCAGCAGGTCACCCGCGACCGCCTCACTGGACGGAGACGCGACCAACACGCCGGATTCGTTGACAATTCGAACGCTTCTATGATGACATGTTGGGCCAAGTCGCGTTGACCGCCGAGTCTCTGTTCTGCTCGCGCCACTACGCAGGCCAGTGGCACGAGGCATCTGCGTACGCCGTCTGCGTAGGCGGTCTGGCTAGGCAACGAATCGATCCGGGCGGGGTCGCCGCCACAAGGGCTGATGACGCGAGTCCGGGCGAGCGACGATCACCAGACCCCGCAGCAGCCGATCCGCTGATGCGGGGTTTTTCGTTTCCAGCGTGGCGCCTGTCGCCGCGCGCCAACCTGACGGGAGTGTCGAGATGAAGCTCTATTCACAGAAGGACGTCGACAAGAAGGCGCTGAAAGGCGCGCGGATCTGCGTCCTGGGCTATGGCAGCCAGGGCCGCGCGCATGCGCTCAACCTCAAGGACAGCGGCTTCGACGTCGTCATCGGCGTGCGCAAGGGCGACAGCTGGAAGAAGGCGAAGAAGGACGGCCTGCCAGTCGCCGAACCGGCGGCCGCGGTGGTCGGCGCCGAACTGGTCGCGATGCTCGCCCCGGACCTCGCCCAGAAGGGCCTGTACGGCGACGTGATCGCCCACCTCGAGAAGGGGGCCACCCTGCTGTTCGCCCACGGCTTCAACGTGCACTTCAAGCAGATCAAGCCGCGCAAGGATCTCGATGTCGTGCTGATCGCGCCGAAGGGGCCCGGCGACCTCGTGCGCCGCCAGTACCAGCAGGGTCGCGGCGTGCCCTGTCTGGTCGCGGTCGCGCAGGATGCGAGCCGCAAGGCATTCGGCAAAGCGCTCGCCTACGCGCACGGCATCGGCGGCACCCGGGGCGGGGTGCTGCAGACCACGTTTGCCGAGGAGACCGAGACGGACCTGTTCGGCGAACAGGCCGTGCTCTGCGGCGGCGCGACCGAGCTGGTCGTCAAGGGCTTCGAGACCCTCGTCGAGGCCGGCTACCAGCCCGAGGTGGCCTACTTCGAGTGCATGCACGAGCTGAAGCTGATCGTCGACCTGCTGCACGAAGGCGGCATCTGGAAGATGCACAAGTTCATCAGTGAAACCGCCAAGTACGGCGACCTCACCCGGGGTCCGCGCGTCGTGAACGCGAAGACCAAGACCGAGATGCGCAAGATCCTCAAAGAGATCCAGCAGGGCAAATTTGCCCGCCAGTGGATCCGGGAGAACGCGAGCGGTCGCAAGAAGTACGACAAGATGCTGAAGACCGACCTCAACCGGCAGATCGAGAAGGTGGGCTACAACCTGCGTTCGCGGATGCCCTGGCTCGACCAGGGACGGGCCTGAGCCCGCGATACGGGCGGCCGCGGCCGCCCGAATCAGCCACGATTTCCCGCCGCGAGATGCGGCCTTTGCCCAGGACAGGACGCCATGAACGCTCCGAAGACGATGTTCGAAAAGGTCTGGGCCGCCCACGAGGTGGTGCCCCAGACCGCGGAGACGCCCGCCGTGATCTTCGTCGACCTGCACCTCACGCACGAGGTCACTTCGCCGCAGGCGTTTTCCGAGTTGCGCACGCGCGGGCTCAAACTGCGCCGCCCGGATCTCACGCTCGCGACGATGGACCACGCCACGCCGACCCGCACCGAGCAGGTGTTCGGCGGCGCGCCGATCACGATCGACTCGGCGGCGAAGCAGATCCGTGCGCTGGAGAAGAACTGCGCCGACTTCGGCGTCGAGCTGCTCGGCATGCAGAACGCGCTGCGCGGCATCGTGCACATCATCGGACCGGAACTCGGCGTGACGCAACCGGGCAAGACCATCGTCTGCGGCGACAGCCACACCTCCACGCACGGTGCGTTCGGCGCACTCGCCTTTGGCATCGGCAGCACCGAGGTCAGTCACGTGTTCGCCTCGCAGTGCCTGCTGCAGTCCAAGGCGAAAACCTTCGCAGTGAACGTGCAAGGGCGCCTCCAGCCCGGCGTCACGCCAAAGGATCTGATCCTGGCCATCATCGGCAAGGTCGGCGTGTCGGGCGGTACCGGCCACGTGATCGAATATCGCGGCGAGGCGATCCGCGCGATGTCGATGGAACAGCGGATGACGGTCTGCAACATGTCGATCGAGGCCGGCGCGCGCGCCGGCATGATCGCGCCTGACGAGACGACCTACGCCTACCTGAAGGACACGCCGCGTGCGCCCAAGGGCGCCGACTGGGATGCGGCCGTGGCGCGCTGGAAGCAACTGCCGTCCGACCCGGGCGCGGTATACGACAAGTCGGTCGACATCGATGCCGCGGCCCTCGAACCCATGATCACCTACGGCACCAACCCCGGCATGGTGCTGCCGATCAGCGGCATCATTCCCGAGCGGCGCGGCGACGCAGCCTTCGACGCGGCGATGAAGTACATGGGGCTGACGCCGGGTCAGCCGATCCGCGGCGCGAAGGTGAACGTGGTGTTCGTCGGCAGCTGCACCAATGGCCGGCTCAGCGATCTGCGCGCCGCCGCTGGCGTGCTGCGCGGCCACAAGGTCGCGGCGGGCGTGCATATGCTGGTCGTGCCCGGCTCGCAGGCGGTCAAGCGCCTGGCCGAGGCCGAGGGCCTCGACAAGGTGTTCATCGAGGCGGGTGCCGACTGGCGTGAGTCCGGCTGCTCGATGTGCCTCGGCATGAACGGCGACACGGTGCCCAAGGGCGAATACTCGGTCAGCACCAGCAACCGCAATTTCGAAGGTCGCCAGGGCGTCGGCGCGCGCACGTTGCTCGCGAGCCCCGAGACCGCGGCCGCCTCCGCGGTGCGTGGCCGCGTCACCGATCCCCGCGATCTCGCGAATGGCTGAAGGCCAACCACTGAAGGCCAACGAGCC
>JAYTNX010000111.1:0-4400 GCA_043748075.1 Pseudomonadota bacterium
GATTTTCGCGCCGGCTACTGGGTTGAGCCGACGTTGTACGACGGCGTCGACCCGACCATGAGAGTGGCGCGCGAGGAAGTATTCGGCCCGATCGTCTGCGCGCTGCGCTGGTCCACCGAGGCGCAGGCCATCGCGCTGGCCAACGACACCGAGTTCGGCTTGACCGCCGCAGTCTGGACGCGCGACCTCAACACGGCGATGCGGATGATGCGGCGGATCGAGGCCGGAACCGTCTGGATCAACACCGCCGCCCAGCACTTCGTCGGCACGCCGTTCGGCGGCTGGAAGGACAGCGGCCTGGGAGGCGAGGAATGCCTCGATGAGCTGCTGAGCTATACCCAAGTCAAGGCCGTGCACGTGCTGCCCTGAGGGCGAGCCACAGCACCAGCGCGGCGACCGGATTCGCGATGCCCGAGACGATCGCCATCGAAGCGCCGAGGCGCTGCTCGTCGCGGAACACGTAGTCGGTGATGAAGCCGACGGCGAAGGGTCCGAGGGTCGCGCCAACCAGGGTCAACGACAACTGATAGGCGGCGCCAAATTGCGCGCGCATCCGGTCCGGCGTGATCGACTGGATATAGGCACCGGCCGGGCCCGTGGCCGCGGTGCCGAACAGAAAAGTGAAAAAGATCACCGCCGCATGGCCCGTCATCGTCGGCATCAGCGGTGCGACGACTGAGGGCGCGAGCAGGCCGATGCCGCAGGCGCACAGCACGCGCAGCTTCGCATGCGGGTCGCCGCGCTGCTCCAGCCGGTCGGCGAGTGCGCCGCCGCCGATGGCGCCGAGCAGGCCGCCGAGCAGGGCGACCACGCCGAGCGTCGCCGCGGCTTCGGGGACGGTCGCGCCGTACTGGCGCTGGTACAGCGCCGGTGTCCAGGTCATCACCGAGAAGGCGGTGATCGAGGTGGTGCCGTAGCCGAGGAACACCAGGCCGTAGGCACGCCAGTGGTCGAGGAAGTGGCGGCGCACCTCGGCGACACTCGCCGGCGTGAAGCCGGGCACCCGTGGCGGCTCGCGCACCAGCAGCATCAGCAGCGCGACCGGCAGGCCGAGCAGGCCCACGACCAGCATGACGAGGCGCCAGGCGCTGAGTTCTCCCAGCAGCGGCAGGTGGACGCTGCCGAGCCCGGCAACCCAGGCGATCGCCGCGCCGCCGAGCAGGAACGCGAGGCCGGTGCCGCCGGTGACACCGGCACTGAACACGCCGATTGCCAGTGCCAGCCGCTGCGGCGGGAAGTAGCCCGCGATCAGCGAATAGGCTGACGGCGACAGCGTGGCTTCACCGACACCGACGCCAATGCGAAACAGGAACAACTGTCCATAGCTGCGTGCCGTGCCGGCCATGGCTGTCATCAGGCACCACAGGGAGATGCCGCCGGTCACGATCCACTTGCGGCTGTAGCGATCGGCCCAGCGAGCCACCAGTAAACCCATGCCGCAGTAAAAGATCGCGAAGGCGGCACCGGCGAGCAGGCTGAACTGCGTGTCGGAGATCTGCAGGTCTGCCTTGATAGGTTGAACCAGCAGCGACAGGATCAGGCGGTCGATGAAGGAGACGGCGTTGGCGAGCGCCAGCACCGCGACCACGAACCAGCCATAGGCCCCGCCCGAGGGGCCGGTGGGCGCCAGGTCGGCAGCCGTGTGCGACAGCGCGGCAGGGGATGTGGGAGGCAAGGGGTGTCCTGGGTGAGGCGCGCAATCCGGCTTCAACCGGGCCGGCAGTTCGCCGCTCGCGGGCCATCGCCGTCGATTGAGATTTTACCTGCGATATCAACTATAAATTATTGATATAACACATATTAATATAAAGCTCAACGAGGCTCCCTGACGCGACGGTGGGTTCGCCATGCGCGACCTGCTTGCGGCGACCTCGTGTCAGAACCGCGGTGCGCGCTTCTCGAGAAAGGCACGTGCGCCTTCGGCGAACTCCGGCGACAGGAAGCTCTCGTCATAGAGTCGCTGTGATTCCGCGGTCTCGACCGTGGCGCCCGCCGCGATCGCGTTGACGATGGACTTGGCCGCGCGCACCGAGTGGCCCGCGTTTGCGGCGACTATCGAAACCAGCTCGAGTGCCCGCGCCTCGATCTGCGCGGCCGGCTGGATCTCGTTGATCAGGCCGATCGTCAATGCTTCGCTGGCCTCGACGCGTCGTGCCGTGAACAGGATGTCCTTCGCGCGCGACGGGCCCACGAGGTCCACCAGCCTGCGCGAATCGGCGAGGCTGTAGACTAGGCCAAGCTTCGCCGGCGGCACCGAAAAGAAACTGTCGGGCGTTGCGATGCGCAAATCGCAGGTGAGCGCCAGACCGCAGCCGCCGCCGGTACATGCGCCGCGGATCACGGCAATGGTCGGAATCGGCACGCGCGCCCACGCGTGCATCGCCACCTGCACCGACGCCTGCATGTCGCGCATCCGCTCCGGGTGCCCGAGGTTCTCACGCATCTCGGCGATGTCGGCGCCGGCGCTGAACGCGACGCTGCCGGCGCCGCGCAGCAGCGCGACGCGGATGGCGGCCATTGACTCGATCTGACGTGCCAGTTCCGGAATCGCACCCCACATCGCTGCGGTGACGGCGTTGTGCCGGGAAGGCCGGTTCAGCGTGACCCAGGCGGCGGGCGGGGAAAACTCGATCTGCAGATCGCTCATGCGGTTGCGTTGACTCTTGTTGGACGGCCTGATGTTATCAGCGCCCCCAAGCCGGGCGACAGGGAGATTGCGATGGCGGTGTACGCGGACCTCGAGGGCAAGGTGGCGATCGTGACGGGCTCGGGCCGTGCCAAAGGCCTCGGCGAAGCGATGGTCCGGCGGCTCGCATCCGAGGGTTGTCGCGTCGTTGTCAGCGACATCGGCACGTCGCGCGGCGCCGAGATTCCGACCGAGGCGATCGGTACCTCGTCGGGCATCGAGCAGGTCGTTTCCGACATCCGGGCCGCAGGCGGCGAAGCGATCGGCATCGCCTGCGACGTGCTCGAAGAGTCGAGCGTCGAGGCGCTGGTCGCGAAGGCCGTCGCCCACTACGGCAAGCTCGACATCATGGTGAACAACGCCGGTATCGGCTACCTGATGAAACCACTGGTCGAGATGGAGCAGTCGAACTGGGACGCGGTGCTCGGGGTCAATCTGCGCGGCGTGTTCTTCGGCATCAAGCACGCGGCGATACAGATGATCGCGCAGCAAAGGACTGGGCAGAATCACGGCGGCCGGATCATCAACATCGGCAGCCAGGCTTCGAAGTCCGGGTTCCCGTTCGCCGGGCCCTACGTGGCTTCGAAGCACGGCGTGGTCGGTCTGACGCGCACCGCCGCGATCGAGTTCGGGCCGCACCGGATCACGGTCAACACGATCTGTCCGAACCACGTCACCACCGGCCTCGGCGACTGGCAAAACAAGTTCTTCAGTGCGGCGACCGGCCGCAGCGAAGAGACCTACCTGAAGGACATGCGGGCGAAGATTCCGCTCGGGCGCCCGGGCTTGCAGGCGGATATCGCCAAGGCCTGCGCCTTCCTGGCCTCGGCTGAAGCGGATTACATCACGGGCGAGGCCATGAACGTCTCGGGCGGCGAGGAGTATCACTGATGCCGGGTTGGGCCTGGCCGAACGGCGCGCGGCTGGCGCTGTCGCTGGTCGTCAACGTCGAGGAGGGCGCGGAACTCAACGTGCTCGATGGCGACCGGGGTCCTGATCCGGTCGACGAGCTCGGCATCGTGCTCAAGAAGCCCGTGCGCAATTTCGGCAACGAGAGCAACTACGCCTACGGCATCCACGAAGGCGCGCCGCGGGTATTGCGGCTGTTGCAGAAGTACCAGCTGAAGGCGACGTTCACGGCGGCCGCCGTGGCACTCGAACGCGCCCCACAGGTCGCGGCCGGCATCGTCGCCGGCGGTCACGAGGTCTGCGCACACGGTCATCGCTGGGCGGTGACGCTCGGCATGAGCGAGGAGCAGGAGCGGCAGTTCATCCGCGCGGCGGCCGACAGCATCGAGCGCACCACCGGCACGCGCCCGGTCGGCTGGCTGTCGCGCTACCTGCATACGGCCGAGACGCGTCGGCTGCTCGCCGAGCAGGGCTTCCGCTATCACATGGACGATTTCAGCCGCGACGAGCCGTTCCACGACACCGACGTCTCGCCGCCGATCGTCGTGCTGCCCTACGCGCTCGATTCCAACGACATGAAGATGTGGAACGCGCCGGCGTTCAGCCCCCAGGACTGGCTGCGCTATGCCCGGGACACGTTCGACTGGCTGTATGACGAAGGCGCTGCGGCGCCGCGCATGATGTCGCTGGGCGTGCACCTGCGGATCATCGGGCGTCCCGGTCGAATCAAGGCCTACGAGGAGTTCCTGCGACACGCCGCCGCGACGCGGCATGTCTGGATCGCGACGCGCCGCGAGATAGCCGC
>JAYTNX010000112.1:0-10022 GCA_043748075.1 Pseudomonadota bacterium
GACTGCCCACGACGCTGACTGCGAGGAGCCTGCCGTGAAAGCTTCTGTTGCCCCACCTGTTCCCGCCATCGACATCGTCTCTGGAATCTGGACGCAGGAGGCGCTGGCGTTCCGCCCCGGCTGGCAGGAACAGTTCTTCGCCGGAAAGATGAAGTCCAAGACCAACATGCAGGGTGTAACGCTCGAGGAGCACCTGCAGCAGATGGACTCGGCGGGCATCGAACGCGCGTTCCTGTTCGCGCCCAAGGTGGGACGCAAGGGCCTGCCGAGCAGTTTCCATCTGCCGTACGAGCTCGTCGCACGGGCAGTCGAAAAATACCCCGGGCGTTTCCATGGCATGGCGGGAATCGACCCGTACGAGGGCATGAACGGCGTGCGGGCGCTGGAAGATGCGGTCAGGAACATGGGTTTCATCGGCGCGCACGTCTACCCGCATTGGTACGACCTGCCGCCGGACCACGCGAAGTACTACCCGTTCTATGCGAAGTGCTGCGAGCTCGGCGTGCCCATCCAGATGCAGGTGGGCCAGTCCATGGTCTATTCGAAGGAAGCGCCGATGCGCAGCGTCGGCCGCCCCATCCTGCTAGACGGCATCGCCTGCGACTTCCCCGAGCTCAAGCTGGTCGGCATCCACATCGGCATTCCGTGGACTGACGAAATGATCGCCATGGCCTGGAAACACGAGAATGTCTTCATCGGCTCCGACGCGCACAGTCCGAAGTATTGGCCCGAGAGCTTCGTGAAATACATCAACTCGTACGGCCAGGACAAGGTGCTGTTCGGCACCGACTTCCCGGTGCTCGGGTTCCGTCGCACGATGGACGAGGTGCTGGGACTGAACCTGAGGCCCGACCCGCTGCGCAAGTTCCTGCGGGACAATGCGCTCCGGGTCTATGGGCTGAAGGCCTGAGGTCTGAAGACCTGACGTCTGAAGACCTGAGATAGAAGGCCCGAGCGCGCGCCCAGCCCGCAGCCCGCGCCGATCCGGCGCCCGTATCAGTCCCCGCTTTCGCCCACCGTACCGGCGGCCTGTTCGGCCGTCAGCGCCGCGCCGCTCGCCGTCAGCCGCGCGATCTCCTGCGGATCCAGTCCCGCTTCGCGCAGCACCTCTTCCGTGTGCTCGCCGAGTCGCGGGGCATGGCGGTGGATCGACGCCGGCGTCGATCCGAAGTTCACCGGAAACGACGGCATGCGCAGCGTGCCTTCGGTCGGATGCTCGAAGGTCTTCCAGAAACCGGTCGCCGTCAGGTGAGGATCGACCGCGAGGTCCTCGAGCGTGTTGACGACGATCGTCGGAACGCCCGACTTGTCGAACAGCGACAGCCATTCACCCGTCGTGCGCGTCGCCATGATCTCGCCGGTGATGCTGTAGGTCAGGTCGATATTGCGGATCCGGTCAGCAAGCGTCCTGAAGCGCGGATCCTCGATCAGTTCGGTGCGGCCGGTGAGCTTGCAGAATTTCTGCCAGTGCGCGTCGAGGTAAGGAAGGATGGCGATGAAGCCGTCGACCGTCTTGTACGGCTTGCGATGGTGGCTCATCAGGCGCACGTAGCCCGGCGGCCCCATGGGCGGTTCGAAGGTCATGCCCCAGAGGTGCTCTGCCATGACGAAATTCACCATCGTCTCGAACATCGGCACTTCGAGCTCCTGCCCCTCGCCCGTGCGCTCGCGGTGAAACAGTGCAGCCAGCACGCCGTAGACGACGGTGATCGCCGTGGTCTTGTCGGCAACTACGGTAGGCAGGTAGCGCGGCTCGCCGAGCACCATTTTGTTCAACATGGCGATGCCGCTGACCGCCTGGATCGAGTCGTCGAGCGCACCCAGCGCCCCGTAGGGACCTTTCTTCGAGTAGCCGTACGCGCCGCAGTAGACCAGTTTCGGGTTGACCTGCTTCAGGTCGGCATAGTCGAGGCCGAGCTTGGTCATCACCTGCGGGCGATTGTTGTGGATGAACACGTCGGCGCCCTTGACCAGGGCGAGCAGCGCATCGCGCGCGCCGGGCTCGCGCAGGTCGAGAACGAGGCTGCGCTTGTTGCGGTTGCAGGTGAGGTAGAGGGCCGACATGCCCGGGTGGCGGCTGGCGCCGAGCGACCGGTTGCTGTCGCCGCGCGGCTGCTCGATCTTGACGACGTCCGCGCCCATGTCCGCGAGCATCTGGCAGGCCCACGGCCCCAGCACGACGCTGGTCATTTCGATCACCTTCACGCCCTGCAAAGGTCCCGCCATCTGCGCTCTCCCCGTTCCACACCGACTCGCGATGCGGCAAAGTACCCGCGCGTTCCGCAGGGTGGCAAGCGGATTCGGGCGCCGCCGGCACTGGGCGGCCAGCCAGCATGCCGACTCGCGGCCCCGCGTTGCCGGCGGCAGCGCAAGGTCGCCGCGAGCCGCCGCGGGATGGGCAACGTTCTAAGGAGTGACGATGTACACGACCCTTTTCCTGGTACAGGCCGGCATCCAGCTGCTGCTGCTCTTCTGGCTCGTGCGCATCTACCGGGCGACCGGTCTCGCGGTGGCACTGATGCTGTTCATTCCGCAGTTCGGACTGGTCTACGACAACCTGATCGTGGGGCTGGGTCGATTCATCGGAATCGGCGAGTTCCTGAAGGCGATCTCCTGGCCGCGCTTCTGGATCCACTGGCTGTTCGGCGCCTGGCTGATCATCGCCTGCGGCGCGATGCTGCGCCTCGCCGGCTTCGCCTGGGCGCAGCACAAGGGCGTGATGGTGGCGTTCTGCGCGCTGACCGCCTCCTTGATGGTGCTGGATCTTCCGTATTTCTGGACCACTGCCCTGTACCCCGTCTGTGAGTTCGACCTGGTCCGGTACTCCGTGCAGGTACCGGCGGGCTTGCGCTGCTCTCCAGACCAGCGCGTCGTGCCCGGCCAGGGTGCGCCGATCGCGTCGGTGATCACCTGCCTCGTCGTGATCGCCACGGGACTGGTGCTGCTGGTGAAGCGACGGTTCCCCTGGGTGTTCGCCGGCGGATTCCTGATGTTGCTCAGTGCGATGCCGCTGTTGAGTGCGTGGAAACTCGACAACTTCGGCGAGATCCTCATTGCCGGTGGTTGCATCTGGGGGATCGCGCATTTCGCCGGCAACCGTCGATCCACCCTCGCACGCCGGTCCTGACGCGCGGGATCCCGGCCTTGCCCGCCGCCGCGGCACGCGCGAATCGCGCGCAGAGTCTCGTCGGGGCCCTGCTGGTCGCGGGCGGGGCAATGCTGTTCGCCAGCAAGGGCATCCTCGCCAAGCAGCTCTACGAGATGGGCGTCGGCGTCGAAGCGCTCACCGCCATCCGGGCGCTGATTGCGCTGCCGCTGTTCTGGGGATTCGCTGCCGCGCGCGAGGGTGTCGCCATCGTGCGCGGTACACGGCCACGGGCGGCGCTGGCGGCGGCAATCGCCGGCGTCCTCTGCTACTACGTCGGTGCCCTGCTCGACTTCCAGGCGCTGACGATGATCGACGCGAGCATCGAGCGCGTACTGATGTTCAGCTACCCGGCGATCGTCGTGCTGTTCAGCTCGGTGCAGAAGCGCCAGTGGCCGCAACGCGTCGTGCTGGCGGCGGTGCTGCTGACCTACGTGGGGATCTTCCTCTCGGTGGGCGGGATGGACGGACGCGAGGTGCGCGCCAACGCGATGGGCGCCGCGCTGGTGATCCTTGCCGCGATCAGCTACGCGGTGTATTTCATGATCGGCGAGCGCTACACCCGCGAGATCGGCAGTTCGCGCTTCACGCTGTTCGCGATGTCGGCCGCCGCGGTGGCGCTGGCCGTGCATCTGCTGGTGCGGCACGGCACGGGGGGACTCGCGACGATCCCGCGGACCGGTTGGCTGATCCTGGCCGTGCTCGGCGTCTTCGTGATGTTCGTGCCAGCGCTGATGCAGGCCGAAGGTGTGCGGCGCATCGGTGCGCAGCGGGGTGCACTCGTATCGACCGCCGGACCGCCGACGACGATCCTGCTGGCCTGGCTGCTGCTCGGCGAGCGGATGTCGGCCTGGCAGCTGGCTGGCGTGGCGTTGATCGTCGGCGGCATCCTGGTGCTTGACCTGGCGCGCACCGGCAAGGACGCAGCGCCGAGCTAGCTCCCCGGCGAAGCGTCGGCCTCGACTCTCGCCACCAGCGCCAGCACGCGCTGCGCCTTGTAGACGATCGGATAGTCGATGAATTGGCCGTCGACCTGGATCGACGCCGAGCCCTGCGCCTCGGCCTGCTCGAACGCGCGGATGACCGCGCGGGCGTTCTCGACTTCGGCGCGCGTCGGCGTGAACGCCTCGTTGCAGGGCGGCACCTGGTCCGGATGGATGCAGAGCTTGCCGGCAAAACCCATGCGACGGCCGTTGGCCGCGGAACGGCGAAAGCGCTCGGTATCGCGGATCTGGATCACGACGGTGTCGATCGGCGGCTCGATGCCCGCCATGCGCGACCCATGCGTGAGCCGCGCACGAGCGTACGCGAGCTCGTGCTCCTCCGGCGTCCAGGTGAGGTCGAGATCGTTGGTGTAGTCACCGCCGCCGAATGCGAGCCGGCGGACGCGTGGGCAGGCCGCGGCAAGGGGGGCAGCGGTCTCGACCCCCCGGGCCGTCTCGACGATCGGCATCAGGTCGAGCGTGCCGGGCTTCAGTCCGACGCGGCGCTCGCACTCGCTGATGCGGTCGCTGACGGCGCGCAAGTGGTCCGGGTTCTCCGCCTTCGGCAGCACGATGCCGTCGAGCCATGGGCCGACCACGGCCTCGAGGTCGCCGATGCACCAGCGGGTTTCGAAGGCATTCACGCGGATGTAGCCGCGCGAGGCTCTCGGCGCCTTCATCGCCTCGACGACGGCAACCCGCGTCGCTTCCTTTTCGGCAACCGCAACGGCGTCTTCGAGGTCGAGAATCACGACGTCCGCGCCGGCGCCGAATACTCTTTCGACCTTGCGCGGATGGTTGCCCGGCGCGAACAGGAAGCTGCGCAGGCCGGAGGGGGGGGTTCGACGGGTTTCCACGCTCTGTCTCCGTTGCAAGATGCCGCCGCTCAGGCCGAGGCCCAGCCTGCGCCGGAGCGCCAGCCCCGGCGCAGCTCGAGAGAGTACGTGAAGCGGCCGGCCAGGTGCTCGGATACGGACACCTCGAATACGCGGCGGTTGCGACCCGTGTAGCGACGCACCACGTTCAGCGAGGGGGTACCCGGCTCGACACCGAGCGGACCGGCGCGATCGGCCGCGACGGATCCGGCGAACAGGTCAACATGAACGGTGGCCACCTTTTCGCCGAAGCGCTGCTCGACCAGCTCGTAGATCGGCGGTGCCCGGCGCCCGATCGCCTCGAGAACGCCGGCGTATTCGGGCAGCAGGTAGATGTCCGACCAGCAGATTGCCGGGCCATTCGGCTTCAGCTGCCGGATGCCACGGATCAGGAACCATCGCGAGCCGGTGGTGCAGCCGAGCAGACGCGCGGTCGCACGGTTGGCGGTCACCTCGCCTGAGGACACCACGGCGAGCCGCGTATCGGGCGGGTACTGCATCAGCTGCGCCGGCGAGCGCACCATCTGCACGTAGGACTCGGAGGACTCGCGCGCGGTGACCACCGTACCAATGCCCTGGTGCCGCGCGATGAGCCCGAGCTCTTCGAGCATCCGCAGCGCTTCGCGCACGGTGTGGCGACTGACGCCGAAGGTCTCGCCGAGTTCGAGTTCTCCCGGTAGCGTCTGCCCCACCCGCAGCCGACCGCCGCGAATCTCGCCGATGAGATCGTCCGCGAGCTGACGATAGCGAGGCTGCCGGGACACCGGCACGGCGCGACCGTTTGCCATGGCGACGACGGTACTCCCCTGCGTTGACACTTCGCACCCGGAAACCTAGCATTTGTCCGGACATTTGACCATCCACCCGGAGCCACGATGAGCCACGCCGCCATCCCGCTCGGTCCCCAGCGCTACAGGGAATCGTTCGGTCGCCATTACGAAGACTTCGTCGTCGGCGACGTCTACGAGCACCGGCCCGGCAGGACCGTCACGCAGGCGGACAACACCTGGTTCACCCTGCTGACGATGAACACGCACCCACTGCATTTCGACGAGGAGTACGGCAAGGCCTCCGAGTTCGGCCGCTGTATCGTCGCCTCGCCGCTGACCCTGGCCATCCTGGTGGGCATGAGCGTCACGGACGTCAGTCAGAAGGCGATCGCGAATCTCGGCTGGTCCGATATCCGCATGACGGCGCCCGTGTTCGCGGGCGACACCCTGTACGCCGAGTCGGAGGTCCTGAAGAAGCGCGATTCCAGTTCCAGACCGACTGCGGGGCTCGTCACCGTGCGCACGATCGGGCGCAACCAGTCGACCCTGGAGATCTGCCGATTCGAGCGGACGATCCTGGTCGCACGGCGCGGCCATTCCGTGGACGACAAGCTCGCCGTGAGGGCGTCATCCCCATGACTTCGCCGCCTGCGACCGACGACGAACGCGCGATACTCGAGGCGATCGAGCGCTGGACGGAGCGCGAGCTTCGCCCGGTCGCGCGCAAGTACGACCACGCCGACGAGTATCCGCACGACATCGTCGAACAGATGCAGGAACTGGGCCTGTTCGGCGCGACCATCGCGACCGAATACGGCGGCCTCGGCCTCTCTGCTACGACCTACGCGAAGCTCGTCATGACCATGTCGTCGGTCTGGATGGCGCCGGTCGGCATCTTCAACTCACACCTGATCATGGCGGCCTGCGTGCAGCGACATGGTACCGAGGCCCAGAAGCAGCGTTGGCTGCCACAGTTCGCAAGCGGCGAACTTCGGGGCGGCATCGGCCTCACCGAGCCCAACGCCGGCACGGATCTGCAGGCCATCCGAACCGTGGCGCGCCGCGACGGCGAGCACTACGTCGTCAACGGCACCAAGACCTGGATCACCAACGGCGTCTATGGCAGCTGCTTCGGCGTGCTGGTCAAGACCGATCCGGACGCGCAGCCGCGGCATCGGGGCATGAGCATGTTCCTGTGCCAGAAAGGCGAAGGCTTTCACGCGGCGAAGAAGATCCGCAAGCTCGGCTACAAATCGATAGACAGCGCCGAGTTGGTGTTCGAGGACCATCGCGTGCCGGCCGACCGGCTGATTGGCGGCATCGAGGGTCTGGGATTCAAGCACGCGGTCGGCGGGCTCGAGCTGGGGCGCATCAATGTGGCGGCACGCGGTGCCGGCATCGCCGCCGGCGCGCTGCGCGATTCGCTGCGCTATGCCCAGGAGCGCGAGACCTTCGGCAAGCCAATCGCCAGCCACCAGGCGATCCAGCTGAAGCTGGCCGACATGGCGACGCGGGTCGAGGCGTCGAAGCTGCTGATCGAGCAGGCCGCGCGCAAGTACGACACCGGTGAGCGCTGCGACCTCGAGGCCGGCATGGCCAAGCTGTTCGCGTCGGAGGCCGGCGTCGAGAACAGCCTGGAGGCGATGCGCATCTTCGGCGGCTACAGCTATTCCACCGACTTCGACGTCGAGCGCTACTACCGCGACGCGCCGCTGATGTGCATCGGCGAAGGCACCAACGAGATGCAGCGCATCATCATCGCGCGGCAACTGCTCGAGCGACATCCCCTCTGAAGCCGCTGCGACTTCGATGAACGAACTCTTCCTGCCGCTGCGCGGACTGCGCGTATTGACCTTCGAGGCCTTCGGCGCCGGCCCGTTCGGTTCGATGTACCTCGCCGACCTCGGCGCCGACGTGATCAAGGTCGAGAACCGCGAGCAGGGTGGCGACGCGACCCGCTCGATGGGCCCGTTCTTCCTCGGCGAGCACGACAGTCATTTCTTCCAGACTTTCAATCTCAACAAGCGCAGCGTCACGCTGAACCTCAAGACCACCGAGGGCCAGGAGGCCTTCCGCCGGCTGGTCGCCCGGAGCGACGCCGTGCTGAACAACCTGCGCGGCGACCAGCCCGACAAGCTCGGCCTCACCTACGCCGCGCTGCGGGATGTGAACCCCAAGGTGGTCTGCGCGCACCTGTCGGCCTATGGGCGCGACAACGAGCGCCGCGCCTGGCCGGGCTACGACTACCTGATGCAGGCCGAGGCCGGCTACCTGCACCTGACGGGCGAGCCCGGCACGCCGCCGGCGCGGATGGGCCTCTCGATCATCGATTTCATGACGGGCATCACCACGGCGCTGGCGCTGATCTCGGCCATCTGGGGCGCGCAACGCGCCGGGAACGGCCGTGACGTGGATGTCAGCCTGTTCGACGTGGCGCTGCACCAGCTCTCCTACCCGGGCACCTGGTTCCTGAACGAGCGCCATCCCACCGAGCGCCTGCCGCGCAGTTCGCACCCCTCGGCGGTCCCCGTGCAGCTGTTCCGGACGCGCGACGGCTGGATCTTCCTGATGTGCATGACGCAGAAGTTCTGGCTGGAACTGATGCGGATCGTGGATGCGCCGTTGGTGGCAGCCGACCCGCGCTTCACGACGCCTGAATTGCGCCGCGAGCACCGGGACGCGCTCACGCCGCTGCTGGACGCGGTGTTCGAGCGCGATACGACGGCGAACTGGTTGCCTCGGCTGCAGGGCGCCCTGCCCGCCGCGCCGGTCTACGACATGCCTCAGGCGCTCGACAACCCGTTCCCGGCAAGCACCGGCATGATCCGCAACACGCCCCATCCTTTGCGCCCTGACTTCCGCGCGTTCGCCAACCCGATCAAGCTCGACGGTTCGCGCCTGCCGAGCCGTGCCGGATCGGCGTTGGGCGCCGACACTGTGCCGGTGCTGCGCGAGCTCGGCTATTCCGACGCCGACATCGATGCGCTGCGCGCCCGCAGGGTCATCTGAGGATGCGAGGATGAAGCTCGAAGGTCTTCGCGTCGTCGACCTGTCGATGTTCCTGCCCGGTCCGCACCTGACCATGATGATGGCCGACCACGGCGCCGAGGTGATCAAGGTCGAGCCGCCCGGAGAAGGCGAACCGAATCGCCATCTCGGCCCCAGGGAGGGCGGGTTCACGGTCTACTTCCGCAACACCCATCGCGGCAAACAGAGCCTCTGCCTGAACCTGAAGGCGGCGGCGGGTCGCGAAGCACTGCTGAAGCTCTGTGAGACCGCGGACGTCTTCGTCGAGGCCTTCCGGCCGGGCGTCGTCGATCGCCTGGGCGTGGGGTATCCGGACGTCGTCGCGCGCAACCCGCGGATCGTCTACTGCTCGATCGCGGCATTCGGACAGACGGGCCCATACCGAGACATTCCGGCGCACGACCTCGCCACGGAGGCGCTGGCCGGCGTGGTCAGCCTGAATCTCGGCAACGACGGCGAGCCGACCCTGCCGCATGTGCCGGCGGCGGACATGGCCGCGTCGCTGCTGGCCTTCGGCGGCATCATGATGGCCCTGTACCGTCGCGAGCGCACCGGCCGGGGCGACTACCTCGACATCGCGATGCACGATTCGATCCTGGCGTGGACACCGAATGTGCTCGGCGACGTGTTCACGAGCAAGCGCGCGCCGGTCGTCAAGCACGAACGGACCTTCGGCGGCAGTGCGATGTACAACATCTACCGCACCCGCGACGGACGCCACGTGGTGCTCGGCGCGCAGGAGATCAAGTTCGCGCGCAACTTGCTCGAGGCGCTGGGCCGGCCCGACTACCTGCCGCTTTGCGAGCGCGGCCCCGGCGCGCACCAGGCGCCGATGATCGAGTTCCTTCGGGGCGTGTTCGCGCAAAAGTCGCGCGCCGAGTGGACCGAGTGGTTCCGTGGGCGGGACATCAGCTTCGCGCCGGTCAACGACCTGCGCGAGGCCTTCGACGATCCGCACGTGCAGGCGCGCCAGATGCGACTTCTCGACCTCGACGGTCGCGAGCATATCGGCGTGCCGATCCGCTTCAGCGTCGAGCCGGCGCAGCCGCGCTTGCAGCTGCCCCGGCTCGGGGCGGACAACGAGCGCATCCTGGCATCGCTCGGCTACACCGCCGCAGACCTCGCGCGCCTGCGCGCAGAGCGCGCCATCCCGGGCCCCACGTCCACGTAGCCGGCCGCGGCCTCCTCGCGCTGGGCGGTCCGGGCTGCGATAATGCCGCGA
>JAYTNX010000113.1:0-41273 GCA_043748075.1 Pseudomonadota bacterium
GCTGGCGGTGACGTATCCGTTCTTCAAGCGTTTTTTCCCGGCGCCGCAGCTGTATCTCGGCATCGCCTTCGGCTGGGGCGTGCCGATGGCCTTTGCGGCGCAGGTCGGCGCGGTGCCGCGCGTCGGCTGGCTGATCTTCCTGGTCGCGGTGATCTGGGCCGGCATCTACGATACCCTGTACGCGATGGTCGATCGTGACGACGACCGCTCGCTCGGCATCCGCTCGACCGCGCTGCTGTTCGGCGACATGGACCGGGTCGTCGTCGGCGTGATGCAGCTGATCATGCTCTGGGGCCTGGTGCTGGTGGGTCAGGGCATGGGCTTCGGTCGTGCCTACTGGGCCGGGATCAGCGTCGCCGCGCTGCTGTTCGGCTGGCAGCAGTGGCTGGCCCGGGGGCGCGACGGCCCGGGGTCTTTCCAGGCCTTCCTGAACAACAACTATGTGGGGTTCGCGGTGTTCGTCGGCATCGCGACCGAGTACGCGCTGCGCGACTGGACGAGGATGCCGTGATCGGCGACCGACGCGTCGCAGTGGGCCATTTTCCAGGCGTACCTACGCCGAGAGCGCGTCGCGATCGGCGGAAAACTCTTCCAGTTTCGAAATGGAGGACGTCTTGCGGGAGCTACGGGCGAGGATCGATGTGCAGCATCATTGCGTCCGCGATCTCGGTGGCCCTCTGTAGGCGGTCTTCGGGTAGGTCAGTCGACCAGCCAATGATATCGGCGTGCCTGGGAAACGGCGAGCCGTTCACATCGAGAGAAAGCGGGTATTGAATGATGTGGGCCGCGCACTCACCTCGGGCGCGGACGCGGCGGGCCGATGTTTGCTCGACCTCTCGATATCCCATTTGCCAGATCTGTGTATCGGTCATCTCAGCCGTGCGAAACACCGATACCTCGTACCTATGTACCTCGGCGTCAGGGGGGCGAGGCAGCAAAGCACGAAACTTCACACGTCCAGTAGTCTCGGCGAAATGCCCGCCTTGGGTCAGAAAGCGACAGATTGTCTCCGCCGGATCTACTCGCTCCTCAATCGACATAGCGGCAAGTTAGCGACCGAACTCTTCGAGAACTGCCAACAACGTTGACGGCAGGTAGCTGCCTATTGAAGTGCTTCCTCGATTCCGCCCGGAAATTGGCGAGATGCTCGCAAAGTAGAGGTGATAGTCCCGTCCCACCTGTACGTTCAGAACGTGACCTCGTCCGCGATCCCAAACAAACGAGAATGAATCGTCAGGGTCTGCGGCGACGTCTGGTTCCATCAACCTGAACGGCAGCAACTCCAGAAACACTGAAGCGGCGTTTCGCGAATTCGCCGAGATTGGCTTAGCGCCCTCACCGTCCCAATTCGGCCGAGCCGCTTCCTGTGCGAGTTGCTGAACGAAATTGATCGCCGTGGTTCGCCAGTCGTTGGCGTGACTACGGCCCTCCCAGACAACCTTGTTGGCGAAGTCCGACAAACTGCGGCCGACAGGGCTAGCGCTCGCCGAAACAAACTGGGAATTCCTAACAGGCAAGCCCCATTGAAGTGCAAGTGCGCTCATGTGTACAAAGCCACCGCGTCATCCGTAAGGGAGCCAAAAAAACAACGATTCTTCAGATCCCGGAGCGCTTCCAATCCCGTCCAGATACCCTCCCCGTGCATCGCCAACGTCTCGGGTCGGTAGGCGTCGATGTCAAGAATTACGGGGACGCCGCTACTGTCTCCAAGTTCCGTTAGCGCCCAACTCACGTTCACGCAAGAGTCAGAGGCAAAATCCCTCAATTCATACCGCAGCAGAAACTTTCCGACCGATTGCGGCAGCGCATCCGGCAGATCCAGGAATCGAACAATGTACTTTTCCATAGGTGCGCCCTCGCGCAACGGAAGCCGTAGATTGTTGATGTATCGCGCAGCGGATCGGGAGACTCCAGACGCCCGTGAAGAGGGGGCGTATCGCTGCCAAACTGATCGAAACTCACCTACAAGTTCGTCCCAGTCCCGATATTCGCTAACACAACTGACAACCAGCCCATCGAGCGTCCATAGGACAACGAAGCGATCATCTGCTCTCTGCAGCCGGATTCCGATCTCGGCCGAAGTGCCATCTTCGGCCACGCTCAGGCTTCCATCGTTTGAAATCTTGAAAGCCCCGCGACCCTGGAAGATCTTCCCTCTCACTGCGTAGCCAGGCAATGCGGTGGCAGCGGTCTGAATCTCTGCGAGGGTAACAGTCGCATTGACTGCAACCTTTACGTCGATCAGCGCCTCCTGTATCGGGGGTCGAGTCAAGTGCCGCTGTTCGGCCAAGGGCGCGAAACTCCGGAGATTCCAGTTGCGAGGGCGGGGTGATCTGCACGATAGCATCGGCGCGTTGTTGTCGCCACGTTGGGGTATCGCGTTGTTGGAAATGCGAAGGTAGTTTCGTGGACGGAGGCACCCGAAAACTTCGTCTCGTCAGAACGGACCGCGATCCTCGACCCGAGTCGGAACTCGGAACATCCGCGCGATAGGCTCGGGTCGTCGACGCAATCGGTGTAGCGCAGCCGCTCGTGTGACACGAGCTCGCGATACGCGCCGCGGAACCCGATCGACTTGCCCGTCGTGAAGTTCTCCAACGACATCCGTTGGCGCCCGCCGACGTTCGCGTCGATCTGGTGCATCTTGCCGGTGAGTCCGTTCGGCGGCAGCCAGCGCGCCATGGCGTTCGGATCCGGGAACGCGCGATAGATCTACTCCAGCCCGGTGGCCAGGACGGGATGCGGTTGAACAGTGTGGGTACGGACATGCGGGAACCTCCCCTGCTGGAAGCAGGGGCTCGGCTCAGACCGGAGTGCCCGCGTCCGCCGGAGCCATGTACACGAGCTCCCAGATGTGTCCGTCGAGGTCCGTGTAGCCGTGCTGGTACATGAAGCCATGATCCTGGGGCGGACGCGGCGTGGATGCGCCGCCGGCGACGGCCCTGGCGACGAGGGAATCGATGTCCGCCCGGCTCTCGCAGCTCACGCAGACGATCACTTCGGTCGACTGGGTCGCGTCGGCGACGGGTTTGGCGGTGAAGGTCTGGAAGAAGGGTTCGATGAGCAGCATCGCGAACAGGTTCTCGCCGAGCACCAGGGAGGCGCCCTGGTCGTTCGAGAACTGCGGGTTGAAGTGATAGCCCAGTGATTCGAAGAAACGCCGCGAGCGGGCCATGTCCCGGATCGGCAAGTTCACGAAGATGTTCTTGTGCATGAAGGGGTCTCCCCGGTGGCCAGGACGTCCGACGTGCCACGGTACCGACAACCGGCCCCGGGATTCCATCCCGACGCGGGTCGCGCCACGGCCCAGATCGACACGCGTTCGAGTCTCAACTGGCGCAGCGCCGCGGCCGCAGCCTCGGCCGTGGCACCCGTCGTCAGCACGTCGTCCACCAACGCGACGTGGCGGATCGAACGAGGTTGGCGTTCCAGCCATGCCGCGGCCGTTGGCGACGGCGCGAAGGCCGCCGCCACGTTGCGCTGCCGCTCGGCCCGCTCGAGCGAGGTCTGGGGCGCGGTGGACCGGCGCCGTTGCAGCAACCGCAGCGACACCGGGCGGCCGAGCCAGCGCGCGGCCTGCGCCGCGAGCTGGGCGGCCTGGTTGAAGCCGCGTTCGTGCAGCCGGTCGGGATGCAGTGGCACCGGCACGAAGAGGTCCGGGATCCTCATGCGACCCTGGCCTGCGGCGCGTCGGGGCTGGGTGAGGCGCGGTGGACCGGTGACCGCAGTGGCTGCCAGCAGGGCGCCGAACACACGCGCCGGACACAGATCGCCGTGGAACTTCAGCGCACGCAGCGCATCGTCCACCGGCGCCGCGTAGTCGAAGGGGATGTGAAAAGTCGTTATCACGGTGCTATCCGCGGTGATCCTGTCGCCATCGCAACGCCAGGGGAGCGCTTCGAGGCAATCGCTGCACAAATCGACCGCGCCTAGGTCGGCACCCTGGCCGCAGAACAGGCAGCGCGGCGGGATCAGCCGCATCGACGGCCCCCGCCATGGCGGCCACTGGCGCGCCCGCCGCCGCAGCCAGCGCTGGATTGTCGACCTGGCGACGTGCTCGTGGTTGACAGGACTCCGGGTGGAACTGAACATGCCGCCGCACAGCCTGCCGCGTCTGCCACGCCTACGGGCCGCCTCTTTCCACCCGGAGTAACCGGAAATGCCGATGACCCCCGTTGCCGGCCGGCACCGCCTCGGCGAGATCCGCCACGACTGGACCACGGCTGAGGTCGAGGCGCTGTTCGCGCTGCCGTTTTCCGACCTGCTGTTCGAGGCGCAGCGGGTGCATCGCGAGCAGCACGCGCCGAACACGGTGCAGATGAGCACGCTGCTGTCGATCAAGACCGGTGCCTGCCCCGAGGACTGCGCCTACTGCCCGCAGAGCGTGCGCTACGACACTGGCCTCGAACGCGAGCGACTGCTGGCGGTCGAAGAAGTGCGCGAACGCGCCACGGCGGCGCGCGCGGCCGGCGCGACCCGCTTCTGCATGGGTGCGGCCTGGCGCTCGCCGAAGGCGCGCGACATCGAGGTGGTCGAGGCGATGATCCGCGAGGTGCGCGCGCTCGGGCTCGAGTCCTGCGCGACGCTCGGCATGCTGACGCCGGCGCAGGCGCAGCAGCTCAAGGCCGCGGGTCTCGACTACTACAACCACAACATCGATACCTCGCCCGAGTTCTACGAGAAAATCATCACCACCCGCGATTTCCAGGACCGGCTGGACACCCTCGAGGCGGTGCGAGATGCGGGCCTGAAGACCTGCTGCGGCGGCATCGTCGGCATGGGCGAAACGGTGCGCGACCGTGCGCGGATGCTGCAGACGCTCGCCAACCTGCCGCAGCATCCGGAGAGCGTGCCGATCAACCAGCTCGTTGCCGTGCCCGGCACGCCGCTGGCGAATGCCGCCGCGGTCGACCCCTTCGATTTCGTGCGCACGATCGCGGTCGCGCGATTGACGATGCCGGCGGCGTCGGTGCGACTCTCGGCGGGCCGCGAGCAGATGTCCGACGAGCTGCAGGCGCTGGCCTTTCTGGCAGGCGCGAACTCGATCTTCTACGGCGAGAAGCTGCTGACCACTGGGAACCCCGACGTGACGCGCGATCGCGAACTGCTGCGGCGGCTCGGCATCGATGCGGCGCGCGCCTGAGGCGCTGGCCGCCGCGCTGCGCGAGGTCGACGCTCGCCGGCTGCGGCGCCGCCGCGTCGTCGCCACGCCCGTCCACGCCGATCGGCAGGCCCTGGCCGCGGATTCGCGTGCGACGGCGCCACCGGTGGTGGCGATCGACGGGCGTCGCTACCTCAACTTCTGCAGCAACGACTATCTCGGGCTCGCGACGCACCCGGCGCTCGCCACCGCCATGGCCGACTGCGCGCACGCGCAGGGTGCGGGCGCCGGCGCCTCGCACCTCGTCAGCGGTCACGGCCCGGAACACGAGGCGCTGGAGCGTGAGCTCGCCGAGTTCACCGGCCGCGAGCGCGCACTGCTGTTTTCCACGGGCTACATGGCGAACCTCGGCGTTGCGGTCGCACTCGCGGACCATGACGACCTGGTGCTCGGCGACCGGCTGAACCATGCCTCGCTGGTCGATGCCGCGCGGCTCGCGGCCACGCGCCGCACGCATCGCTATGGACACGGCGATGCGGAGGCGGCGCGCGCGGCGCTAGCGACCCATGCCAGCGCGAGCCCCGCGGCCGGCGCACTGCTGCTGACCGACGGCGTATTCAGCATGGACGGCGATCTCGCACCGCTGCCGGCGCTGGCCGCCGCGGCGCGCGCACATGGTGCTTGGCTGATCGTCGACGATGCGCACGGGCTCGGCGCGTTCGGCCCGGGCGGCGGCGGCAGCGTCGCGCATTTCGGCCTCGATGCCGACGCCGTGCCGGTGCTGGTCGGGACGCTCGGCAAGGCCTTGGGCAGCTTCGGTGCGTTCGTCGCCGGCAGCGCCGACCTGATCGAACTGTTGGTGCAGCGCGCGCGAACCTACATCTACACCACCGCGATGCCACAGCCGGTCGCGGCCGCGACGCGTGCCGCGCTGCGCCTGGTCGTCGGCGAGGGCTGGCGACGCGAGAAACTCGGGCAACTCGTGGGGCGTTTTCGCAACCGGGCGATTGCGCGTGGCCTGCCGCTGCGGGACTCCTGCACCGCGATCCAGCCGGTGATCTTCGGCACCGAGGCCGCTGCGCTCGCGGCGAGCGAAGCACTGCGCGAGGCCGGCTACTGGGTCGGCGCGATCCGCCCGCCGACCGTGCCGCCCGGCACGGCGCGTCTGCGCATCACGCTGTCGGCCGCGCATGGCGAGGCTGATGTCGATGCGTTGGTCGATGCGCTCGCGCTGGTTTGGGCGCGGCACGCGCCGGCCGCGACGACAACCGCGGCGCCGACCGCAATGACGGTGACCGCGGTACCCGAGGAAGGGCCTTCAGGATGACGACGGCGCCACCCTCAGCGTCGTCAGTCTCGCACGCTCCGATTGCGGTCGCGGACTGCGGCGGCCTGTGTCTCGAGCGTCGCGGCCACGGTCCGCGCTCCCTCGTGCTGCTGCACGGCTGGGGCATGAACCTGCGCGTCTTCGATGCGCTGGCGCGGACACTGGCCGAGGACTTCACCGTGCTCGCCATCGACCTGCCCGGCCATGGACGCAGCGTCGAGGGCGCGGACCTAGGCCGCCATGGCTGGACACTCGAGCGGCTCGCGGCCGCGATCGCGCCGCAGCTGCCGAGCGATTCGCTGCTGGTCGGCTGGTCGCTCGGCGGCCAGGTCGCATTGCAGCTGGCGCTCGACGCACCGCGCCGTGTGGCCGCGCTGGCACTGGTCTCGACGACACCGCGCTTCGTCATCGGCGCCGACTGGCCGCACGGCATCGCCGACAGCGTGCTGGCGCATTTCGCGCAGCACCTCGACGGCGACTACCGCGAGACGCTGCGCGACTTCCTCGGCCTGCAGGTGCGGGGCAGCCGCGATGCGCCGGCGGCGCTGGCAACGCTGCAGTCCGCGCTGTTCTCGCATGGTGAGGCCACCCCCGCGGTGCTGGCGCGCGCGCTGCAGGTGCTGCGCACTGCAGACCTGCGCGCGCGGCTCGGGGCGATCCCGGCGCCGGCGCTGGTGCTGTCGGGCCAGTACGACCGCGTCACGCCGCCGGGGGCCGCGCGCGCGCTTGCCGCCGGGCTGGCGCGGGGACGGCACCACGAGTTTGCCCGCGGCGGCCATGCACCGTTCCTGTCGCACGCGGGCGAGTTCGTGGCGACGCTGCGCGCGTTCGCCGCCGAGGTTGTACTGGCGTGAATGACGACCCCGTATTCGCGCTCGATCGCCGCGCCGTGGCGCGCGCCTTCGGCCGCGCCAGCGCGCAGTACGACGCCGCCGCACGGTTGCAGGCGCAGGTGCGGGCCGAGTTGCTCGGCCGGCTGGAGCATTTCGCGCTGTCGCCGTCGGTGATCCTCGACGCCGGCGCCGCTACCGCGCCCGCCACCGTACAACTGGTGCGACGCTATCCGCAGGCCATGGTCGTTGCGTTCGACCTCGCGCACGGCATGCTCGTGCAGGCTGCCCGGCGTCTGGGGTTGCGCGACCGGCTGTTCGGCGGCCGTTTCGGACATCCGTTCCAGCGCGTCTGCGGCGACGTGCATCGCTTGCCACTGGCGAGCGGCAGTGTGCAGCTCGTGTTCAGCAACCTGATGCTGCAGTGGAGCGACGACCTCGATGCCGCACTGCGCGAGATCCGCCGCGTGCTTGCGCCGGGCGGACTGTTCACCTTCAGCAGCTTCGGCCCCGACACGCTGCGCGAGCTGCGCGAGGCCTGGGCGGCGGTGGACGGCGACGCGCACGTGAATCCGTTCGTCGACATGCACGATCTCGGCTCGGCGCTGGCTCGCGCCGGCTTCGCCGAGCCGGTGCTCGATGTCGATCGCCACCGGCTCGACTACGCCGACCCGGGGGAACTGATGCGCGAACTGCAGCGGATCGGCGCGCGCAATGCGCTCGTCGAGCGGCCGCGAGGGCTCATGGGCCGCAGGCGCCTCGCCGGCATGCAGCAGGCCTATCGCGATGCACACGCCCGTCCCGACGGGCGCGTGACGGCGACCTGGGAAGTGATCTACGCAACCTGCTTCGGCAGCGACGCGCCGACTGCCGCGGCGCACGGGGGTCGCGACGACCACGGTCAGGGCGACAGTCCGACGCGCGAGGTGGCGATCGACGTCGCCCGGATCGGTCACCGTCGACGCCCGCCGGGAGGCACCCCATGAGCCTGCGCGGCCTGTTCGTCGCCGGCACCGACACCGGCGTCGGCAAGACCTTCGTCTGCGCCGGCCTCGCGATGGCGGCCGTGGCGGAGGGCCGGCGCCTCGCGGTGATGAAGCCCGTGGCCGCCGGCGCGGAAGCGACGCCGGCCGGGCTGCGCAACGACGACGCGCTCGCATTGATCGAAGCCGCGGGCAGCACCGCCCCTTACGAGCAGGTGAACCCTTACTGCCTGTCGACTGCCGCTTCGCCCCACATCGCGGCACAGGCGGCGGGCGTGCGCATCGACGCGGCCGTCGTGCGGGACGCCGCGCAGCGCCTCGCGGCGAACGGCGACTGGCTGCTGGTCGAAGGCGCCGGCGGCTGGCACGCGCCGATCGGCGAGCACGACACCATGGCCGAGGTCGCGCGCGCACTCGGCCTGCCGGTGTTGCTGGTGGTGGGGTTGCGGCTCGGCGGGCTGAATCACGCGCTGCTGACGCACGACGCGATCCGCCGCGACGGCCTGCCGTTCGCGGGCTGGATCGGCAACGGAATCGACCCCGCCATGGTCCACCTCGAGCAGAACGTGGCCTGGCTCTCCCGACGCTTCGGAGAACCATTCGCATTGCTGCGCTGGCAGGCGGCCGGCGCGGCGTCGCGAAGCGCCCGGACGACGCTGCTGGCGACCGCATCGCGGCGTCTGATGCAACTTTAAACGGGCCCGCTCGTTTCAACCGTAAGTGGTTGAGTTGCGTCAAAAAAGGCGCGCGTGGATAATCGTGTAACGCAGTGCATCATCGCACCGCGAACCGCATGCTCCAGACCCCTTCAGACCGCATCGAGATCTCCCCGCACTGCTCGCTGACGCCGCGCGGTGCGTGGCTGTTTTTTGGCAGCCTCTGCCTCACCTCGTTCAGCCTCGCGGGCTTCGTCGCGCTGCAGGGTTTCTGGCCCGTGCTGCCGTTCGCCGGACTCGAGATGCTGCTGCTCGGCTGGGCGCTGATGGTCAGCATGCAGCGCCGCCATCACCGGCAAATCATCACGGTGACCAGCGATTCGGTCGAGATCGAAGAGCGGCTTCGCCAGGACGCGCACTGCGTCGTGTTTCCGCGCCACTGGGCGCAAGTTAGAATCCGCGCCGGCCATTCCCCGCTGCACCCGAGCCGGCTCACGATCGAGTCGCATGGCCGCCGTTGCGAGGTCGGGAGCTTCCTGAACGAACAGGAACGATCGGGACTCGCGAGCCGGCTGAAGCGTCTGATCGGACGCGTCGATGAGTCTCCCGCGCTGCCCGCCCCCGGATCGTCCGCAGGTCCGCCGTAGAGTTTTCGCCAGCCCGAACCGTTGCCTCCAGGTCCAAACGCAATGATCAGCACCGCCCGAAATAGCCTTCCCGCCCTTGCCCTCGCCGCTGCGGCCTTCATGGCTGCGCCGCTCGCGCATGCCGAATGGGGCAACATCAACATGCCGGTGGGGGTCACCGAACTCTCGAAACAGATCTACTCGCTCCACATGACCATCTTCTGGTGGTGCGTCGCGATCGGCGTCGCAGTGTTCGGCGTGATGATCTATTCGCTGGTCGCGTTCCGGAAATCCAGCGGCGCTGTGCCGGACCGCTCGATCGTCCACAGCACCAAGGTCGAGATCATCTGGACCGTCGTCCCGGTGCTCATACTGGTGGTCATGGCGATCCCCGCCGCGCGCACGCTGATCGCGATCGAGGACATGCGCAACACGGAGCTGACCGTGAAAGTCACCGGCTACCAGTGGCGCTGGCAGTACGACTACCTCGACGAAGGCATTTCGTTCTTCTCGACGCTGGATCGCCAGCACGACGACGCGCGCCAGCTCGGCTCGGGTGTCGACCCCGCTACCGTGCCGGACTATCTGCGGAACGTCGACAAGCCGCTGGTCGTGCCGGTCGACACCAAGGTCCGCGTGCTGCTGACCGCTCAGGACGTGATCCACGCCTGGTGGGTGCCGGACTTCGGCATGAAGAAGGACGCCATTCCGGGTTTCGTCAACGAGATCTGGTTCAAGGTCGACGCCGACAAGGCCGGCACCTACCGCGGCCAGTGCGCCGAACTCTGCGGTCGCGACCACGGCTTCATGCCGGTGGTGGTCAAGGTGCTGAGCAAGGCCGACTACCAGGCCTGGGTCGTGCAGCAGAAGGCGGCGGCGGCGCCGCCGGCGTCCTCGAGCGAGACCCCGACCTCCGCCGCGGTCGAACCGGCACCGGCCGCGAAACCGCTCGCCAGCGCGGCCGCCCCGGTCCGCGCGCGCGGCTGATCGCCGCGTCGCCGCCCTCACTCCGCAAGATTCATCCAGAGCAGACACGATCATGGCCACCACGACTCACGTCGATCACGCGCACGACCACGACGACCACAAGCCGTACGGGCTGAAGCGCTGGCTGTACGCGACCAACCACAAGGACATCGGCACGATGTACCTGGTGTTCGCCTGCATCATGTTCTTCGTCGGCGGCGCGATGGCCCTGGTGATCCGCGCCGAGCTGTTCCAGCCGGGCCTGCAGGTCGTCGACCCGCAGCTCTTCAACTCGATGACGACCGTGCACGCGCTGCTGATGATCTTCGGCGGCGTGATGCCGGCCTGGACCGGCCTCGCCAACTGGATGATCCCGCTGCAGATCGGCGCGCCCGACATGGCGCTGCCGCGGCTCAACAACTTCAGCTTCTGGATCCTGCCGTTCGCGTTCGTGCTGTTGCTCAGCACGTTCCTGGTGCCGGGCGGCGCGCCCGCCGGCGGCTGGACGCTCTACCCGCCGCTCGTGCTGCAGATGGGCGATGGCTTCCCGCTGATGATCTTCGCGATCCACCTCATGGGCGCCTCGTCGATCCTCGGCGCGATCAACGTGATCGTCACCATCCTGAACATGCGCGCCCCGGGCATGGGCCTGCTGAACATGCCGCTGTTCTGCTGGACCTGGCTCATCACGGCCTATCTGCTGATCGCCGTGATGCCGGTGCTCGCCGGCGCCGTCACGATGCTGCTCACCGACCACTTCTTCGGCACCAGCTTCTTCAATGCAGCCGGCGGCGGCGACCCGGTGATGTTCCAGCACATCTTCTGGTTCTTCGGGCATCCCGAGGTCTACATCCTGATCCTGCCGGCCTTCGGCATCGTCTCGGAAATCATCCCGACCTTCTCGCGCAAGCCGCTGTTCGGCTACGAGACGATGGTGTACGCGACCGCTTCGATCGCCTTCCTGTCATTCATCGTCTGGGCGCACCACATGTTCACGGTCGGCATGCCGCTCGCCGGACAGCTGTTCTTCATGCTCTCGACGATGCTGATTGCCGTACCGACGGGCGTGAAGGTCTTCAACTGGTGCGCGACCATGTGGAAGGGCTCGATCACGTTCGAGACGCCGATGCTGTTCTCGCTCGCGTTCCTGTTCCTGTTCACGCTCGGCGGCTTCTCGGGCCTGATGCTTGCGATCGTGCCGGCGGACTTCCAGTACCACGACAGCTACTTCGTCGTGGCGCACTTCCACTACGTGCTGGTGCCGGGCGCCGTCTTCGCCATCATGGCCGGCGTCTACTACTGGCTGCCGAAGTGGTCCGGTCGCATGTACGACGAGAAGGTCGGCAAGGCCCATTTCTGGCTCTCCGCGATCGGCGTCAACATCACCTTCTTCCCGCAGCATTTCCTCGGCCTCGCCGGCATGCCGCGCCGCATCCCGGACTACTCCACCCAGTTCGCCGACTGGAACATGGTCTCCTCGGTCGGCGCCTTCGTGTTCGGCTTCTCGCAGCTGCTGTTCGTCTACGTCGTCTGGAGCACGTTGAAGTCGGAGGTCGAGGCGCCACAGCGTCCGTGGGAAGGCGCGCATGGCCTGGAGTGGGAACTGCCGTCACCGGCGCCGTACCACAGCTGGGGCGATCCGCCGCCGCCGTCGGTCATCGCGCGCAGCGTCGAGCACTGAGCCGCCGTGGCCGTGACCCCCGAATCGGCGCCGCCCGGATCCGAGTCGCCCGGCTCCGTGCCGCCCGGCTCGGTGCCGTATGACGGGCGCGATCGCTCGCGACGCGTGCGCCGCAACGCCATCCTGCTCGGGATGGTCGCGTTCGCGTTCTACGCGGCATTCATCCTGATGGCCGTGACCGGGGTACGCGGTTGAGCGAGACCCTGCTGCAGCGCGAGAACCGCAGCCTGACGCTGAAGCTGCTGGGTTTCGCGGTCGGCGCGTTCGCGTTCGGTTTCGCGCTCGTGCCGCTGTACGACGTGCTGTGCGAAGTGACTGGCTTCGGCAACCAGAAGCTGCTGCTGGTGCAGTCGTCCGAGCGCTCGGCACTTGGCGGCTGGAGCAATGACGGAACGGCGAGCTCTGGCGTTCGCAGCAGCGCGGCCGGCGAGCCCACGCGGCTGGTGGCCGACGAGAGCCGCTCGGTCACGGTCGAATTCATTGCCGAGCTGCCGAGCGTCGGCAGCTGGGAATTCCGGCCCGTCGTGAACTCCATGAAGGTGGTGCCCGGCCGGCTCTACGAAGCCGACTTCATTGCCCACAACCTGACGGGCCGCGCGACCGTCGCCCAGGCCGTGCCCAACATCGCGCCCGGCAACGCGAGCGCCTACTTCCGCAAGACCGAATGCTTCTGCTTCACGCCGCAGCATTTCGCGCGCGACGAGCAGCGCACCCTGCCCGTGCGGTTCATCGTCGACCCGGCGCTGCCGAAGCACCTCGACCGGATCACGCTTTCCTACGTTTTCTACGACAACTCGACGCGCGTCGGCGCATTGAATTAGACCAGGACGAAGCACACCCATGGCCACCACGACCGCCCACGCCCACGGACACGACGCCGGGACTGCCACGAGCGACGACAAGTACTACGTCCCGCACGCGAGCCCCTGGCCGATCTATGGCTCCACGACGTTGTTCATCCTGATGATCGGCGCCTGCGGCTGGCTCAACGAGTGGTATGGCCCCTGGATCTTCGCGCTCGGCTTCACGATGCTCCTGTCGCTGTTCGGGTTCTGGTTCAACACCGTCATCGGCGAGAACCAGAAGGGCATGTACAACATGCAGGTGGACCGTTCGTTCCGCATGGGAATGATGTGGTTCATCTTCTCCGAGCTGATGTTCTTCGCCGCGTTCTTCGGCGCGCTGTTCTACGCCCGACAGTTCTCGGTGCCGTGGCTCGGCGGCGATGGCGTGAAAGCCTTCAACAAGCTGCTGCTGTGGCAGAACTTCGAGAATGCGTGGCCGACCAACGGTCCGGGGCGGGTCAGCCCGCGTGAGGATGGCTCGTTCGAGACCATTCCGGCCTTCGGCCTGCCGGCGATCAATACGGCGATCCTGCTGACCTCCGGCATCACGATCACCATCGCCCACCACGCGCTGCGCGAGGGCAACCGCAAGATCCTCAACCTCTTCCTGGCGGCGACCTTCCTGCTGGGTTTCCTGTTCGTCGGCCTGCAGGCAGAGGAATACCACCACGCCTACACGGAACTCGGCCTCCAGCTCTCGACCGGCATCTACGGTTCGACGTTCTTCATGCTGACCGGCTTCCACGGCTTCCACGTCACCATCGGCGCGATCATGTTGTTGTGCATCTGGCTGCGCACGATGAACGGGCACTTCACGCCGCAGCGACACTTCGCGTTCGAGGCGGTGTCGTGGTACTGGCACTTTGTCGACGTCGTGTGGCTGGTGCTGTTCGTTTTCGTCTATTGGATCTGAGGGAGGACCTCGCTCGGGTGTAGCGAGTCTGCGCACACGGGGTCGTTGATCGAGCGCAAGGCGGGGAGGGCTCGTGGGCTTCCCGCCGGGGACGGCCGTGAACCCGTCCATGGGGGCCTCGGAGCGCGCCGTCCTGGCGCGCTACGCCCCGCCGAGAAGCCCTCGCACCCGAGCCGCCTTCCGACTGTTGCGGCTAGTCTTAGGCGCGAGAGTCGCGGTGTTGAGCGGAGGGTTCATGTGCCGCGATCTGTTGGTTGAGTGGGATCTCGCGCGACCGCCTGTCGTGCGATCGGGAAACGACGCGGGCTTGTTGACGTGTTGCGTGTGCGCGGAACCGCGCGGACGCGGGTGCAGCCATGTACGCGGCGGAGTAGGCTCGGACACGATGAGTGACTTCTGCGTGTTGGCGAAACGCGGCCGGACGGTGGCGTGATGCGCATCGTCGGCATCGACCATCTCGTGCTGCGGGTCGTGGACCTCGAGCGGATGCTGGGTTTTTATTGCGGCGTGCTGGGCTGCACGGTGGAGCGACGCGAGGATCTGATCGGGTTGATCCAGCTGCGCGCGGGCGCGGCCTTGATCGACCTGGTGCCGGTCGAGAGCACGCTCGGCGCGGCGGGAGGCGCCGCGCCGGGAACAGAAGGGCGCAACCTCGACCACTTCTGCCTGCGAATCGAGCCCTTCGACCCCACCGCGATCCGCCGTCATCTTCGGGCTCATGGCCTCGATGCCGGCCCGGTCGCGCTGCGCAACGGCGCCGAAGGCCGCGGCCCCTCGCTCTACGTCACCGACCCCGAAGGCAACACTGTCGAACTCAAGGGCCCGCCCGGCCCCTTGCCGCCCGCCGACTGACCGCGCGCGCTCGTCCGCGTTTCTTCACCACGCCCCGCGGTCTGCGATCCTGATTTCCAGCGCGAAGGGCATGCAGTTTCGTGTCAACGGAGATCGCGCCTACGACCGATCCGCGTGCCGCAACGACGGGAACGGGGGAGGTATTCAGGCCCCTCGTTCGCGGCGTAGCGCGCCAGGGATGGCGCGCTCCGAGGCCTACAGGGAAGTACTTGCGGCCGTCCGCGAACGAGGGGCCTGAATACCTCCCCCGTTCGTGCCTTCCGACCCGCCGACCACCCGCAGCCGCGCGTTCAGCCGCGCCTCAAGGCTGAATCACCGCCGGATTGCTGATCAGGATCGTGGTCCCATCCGAAGCAGCGAACGTGACGATCTGCCGCTGGATCTCCACCGTCGCTGCCAGGCTCGCGGCCGGGCTGAGGATCGAGCCGTGATCGCCGGCGATGAAGTTCACGTAGCCGCGCGAGACGGCATTGGCGCCGGCGGTGCTGACCTTCGGGATGGCAGCGGCGACGATCAGGCGCTGGGTCGCGCTGTTCGGCACCACCTGGTCGGGCAGCACGGCGCCGCCACCGACGATCTGGATCAGGTGGTACGGGCGCAGCGCAACGGCGGCGGTGATGTAGTTCAGCGGATCGCCGGAGTCGACGGCGGTCTGCGCGTCGCGGAAGAACTGGTCGAACAGCGTGGTGCCGGGAGTCAGCCCCTGGGCGACCAGGCCGGCGGTGATGCGTGGGCCGAACGACACGGACTCGCGCAGCAGCTGGGCGATACCGCCGCCCGGCATCGCGCCGCTGGCCGTGCGCATGGCGGAGGGCAGGCCGGCGTAGACGGTGCCGACGATGCCGCCGAGAGAATGGCCGACGAAGTGGATGCGCGCGGCGTTGATGTCGGGCGTGCCGTCGGCGTTGAAGTCGAGCGCCGGCACAGCGCGCGTCAGCGTCAGCAGGTCGGTGGCGGCCTGGCGCAGGTTGTCGCGGCTCGTCAGCAGACTCGCGAGGTTGATGAAGTGCGTGCCTGACGGATCGATGACGCCATCGGGACCGGTCGCGCCGGAGGTGTTGTTCACCAGGTCGAGATCGAACGTGCGTTCGTAGGACGCCGCGCCCGCCGGCGCTGTGCCGCCGTACAGCGGATTGGCGGGGCGCGCGTACAGGGGATTCGTGATGCTGGTGAGGCCGTGCAGCGGCTGGTCGATCGCGACGACGACGAAGCCGGCGTCGGCGAACGCATCGGCGATCGCCAGCATCTGGCTGCGATCGCCGGTGATGCCGTGCTGGAAGATCGCGACGGGCCAGCCGGCCGTCGGGCGGGCAGCGCCGCCGAGCGACGCGGCGTTCGGCACCGTAACCAGGATCGGGATCGTCAATGTCTCCGTGACGACCGGCACTGGGTTGAAGCGCGTGAGGAATCGGCTGGAGACGTCGAGTGGTGAAGGATTGCCGAGCCAGGTGCCGGTGAGGGGCGCCGTACGAGTGAGGTAGTACGGCACCTGCAGCGTGCCCGCGAAAATGTTGGCCTTTCCCTGCAGCAGCGGGCTCACCTGCTGCGTCGTCAAGCCGCTCGGCCGCGCGACGATCGCGCGGGGCGCCGCCGCGGCGATCTGCGCGGCGAGCACATTCATGGAGTCGCGCGTGTTCTGCGTCGAGAAGCTGAACGACAGCACGATATTCGCGGCCGGCACGCCGAGCGCGCCGGCGATCTGCAGGTGCGCGCCGGTGAGGCGGCAGACACCGTTCAACGTGGCGTTGGTGATGGACGCACAGGTGGGCTGTGCGGCCTTGATGGTGGCGTAGTCGGTGTCGGCGCCGACGACGGCGCCGGTGGTGTCGCGCAGGCCGTTGGTGATGAGCACGAGGTAGCCGTTGTTGGTCCCACCGGTGCTCGGTACCAGCGGCTTCAGCGGTTTCAGCTGCAGGATCGTGCCGCCGGCGCCCGCGTCGGTGGCGAGCTCGGCGCTGAAATCGGTGCCGAGCACGAGCGGCCGCACGACGCCGGTGGTCGCTTTGGTGGTGTTGTCGACCGTGACCTGCACCATGCGCAGGTTCGCTGCGGTCAGTGTGGCCGGATCGAGGCCGGTGCTGAAGCGGATCGAGATCGGTGCGGTGGTCGAAAAGCCATCGAGCTGGTTGAGGGCCGCGGCGTTCGGCAGGAACGGATTCGCCGGGATGTTCAGCGTGCCGTCGGTGGTACCGGAGAAATAGAGGTCGGTCGGGTAGGGCAGCAGGCCTGAGAGCGGCGCGAACAGTGCGCGCGGCGCGGTGCCGCCGACGGCGGCTCCGCCGGCCGGGTTGTTGTTGCCGCTGGTGGTGTCGGTCGCGCCGACATCGGGCGGGCCGCCATCGGAGACCGTATTGGAGCAACCGGCGAGAGCCAATGCCGATGCCGCGAGCCACGCCGCCGCGTTGAGCCTGGTCATGATGAAACTCCTGGCAAGACCTGGAAGCGCGGGCGAGGGAAGTACGACTACGAGCGAAGGGCGCTGAAGGCCGGTACACGAAGCGTCGGCCGGCCCCTCGCCATGCCGCACTTGTTGTAATCGTCGGACCGGCGGCTAGGGTACGCTTCCCAAAAGGGGGGAGGCAAGCAAGCCCAGATGGCACGACGACTGCCACGCGAGCTGCGGATCATCGCCGGCGACTGGCGCGGGCGAAAGCTGCGATTTCCGGATCGGGCCGAGATCCGGCCGACGCCGGACCGGGTGCGCGAAACCCTGTTCAACTGGATCGGCGCGCGGGTTCGCGGTGCGCGCGCGCTCGATCTGTTCGCCGGCAGCGGCGCGCTCGGGCTGGAATGCCTGTCGCGCGGTGCGGCGGCCGTGACGTTTGTCGAGACCGACCCGCGGGCCGTGTTGGCGCTGCGCGCGCGGCTGGCCGAATGGGGTGCGCAGGGAGCGACGGTCGAGCGCGCGGATGCCCGCGGCTGGCTGGCCGCGCGGCGCGCGGCGACGCAGCCGCCGTTCGACCTGGTGTTTCTCGACCCCCCGTTCGCGGCCGGCCTGCTCGCGGGCGTCGCGTGCGAGCTCGAGGCCGGCGACTGGCTGGCGACGACCGCACTGGTCTACCTGGAAGCCGACTCGGGCGGCGCGCTGCCCGCGGTGCCGCCGTCCTGGGATCTGCTGCGCAGCGGGAAGGCGGGTGCGGTCGGGTATCATCTGCTGCGCCGCGGGGGGCGGCCGGTGGTCACGGAGAGTCCGACAACATGAAGCGCAATGCCGTTTACCCCGGCACCTTCGATCCGATCACCAATGGCCACACGGACCTCGTGCGGCGGGCGGCGACGATCTTCAACCGGCTGGTCGTCGCGATCGCCGCGAACCCGAACAAGGCGCCGATGTTTTCACTCGAGAAGCGCGTCGAGATGGCGAAGGCCGTGCTGGGCGACCTGCCGAACGTCGAGGTCGTGGGCTACGCGGGCCTGACGGTGGAGTTCGCGCGTCGCAACGACCTCGCGGTCGTGGTGCGCGGCCTGCGTGCGGTGTCGGACTTTGAGTTCGAGTTCCAGCTCGCGAACATGAGTCGGCACCTGTCGCGCGAGATCGAAACGGTGTTCATGACGCCGCAGGAACAATTCACGTTCATCTCCTCGACCCTGGTGCGCGAGATTGCGGTGCTCGGCGGCGATGTGTCGGAGTTCGTCCACCCGACAGTCGCCGCGGAGTTGCGCAAGCAGAGCCGCGTGTCGTGACGCACGACGGTGGCGCGCAACCGCGGGGTACCGAGCCGCGCGACGCCGATTTGCCGTGGATGATCACTTCGGCGCGCGAGGCCGCGCGGCGGTCTCGAGCCGCCGCCGCGGCACGCGCAGCCGTGGCGCGGGTCGCAGCGGCGCGGGCAGGGTGCCGGCCTTGTGCAGGTCGCAGGCCCGCCACAGATACCAGGCCGCGGCCGTACGATGCGGCGCCCAGCGTGCGCCCCAGATCGCGAGCGCCTTCGGCGCGGGCATCGCGCGCAGGCCGTAAGCGAGGCGAAACCCGTTGCGCACGCCGAAGTCGTCGATAGGCAGCACGTCGGGCCGGCCGAGCTGGAACATCAGCATCATTTCGACGGTCCAGCGGCCGATACCACGCACCGCGGTCAGGCGCGCGACGATTGCGTCGTCGTCGAGCGGCAACAGGGTCGCGGTGTCGGGCACGGTGCCGTCGATCGCTCGGGCTGCGAGGTCCTTGAGCGCGGCAATTTTCGAGCGGGAATATCCGGCGGCCCGCAGCGCGACATCGGGCGTCGCCAGCAATTGCGCGGGTGTCGGAAACGGATCTCCGTCGCGCGGCTGCCGCGCCGGCGTCGCCGGAAACAGCGCAATCATCCGGCGGAAGATCGTGCCGGCGGCGACGCCATTGAGCTGCTGGTAGGTGATCGCACGCGCGAGGTGGCGGAAAGGCGCGTCGGCCGCGCTGGGCACCAGCCCATAGGGGCCGACGGCGGCCATCAGGCGCGCCATCACCGGGTCGACGGCGCGCAGATGGGCGAGGCTATCGTGGCTCATCGTGTGGGGCTCACGGTCGTCGGGGTTGGGGGCGTTGCGCGAGTCAGTGCTGGCAGGCGGCACACCAGTACGTCGAGCGCTGGCCCTGCAGCGCGTGCCGCACCGGCGTGCCGCAGACGCGGCAGGGCTCGTCGGGGCGCTCGTAGACGAACAGCTTCTGTCGGAAGTATCCGGGGTTGCCATCCGCCCCGACATAGTCGCGTAGCGTGGTGCCGCCGACCTCGACGGCCATCGCCAGCACCTCGCGGATCGCGGTCACCAGTCGCGCGACCTCGACGCGCGTCAGGCCCCTGGCCTGGCGGCGAGGGCGGATCCGGGCGCGGAACAGCGCTTCGCTCGCGTAGATGTTGCCGACGCCGACGACGAGCTGGCTGTTCATGATCAGCGGCTTGATCGCGACACGGCGCCCACGGGTCTTGCACCACAGGTAGTCGGTGTCGAACGCGTCGTCGAAGGGCTCCGGCGCCAGGCGCGCGAGCAGCGGATGGGTCGCCGGATCGCCGACGAGATAGTGCAGCGAACCGAAACGGCGCGGGTCGTTGAAGCGCAGCGCCTGGCCCGAGTCGAGCACCAGGTCGAAGTGATCGTGCCGTTTGCGCGGCGTGTCTGCCGGGAGCACGCGCAGGCTGCCGGACATGCCCAGATGCAGCAACAGCGTGCCGCCGGAGTCGAGTTCGAACAACAGGTACTTGGCGCGTCGCCCGGCGCGTTGCACGCGCGTGCCGGCGACGAGACCCGGCAGGTCGGGATCGACCGGCCAGCGAAGGCGGGGTTCGTGGACGGAGAGCCGGACGATCTGATGGCCGAGCAGGTAAGGCTCGACGCCGCGGCGCGTGGTCTCGACTTCGGGCAGTTCCGGCATGGCCGGCCGTGGCCCCGAGGATTACTTGATCTTGGTTTCCTTGTAGGGAACGTGCTTGCGGACGACCGGGTCGTACTTCTTCACGTCCATCTTCTCCGGATGAAGGCGCTTGTTCTTCATCGCGACGTAGAAATGGCCGGTACCGGCAGTGGACAGCAGCTTGACCTTTTCGCGCATGACTCAGGAACTCCGCAGGCTCAGATCTTCGCGCTCTTGTCGCGCTTCTTCGCGCGCATCTTGGCGACGACGGCCTCGAGGCCGTTCTTCTCGATGGTGCGCATCGCGTTGGTGGTGACGCGCAGCGAGATCCAGCGCTTCTCGCCCTCGAGCCAGAATCGCTGCGTGTGCAGGTTCGGCAGGAACCGGCGGCGCTTGCGGTTGTTGGCGTGGGACACGGTATTGCCCACGATGGGGCGCTTGCCAGTCAGTTCGCAGACGCGGGACATCTTTGGAAGCCCTTGAAAATCAGTCGGTTGAAGTTGCCGGGCGGCAGGGTGCCCGGGGCAAAGGGCGGTCTTTATACCAGCGTGGGCGGGGCGCGGCAACCTTCGGAGTCGTTGGGGAGTCGTTGGCCCGGCGCGCTGCGACGCGCAGGGGGTGCGGCGGCGTGGTCGGCCCCTCAGGGTCAGGGGACGGGTGTCATCGGGGGCCGAACCTGAAGTCGAACGTCCATCGTCGCAGCTTCCGGGCCGTAAGCCGGGCATTCTCGGGGTGGCGCGGGTTGACGAGCAGGCACCACTCCTCCGGCACGACTACCGAGGGAACCACGGCCACTGCGCAACGGCTCTCGTTCGCCCAGGAAGTGCCCCAATCAAGGGATACCAGGCCCGCCGGCAGGGCGTCCCACCCGATCCCGACTTGCCGATCGAACGTCTCGCGGTGCGTCCACACGTCATCGGGAATCTCGATTTCGACGAGGTACCGGTTGAGAGGGATGGGGCTCTGCCCCAGGTTGACCAGCGCTTCGAGGCAGGCCAGCGACCGACTCGACGCCCAATAGGCAAGCGGAGTGCCCGCGCGGTTCCAACGCCCGCCGGCCAGTCGCGCACCTTCTCCGGAAAGATCGTCCGAACCGTAGTCCGGCGTGTCGGCGGCAATCCGCCACGCGTAAACCGGCATCAGGAATAGGCGCCGGTCTGCTGCCGGGCTAGGAAATGCGAGACCAGCTCTCGGCCCTCCGCCGTATCGAGAAATTCGCCCGGCGTTCGGCCACCCAATGCCGCGACTCGGGCCGACAGCCATTCGCCGACCCACCTGGCCGCGTCGAAACCGGCGAGATCGCCGGATTCGGCCACCATCTGATGCGCCTGGCCGATCAATCGGGCCAGCCCGATGATGCGCTCGCTCTCATCGGGGTTCAGACGTTGTGACGCGCGGATCTTGCGGTCGATCGTGGCGCGCGGCAGTCCGGAAGCCGCATAGATGCGCTCCTTTGACTGGCTCATGGCTGCCGAAAGCGTCGGCACGAACCGGGCGGGTACTCCACGGCGCACGAGGTCGATGCGCTCCAGTGGCGTCGCCCGGAACAGCGCCGACGCGGCGATCTGGGCGGAGGTCCAGTCGAACAGGTCTTCGGTGGCATGCGGGGTGAGGCCCGGTCGAGTCTGCATAGCGGCCAGCATGGCATGGAGGTCTCCGTATGAGTAATGAAAAAAGCTCAAACAAGGCAAAATGACTGCCGCGCAAGTAAGTCAAAGCATCCCCCGCTCTGCGAGGGATACCGCATCCGGCCCGGCGATGATCAGGTGGTCGAGTACCCGGATGTCGACCAGTGCGAGAGCGTCCCGCAGCCGGTGGGTGATCAGCTCGTCCGCCTGACTGGGCTCGGCAACGCCGCTCGGGTGGTTGTGGGCCAGGATCACGGCTGCCGCGTTATGCGCGAGCGCCTGCCGCAGCACCTCGCGCGGGTGGACGCTGGCGCCGTCGATGGTGCCGCGGAACAACTCCTCGAAGGCGAGCAGCCGGTGGCGGTTGTCGAGGAACAGGCAACAGAACACCTCGAACGGGCGGTCGCGCAGCTGGGCGGTGAGGAAGCGGCGTGTCTCGCCGGGCGAGGTGAGCACGGTGCCGGCGCGCAGCGCCTCGGCATAGTGGCGGCGCGCGAGCTCGAGCGAGGCCTGCAGCAGGCTCCAGCGCGCGGGGCCGACGCCCGGCGTGGCGAGGCAGCGATCGCGATCGGCGGACAGCAGGGCGCGCAGGCTGCCGTGATGGCGGCCCAGCAGGGCGCGCGCGAAGTCGACGGCACCGAGGCCACGGGTGCCGGTGCCGAACAGCACTGCGAGCAGCTCGGCGTCCGACAGCGCGGCGGGCCCGCGGGCGAGCAGTTTCTCGCGCGGTCGCTCGGCGACGGGCCAGTGGCGAATGCGCGGCACTGACACCGACAAGGACACAGGCACGGGCGCGGCGCCGGGCGCGGCGGGCGGAATCGACAAGGTCTGAAGCGAGGTGGCCATGGCGTCAGCTTCGCGCCGCGGCGCCTTCGCCGCGAGCGCGCAATCGGGTGCAAATCCGCCGAAAAAGCGCTGGACGCGCGCCGCCGCTCAGGAACCGTTCGACTTCTTTGGCTGCGGCATCAGGTGGCCGAGCCCGGGCGTGATCTGTTCGTGCGGCGGGCGTGACCACTTCGCCGGATCCATGAAAACGCCCGAGCAGCCGGCGCAGGCATAGAACCGCGCGCCCAGGCGCGACTTGCCCACGGCCACGTAGTCGCGGCAGTGGCAGAGCCGACACTGGAACGAAACCTCTCCCGACATGCGAGCATGGTCGCCAGCGCGCGGGGTCTTCGTCCATCCAGTACCGACCGGCATCGTGGCCTGTACAGCGGCCGGGACGCGTGGTCGCTGAGGCCCGTTCGGCAGGTCGGGATGTCGATCCGTCGTTTGCAGCGACGGCGGAGCGGACCGGATAATGGGTGAATGGGCAGCCTCTCCGGCAAGAAGATCGTCCTCGGCGTCACCGGCGGCATCGCCGCCTACAAGAGCCCGGACCTGGTGCGACGACTGCGCGAGCAGGGCGCCGAGGTGCAGGTGGTGATGACGGCCGGCGCGCGGCAGTTCGTCACGCCGATCACCTTCCAGGCGGTCTCGGGTCGCGAGGTCCGCGACGATCTCTGGGATCCCGCGGGCGAGGCCGCGATGGGCCACATCGAGCTCGCACGCTGGGCCGACCTGGTGCTGGTCGCGCCCGCCACGGCGGACTTCATCGCGCGGCTGGCCAGCGGGCGCGCCGACGATCTGCTCGCCACGCTGCTGCTCGCGACCCAGTCGCGGGTCGCGATCGCGCCGGCGATGAATCGCGTGATGTGGGCCAACCCGGCGACCCAGGCCAATGTCGCGCTGCTGCGCGAACGCGGGCTCGACGTGCTCGGGCCGGGCGCGGGCGAGCAGGCCTGCGGGGAGACCGGGGAAGGCCGGATGCTCGAGCCGCTCGATATCACCACGCGCGTGGCGGCGATCCTCGGGCCCGACGGCCCATTGAAGGGCTGCCGTGTGCTGATCACCGCGGGGCCGACGCGCGAGCGGATCGACCCCGTGCGGTTCATCAGCAACCGCAGCAGCGGCAAGATGGGGTTCGCGGTCGCGGCGGCGGCGCGCAAGGCCGGGGCCGAGGTCGTGCTGGTGGCGGGCCCGGTGTCGCTGCCGACGCCCGACGGCGTGCGTCGCGTCGACGTCGAGAGCGCGGCGGACATGCTCGAAGTGGTAGAGCGCGAGGTCGTCGGCACGCAGATCTACATCTCGACGGCCGCCGTCGCCGACTACCGCCCGGCGAAGCCCGCGGATCGCAAGATCAAGAAGACCGAGTCCTCGCTCGACCTCGATCTCGAACGCACCGTCGACATCCTCGCGGCCGTGGCCGCGCGCAGCGACCGGCCGTTCGTGGTCGGCTTCGCCGCCGAGACCAACGACGTCGAGATGCACGCGCGGCAGAAGCTCGCGAAGAAGAACCTCGACCTGATTGCCGCCAACGAAGTGGGCGACGACAAGGTGTTCGAGAAGGACGACAACGCGCTGATGGTGCTGTGGCGCAATGGCGGCCGGCAGGACCTGGGGCCGGGGCCGAAGGCGCTGATCGCGCACGACCTGATCGCGCTGGTCGCTCGCCGCTGGCGCGAGCACGACGATCCGGCGAAGCGCGTCGTGCTGCAACTCGGGCTGGTTCGACCCTGAAAATCGCCGCCGCCGCCGCCGCCCGCCGCCGCGTCCCCCGCGGCTTGCGCCGCTGAGCCCGCGCCCAGGCGAGAATCCACCGATGTCGCGACGTCCGCTCAAGGTTCGCGTGCTCGACGCGCGTCTCGGCAACGAGTTTCCGTTGCCGGCGTACGCGACCGATGGCTCCGCGGGCCTGGACCTGCGCGCCTGCATCACGGCGCCGTTGACACTGGTGGCGGGCGAGGCGCAGCTGATCCCGACCGGACTCTCGATCTGGCTCGACGACCCGACGCTGGCGGCGGTGATCCTGCCGCGTTCGGGGCTCGGCCACAAACACGGCATCGTGCTCGGCAATCTCGTCGGGTTGATCGATTCCGACTACCAGGGGCCGCTGATGGTGTCCTGCTGGAACCGCGGCGCGGCGCCGTTCACGGTGCAGCCCGGCGAGCGGATCGCGCAGCTGGTCGTCGTGCCGGTGGTGCAGGTCGGGCTCGAGATCGTCGAGGAATTTGTCGCGACGGCGCGTGGTGAAGGCGGGTTCGGGAGTTCGGGGCGGGGTTGAGATCCGCGGCGCGCAGGCGAGTCGCGACGCCGTTCAGGCGCGCTCGAGAATCGCCGTGACGCCCATGCCGCCCGCGGTGCAGATCGAAATCAGGCCGCGTTTCGCGTTCGCGTCGTTCGCCAGCAGCTTCGCGAGCGTGGCCACGATGCGCGTGCCGGTGGCGGCGAACGGGTGGCCGTAGGCGACGCTGCTGCCCTTCACGTTCAACTTCGCGCGGTCGATGGCGCCGAGCGGCGCCTGGCGGCCGAGGCGCTCACGGCAGAATTCCTCCGATTCCCAGGCCTGCAGCGTGCACAGTACCTGTGCGGCGAAGGCCTCGTGGATCTCGTAGTAGTCGAAGTCCTGCAGTGTCAGGCCGGCATCGTCGAGCATCGCGGGCACCGCGTAGGCGGGCGCCATCAGCAGGCCGTCGCGGCCGCTGACGAAATCGGCGGCCCAGGCCTTGCCGTAGCTCAACCAGGCCTGCACCGGCAGCTGACGCGAGCGTGCCCAGTCTTCCGAGGCGAGCAGCACGGCGGAGGCGCCGTCGGTCAGCGGCGTGCTGTTGCCCGCCGTCAGCGTGCCGGTGCCGCGCGTGTCGAACGACGGTCGGAGCTGCGTGAGCCGCTCGGGCGTGGTGTCGGCGCGGATGTTGTTGTCGACGGCGAGGCCGTTGAACGACTGCACGAGATCGGCATTGAAGCCGTCTTTCCAGGCCTTTGCCGCGTTCACGTGGCTGGCGTACGCCAGCGCATCCTGCGCCGCGCGCGGAATCTGCCAGGTCTTCGCCATCAGCTCGCAGCTCTCGCCCATCGAGAGCCCGGTGCGCGGTTCGACGGCGCCGGGGAAAATCGGCTTGAAGTGCCGGGGCCGAAGATCCAGGAACGGCTTCGCTCGTTCCCAGGCGGTGCGTCCACGCCAGGACTGCAGCAGCAGCTGCTGGTACGCGCGCGGATAGACGACCGGGGTGTCGCTGATCGTGTCGACGCCGCCGGCGATGCCGACGTCGATCTGCCCGAGCGCGACCTTGTTGCCCACCGTGATCGCGGCCTCGAGGCCCGTGCCGCAGGCGCGCTGCAGATCCAGGCCGGGCGTGTGCGGATCGAGGCCGGTGGAGAGCACGCACTCGCGGATCAGGTTGAAGTCCTTCGAGTGCTTCATCACGGCGCCCGCCGCGACTTCGCCGAGCCGCAGGCCCTGCAGTGCGTAGCGGTCGACGACGCCACGCAACGCCGCAGTCATCATCTCGGCGTTGCCGACGCCGGCGTAGGCGCCGTGGGCGCGCGCGAAGGGAATTCTCGAGCCGCCGAGGATGGCGACGCGTCGCACGGATGAGCCGACCAGCATGGGGAGCACTCCTCGTCACTGCTTCGATGGGGCGGGCGCGATTGCCCGATCGCGGCCCGCGCGGCCGATAGAATGCCACGGCCCGAGCCGCATGTTGCGACCCACCAGGCCCGATTGAGTACCGCGATGCCTTCGACGCCCGCGCGCGCCCACGCCCACGCCCGTGCCCGCCACCGCGACGACGCCGCGCAGATCCTGCGGCTGTCGGGGCCGCTGCTCGTCAACAACCTGGCGACGGCGGGCATGACGACAGCCGACACCGTAATGGCTGGCCGGCTCGGCGCGACCGAACTGGCCGCGGTGGCACTCGGGGCGAACTATCTCGGTTTCTTCTATCTCGGCGGCCTCGGATTGCTGATGGCGCTGTCGCCGACCGTCGCCCATGCGGTGGGCGGCGGCCGCGATCGCGAGGCCGGCAGATTCTTCCGCCAGGCCCTGTGGCTGTCGCTCGCCGTATCCGCGGTAGTGCTCGTCGGGCTGGCGTTCGTGCATCCGGTGCTGCGCGCCGTCGGTGCCGCGCCGGAGGTCGCCGCGCTCGCGTCGCGCTATGTCGCGGCGGTCGCGTTCGGCGTGCCCGCCATGTTCGCCTTCCTCGCGCTGCGCTTCTCGAGCGAGGGCATCGGCTGGACGCGGCCGATCCTGTTCACGGCGGTGCTGGCCTTCGGCGTCAACGTGTTCGGCAACTGGGTGTTCATCCACGGCCGCTTCGGCCTGCCGGCACTGGGCGCGGTGGGCTGCGGTGTCGCGACGGCATTGACCCAGTGGCTGATCCTCGGCGTGCTGTGGAGCTACATCCGCCGCCACGAGGCCTACCGACCGTTTGCGCCGCTGGCGCGCTTCGAGCGTCCCGACCCGGCGCAGCTGCGCGAGATCCTGGTGCTCGGGCTGCCGATCTGCGGCAGCGTGATCGCCGAGGGTGCGCTGTTTGCCGCGGCGGGGTTGATGACGGCCGGCTTCGGCGCCACGGTCGTCGCCGCACACGCCATCGCGATCAACTATGCGGCGCTGATGTTCATGGTGCCGTTATCGGTGCATTCGGCGACGACGATCCACGTCGGTCACCGCGCCGGCGCGGGACGCTGGATCGAGGCGCGCGACGCGGGCTGGATCGGAGCCGGTGTCTGCGTCGCGACCATGGCGGTCTCGGCGCTCGTGCTGGTATTCGCGCGCGCGGGCATTGCGTCGCTCTATGCCGAGGACGCCGCGGTGATCGCGCTCGCTGCGGGGCTGCTGCAGTACGCGGCCGTGTTCCAGGTGGCCGACGGACTGCAGGTCGGCATGGCCGGTGCATTGCGCGGCCTCAAGGACGCGCGTGTGCCGATGCTGCTGTGCATCGCGGCGTACTGGGGTCTGGGCTTTCCACTCTCATGGGGGCTCGGAGTCGCGGCGGGTCAGGGTGCGCCGGCGATCTGGCTTGGGCTGATCGCCGGGCTGTTCGCGGCGGCCTCGCTGCTGACCTGGCGCTGGCGGTTCGTGACGGCGCGCGCCGTGAGGTTGGGTGTAAAGTGAAGTCCATGCGCAGACGTGAATGGTTGATCGGGGCGGGGGCTGCGGCGGCGAGCGTGGCGGTGCCCGGCATGTGGCCGGCGGTCGCGGCTGCCGCGACCGGCGGTCGTCGAAACGCGGGTGGGCCCGAGACGGTCGATGTCGCGATCGTCGGCGGTGGCCTCGCCGGCCTCAACGCGGCGGTCACGCTGTCCGGGCAGGGTGCGAAAGTGTTGCTGCTCGAGGGCGACACCCGCGCCGGTGGCCGCGTGCGCACCGCCGACGACTTCCCGCACCATCCGGATCTCGGCGGCGTGCAGATCGGGCCGATGTATGCGCGCGTGCGCGACATCGCGCGGCGGCTGAACCTCGAGCTCGAGGCCGGTGCGCACGTCAACGCGCCGTACTCATTCGTTCTCGATGGCACGCTGATCCCGGCGAAGCTGTGGCCCGAGTCGCCGCTGAACCGGCTGGTCGGCGACGAGCGGCGCGTGCTCCCGCAGGCGATGGGCGGCTTCTACGTCGAGCGGCGCACGCCGTTTACGTCACTCGAAGACTGGATGGCGCCCGCCGCCGCGCGCTACGACATCTCGCTCGGGCAGTGGTTGGTCGAGCAGAAGGCCTCGCCCGAGGCGACGCGGCTGATCTACCTCAGCCAGGGCTCGACGCCACTCGCGGACATGGCGCTGCTGCGGATGATGCAGGAGGCCGCGCGGTCCAAGGTCGATGTGCAGAGCGTCTCGTCGATGCCCGGGATGGAGGGCAAGGATGTCTTCGAACGCTTCGCGCTGGCGTCCTCGCACGTGGTTGGAGGCACCTCACGACTGGTCGAGGCGATCGCCGCCTCGCTCGGCGACTCGCTGCGCCTCGGTGCGCGGGTGCGCGCAATCCGCATGGATCGCAACGGCGCGGAGCTGCGCTGCGCGAACGGCCTGCGCGTGCGCGCGAAGTACGTGGTCGTCGCCGTTCCGTTCAGCGTGTTGCGCGACATCGAGATCTCGCCCGGCCTGAAGGGCGAGCTGGGCGATGCCGTGAAGCGCATGCCGTATCACAACCAGAGCCAGGTCTGGTTGCAGGTGAAGAAGCCGTATTGGGACGAGGACGGCATCGACGCCTCGATGTGGACCGACGGCCCGGTGACGCTGGTGCGCCAGCAGATCGAGCACGACGGCACGCGCGAGCTGATCAGCGCGCTCGCGTTCGGGCCGAAGTCGCGAACCCTCGATGCGCTGCCGGCGGCCGATCGCGGGCGGCTCGTGCTCGACTATCTGCACAGGATCCGGCCGTCGATGGTCGGTCGGCTGGAGTTCCTCGGCGTGCATTCCTGGGCGCTGGTGCCGACGATCCGCGGCTGCAGCCACCAGTACGTGCCGGGCAAGGTGCAGGCCTGGTCGCAGGCGATGATGAAGCCGTACGAGCGACTGCATTTCGCGGGCGAGCATACGCGACGGCTCGAGGTCGGCATGGAGTCGGCGATGGAAACCGGCGAGCGCGCGGCGCTCGAGATCCTGGAGCGCCTCTCCGCCTGAGGGATTGCGGCGCGGCGACAGGTCCCGGCGGCATCGCGTCGCGACGGCGCCGCCATCGCGCGCTCAGCGTCGCCGATCGAGCGACGGCGGCGCGGCGCCGTGATAGCCATAGCCGAGCGTATCGATGTCGACGACCACATCGTCCTCGAGACGCAGACGGCGCATCAGCTTGTTCGGACCGAGGTTGTAGGTCCAGGTCTCGACCGGTACTTCGGTGAGGTCGTCGGAAAGGTAGTAGGGGCGGCCGAAGCGCCACAGCACCGGACGCCGCAGGATCGTGCGCCGCGCGACGTCGGTCGGCTCGCCGCAGCGTGCGATCACCTCGCCGCGCGTGCTGCCCTCGACGATCAGCTTCGTGCCGCAGCGGAAACCGTCGGCGCGCGCCGCTGCCGGCGCGGCGACCGACACCGCAGCGAACCACAGCAGGGCGCGCGCCATCGGGGCGAACGATGCTGGACGATGCGGAATCCGGTTCATGCCGCGTATGCTCGCGCGTAAGGTGTGAATGGATCATGAACCTGCCTCCCGCCACTGCCAACCGCGACGCCGTCCTGGTCGTGTTCTGTCGCCGCCCGGTGCCCGGCGTCGGCAAGCAGCGCCTGGCGGCGAGTGTCGGCCGCGAGACCGCCCACGCGATCGCCGAGGCACTGCTCGCCTGCACCCTCGAGGATCTGCGCGATTGGGACGGGCCGATCGTGCTCGCACCCGCCGAGGCGCGGGACGCTGCCTGGGCGCAAGCCTTGCCGGTCGCGAGCCGGCAGGTGCTGCCGCAGCGCGTCGGCAATCTGGGCGAGCGCCTCGAGGCGGTGGACGGTGAACTGCGCCGACAGGGTGCGGCGCGCCTGTTGTTCATCGGCACGGACGCGCCCGCACTACCGATGGGATTCTTCGCCGAGGCGGCCCGCGCGCTCGAACGCGCCGACGTGGTGCTGGCGCCGGCGCGCGACGGCGGTGTCACCCTGATGGGCGCGCGGCGCGCGTGGCCGCCGCTGGCGGGGCTGCCGTGGAGCACGCCGGCGCTGGGCGCGGCGCTCGAGGCCGCGTGCCGGTCGCGTGGCGATTCGATTGCGCGGCTCGCCGAATCGGCCGACGTCGATGCGGTCGCGGATCTCGACTGGGTCTGCCACGCGCTCGCCGACGACCCGCGCGCGGGTCGTCGCGAGTTGCGGCGTCTCGCAGAGCGCGCGCGCCGGCTGGAGCGGGCATGAACCGACGCGCGATCGTGCTGCTGCTCGTCGCCGCCGGCATCGCCGTGTTGCTGTGGCGGCTGCCGATTGCCGACCTGGTTCGCGCCGCACTCGACTGGACCGCCGCAAATCGCGAGAGCGCCTGGATCGCGTTCATCGCGCTGTACATCGTCGCGACGGTCTGCTTCGTTCCCGGGTTGCCGCTGACGCTGGCGGCGGGTGCGATCTTCGGCGTCGCCGCGGGCACGGCGCTCGTGTCCGTCGGCAGCACGCTCGGCGCCACCGCCGCGTTCTTCGTCGGTCGCACGGTCGCGCGCGACTGGGTCGGCCGCCGGATCGAGGCCTGGCCGCGGTTCCGCGCGGTGGATCGTGCGGTCGCCTCGCGGGGATTCTGGGTCGTGCTGCTGATGCGGCTGTCGCCGGCGCTGCCGTTCTTCCTGTTGAACTATGCGTTCGGCATCACCGCGGTGAAGCCGCGTGAGTACGTCTTCGGCTCCTGGCTCGGGATGCTGCCCGCGACCCTGGCCTACGTTTACGCGGGCTCGGTGGCCGCGAACCTCGGGCAGGCGCTGGCCGGCAAGGCCCAACTCGGAGCCGCCGGCTGGGTGCTGCTCGGCGTCGGCCTGGCGGCGACCGTCACGGTCACCGTGCTGGTCACGCGCCTTGCCCGCGGCTATCTCGAGCGCGAAATCGCCAGCGGTTCGCCGCGCGACGCGGCGTCGGACGAACGGCGATGAGCGCGGGCAATGATGTCGCCGGACCCGGCCCGCGAGGCGGCGCCACCGTGGTCGGAGCGGGTGCCGTCGACGGGGTCGCAGTGCCGGACGACGACGCGCGCTGGCGTGACCTGGTGTTTCCGGCGGACTGGCGCAACCCGACGCCAGCGTCGCGCTACAACCTGGTCGTGATCGGCGCGGGCCCCGCCGGCCTCGTCACCTCGATCGCCGCGGCCGGGCTCGGCGCGCGCGTGGCGCTGATCGAACGCCACGCGATGGGCGGTGACTGCCTCAACGTCGGCTGCGTGCCGTCCAAGACCCTGCTCGCCGCCGCTTCCGCCGGCCTGGGCTTCGACGCCGCCCTGCAGCGCGTGCGCGCCGTGCGCGCGGCCATTTCGTATCACGATTCGGTCGGGCGCTATGCGAACGCGGGCGTCCACGTGTTCCTCGGCACCGCGCGCTTCGTCGACGCGCACACGGTCGAGGTCGGCGGCGCACTGCTGCGCACGCGCAAGACGGTGGTCGCGACCGGCGCGCGCGCCGCGATGCCGCCGGTGCCCGGGCTCGCCGAGCTGCCGGCGCGGACCAACGAGACGATTTTCGACCTGCGCGTGCAGCCGCGACGCCTCGCAGTGCTCGGTGGCGGCCCGATCGGCTGCGAGCTGGCGCAGGCGTTCGCGCGCCTCGGCACTGCGGTGCAGCTCGTGGAGCTGCAGCCGCGCCTGCTGTCGGCGGATGACGTGGAGCCCGCGGCGCTGGTTCAGGCCGCCCTGCAGCGCGATGGCGTGCAGCTGCACCTCGGGCGCCGCGTCGTCGCGGCGGAACGCGGGCCGGACGGCTGCATTCTCGAGCTCGACGATGGCACGCGCGTCGTGTCCGACGAGGTGCTGGTCGCGGTCGGGCGCCGTCGCAATGTCGAGGGGCTGGAGCTCGAGCGGGCCGGCGTCCAGCTCGACGATCGCGGCGGCATTGCGGTCGATGCGCAGCTGCGCACCACACAGCCCGACATCTTCGCCGCCGGCGACGTCTGCTCGACGCTGCAGTTCACGCACGCCGCCGATGCGCAGGCGCGGGTCGTGGTGCGCAATGCGCTGTTTGCCGGTCGTGCGCGCACCGATCGGCTGGTGGTGCCGTGGTGCACCTACACGAAGCCCGAGCTTGCCCAGGTGGGCGCCACGCGCCAGCAGCTCGAGGCCGACGGTCGGCGGTTCGACAGCTTCCGCTTCGCGTTCGCGGATCTCGATCGCGGGCGCACCGATGGCGACGCGGACGGCTACGCTGAGGTGCGCGTCGCGCCAGGCACCGATCGCTTGCTAGGCGCGACGATTGTCGGTCGCGATGCCGGCGAGCTGCTCGCACCGCTGGTGGTGCTGTTGACGCTCGGGCGCGGGCTCGGCTCGCTCGGCTCGCTGGTGCTGCCGTACCCCACGCGCTCGGAATACCTGCGGCGGCTGGTCGATGCCTGGAACCGCACGCGGCTGACGCCGCGCAGCGCCGCGGCGCTGGCCTGGTGGCTGAAACTCCGCCGCTAGGGACGGCTGCGTCCCCCCGGCTCAGCATCGTCGTGCCGACCTGGCGCGACGATGCCGCGCTGTCGCGCCTGCTGCGGCAACTCGCGGCGCTGCGGCCGCCCGCCGCGGAGGTGCTGGTGGTCGACGGCGCCTCGAGCACGACGACGCGCGCCCTCGCGACCGCGGCCGGTGCGGTCTACCTGGCGAGCCCCGCCGGTCGCGGCACGCAGTTGAATCTCGGCGCGCGCGCCGCGCGCGGTGACGTTCTCTGGTTCGTGCATGCCGATGCCCTCGTGCCCGCGACCGCCGTGGCCGCGATCGCGCGCGCCGTGGCGGGCGGCACATCCTCGGGCGCGTTCCGCTTCCGGTTCGCAGGCGAGCGCGGCGTGACGCAGCGCCTTCTCGAGTTCTCGATCGCCCGGCGTGGCGCGCTCGGCATGGTGTACGGCGACCAGGGCCTGTTCATGCGGCGCGAGGCGTTCGCGCGGGCCGGCGGCTTCGCCGAGGAACCGCTGTTCGAGGAAGTGCCGCTGGTCCGCGCATTGAAGCGGGCCGGAGGCTTCCGCGTGCTCGACGAGGCGATCGGGGTGTCGCCGCGGCGCTGGGAAGAGGACGGCTATTGGCGCCGGACCGTGCAGAACCGGCTGCTCGCGCTCGGCCATGCGGTCGGGATCTCGCCACGTCGGCTGGCCCAGTGGTACCGTCGCGAGAAGGACTGACGACCCGGACACGGACGCATGGATACGCTGACCCGCCCCCGGCCCGCGCACGACGACTGGCACACCACGCCGCGGGGCGAACCGCGCGGCTTTGTGCAGCCGCATGCGCTGACCGAACTCTGGTTCCATACCGGCACCGCCTGCAACCTCGAGTGCCCGTTCTGCCTCGAGGGCTCGAAGCCCGGCGACAACCGCCTGCAGCGCATCAGCTTCGCCGACGCCAAGCCGTGGATCGACGAGGCCACGGCGCTCGGCGTGCGCCAGTTCTCGTTCACCGGCGGCGAGCCGTTCCTGGTGCGCGACCTGGTGCGCGTGCTCGACTATGCGCTCGAGCGCGCCCCAGCCCTGGTGCTGACCAACGGCGTCGACGCGGTGACGAAGCGGCTCGCGAAACTCGCCTCGCTGCGCCACCGGCCGCACCCGCTGTCGCTGCGCGTCAGCATCGACTGGCCCGACGCGGCGCGCCACGACGCCGGTCGCGGCGCCGGCAACTTCGCCAAGGCCTGGGACGCGGTGCGCCGGCTGCACGACGCCGGCTTCCGCGTCTCGATCGCGCGGCAGATGGCGCGCGATGAAGATCGCCCGGCGGTCGAGGCCGCCTATCGCGCGTTGCTGCGCGTGGCCGGCGTGCCCGAAGACCTGAACCTGGTGTTCTTCCCTGATTTCGGCCTGCCCGGCAGCCACGCCGCGGTACCCGAGGTGACCGAGCATTGCATGGTCACGTTCCAGACCGAGAGCACGCGACGCGAGTTCATGTGCGCGTACAGCAAGATGATCGTCAAGAAGGACGGACGGATGCGGGTCTACGCCTGCACTCTCGTCGATGACGACGAGGCCTACGACCAGGGTGGCAGCCTCGCCGAGAGTCTCGGCGTGCGCGTGATGTTGCGCCACCATCGCTGCTTCAGCTGCTTCAAATACGGCGCATCCTGCAGCGAGACCTCGGGTCACTGAGCGCGAGTCGATGCCGCTGGCGGACCGGCTGGCGGCGCGCCGAAACGCAGGATGCGCGTCGCGATGCCGGCAATATCGCCGTCGAAATGGTGGCCGCCGGCGAGCGCCACGCTCTGCAGTCCCGCCAGCCTCGCGCGGTCGCAGGGCGAGTTGCCTTCGTCGATGCCGTGCAGGCACAGCACGCGCGCGTCGCCCATCCGCTCGATCTCGGCCACGGTGTCGCGGCCGTTGCCGCCCGAACCGGGCAACCAGTCGCTGAGGTGGAACTCGAAGTCCGCCGTGTGCGCTGGCGCCAGAAGGTTCACCGAGCCGATGACTCCGCGCAGCGCGGGAGAGAGCCGCCGATAGAGGAAGGGCAGCACGTCGGCGCCGAACGAATAGCCGATCAGCAGCACCCGGTCGCGATGCCAGCGCTGCCGATAGCGCGACACGATGCGCTCCAGGTCGCGGGCGGCCGCCTCCGGGTCGCGGGCCTTCCAGAAATACTTCAGCGAGTTCAGCGCCACGACCGGGATCCCGGCGGCCGCGAGCGCGCCCGACACGTCCTGATCGAGCCCCGCCCAGCCGCCGTCGCCGGTCAGCAGCACGGCGTACCAGTCGCGCGTCGCCGTCGTGGCCGTGCCCGTGGCCGGCACTTCGTGCAGGGGCAGGTCGTGCAGGTCGGGCAGGGTAGGCTCGTGGGGAAGGCCCCGCTGCGCCAGCACGGCGTGCGCGTCGACGGCGGCCACCAGCCACGCGCCGCGCTGCGGGAGTCGCAGCCAGGGCGTCGCGCCGTTTGCGGCTGGCAGCAGCGTGATGCCGGCTCCGGCAGGTGCGCCGGACGCACTCCCCGCTCCGATCCGCGGCTGCCAGGCCAGCGCGCGGCCACGGCAGGGCCTGCGGCGCAGGCCGAGTTCCGGTCGGAAGTCGATACTGAGCAGACCGGCGTAGGTGCCCTGCGGGGATTGCTCGAGCACGACGGCCGCCAGCGAGGCGCCGCGGGCGTACCCCGCCAGCACCGGCAACAGGTAGGCCTCGAGGCCCAGGCGGCGCTGCACTTCGTGCGCCAGGTCTTCGAAGTCGCCGCCGAGGTACTGACAGCCGCTGCCGGGCTCGTTCAGGGTGTCGAGGTAGCGCGCGCCGTCGATGGTGACCACCGCCGAGCCGCGCGCCACCAGGGCGTCGGTCAGCTCGACGACGGCAGCCTCCGCGCCGTGTCCGCCCGCCACCAGGATCGTGAACGAGGTAGGCGCCTGCGTCGGACGCCGCACCTGCACCTCGCCGAATCGTCCGAAACCCAACGCCGAGGTGCGCGATGCCGCCACCGGTTCAGGCCCGGGGTAGGCAGACTCAGCGGCCCGCGACGACCCGGCGGCGCCGAGCGAGAGCAGTGCGAGGGCAAGCCATGGCGATCGCCCGGCGCGGGATCGAGCGGTGGCAAGGCGGGGTGCAGTCACTTGCTCACCAGTTCGCGGACCCCGCCCGAGATCAGCGTCGAGACGTCGAACAGCACGCTGGGCAGCCGCAGCCCGCCGGGCGAGGCGAGGTAGCGCGGCTCCCAGGCCGGGTCGAATTTCTGCTTGAAGTGGCGCAGACCCTCGAAGTTGTAGAACGACTCGCCGTGTCGATACAGGAAGCTGCCGACCCGGTGCCAGACGGGTGCGAGCGCCCGGTTCTCGAGACCGGAGAGTGGCGCCATGCCGAGATTGAACCAGCGGTAGCCGGCATCCCGGCCCCAGGCCATCAACTCGATGAACAGGTAGTCCATCGCACCACGCGGTGCATCCGGCGCGAAGCGCATCAGGTCGACCGACAGTTCCTCGCGCGTGCCGGAGGGCCAGAGGCTGGCGAAGGCGACGATGGCGCCCTCGCTGCGCACCACGCCGACCGGAAACTCCGCCACGTAGCTCTCGGAAAACGCGCCGAGCGAGAAGCCCTTCTCCGCGGTCGATTTGTCCTCGAGCCAGGCGTCCGAGATCTCGCGCAGTCGCGGCAGCACGCCCGCCACGGCTTCGCGCGGCAGCAGTTCGAACGAGGCACCGTCGCGCAGTGCCCGCCGATGCGCCTGGCGCAACGCCGCGCGCCCCGGGCCTTCGAGGCCGAAACCGGCCAGCGGCACGCGCGCTTCCTCTCCCAGCTTGACCATCGATAGTCCGAGGTCGAGATACAGCGGCAGTCGGCGCGGCTCTACCTGGTAGAAGACCGCGCGCCCGCCGCGACGGTCGACCAGTTCGCGGAACGCCCAGGCCAGTTCCTCCTGCCGAGCCGCGGGCCCCACCGGATCGCCGAGCGCGATCCAGCTATCACCCGCCACCTGGTACATCACGAACGCGTCACCGGCCGGATGCCAGAGCAGGCGCTTGTCGCAGGCCAGCGCCGCGTTCGCCAGGCTAACGTCCGCCCGAGCGACGACGGCGCGCAGGCGCGGCAGGTCGAGCGCCTCGGGCCGGTGCGGCTCGGGACGCGCAGGCCGCAGCAGCTGGCTCGCGACGAAGGCTGCCGCGGCGACCACCACCGCGAACGAGGCGCGCAGCATGCGTGGCGCGTCGCCCTGTACGGCGAACGTCCACCACAACTCGTCGGAATACGGCACGTGCCGGTAGGCGAGCAGGCCCAGCCAGATCGAGAGGCCGACGATGATCGCGATGCTCGCGATCCACCCTGGAGTGAAGCGCTGGCTGACGATCGAGGAGGGCCGGTAGAAGCCCGCGCGCGACAGCCACAAAAGCGCGAGCACCAGGGCGAGGAATGCCGCCTCCTCGAAGTCGAGCCCCTTGAGCAGCGAGGCCGCAATGCCGGACAGCAGCAGCCAGGTGGTCAGGTGGCAGGCGCTGGAGAGTCGACGGAACAGCCCGCGCGCCAGCACCAGCAGACCGACGCCGATCACGCTGCCCGCGAGGTGCGACACCTCGAGCAGCGGCAGGGGCAGGATCCCGCGCAGCGCCTGCACGCGCGAGTCGACCGTGGGCGTCGCGCCCGAAACCAGCAGCACCGCGCCCGCGATGAACACCAGCGCCCCGACCAGTTGCGGCGCCACGGGCAGCAGCAGCGGCGTGACCCAGGCGCCGGCGGCCGCGCGCGCGCGCGCCAGCGGCCCGCGATGGCGCAGCGCCTCGTCGAGGGCGAGCGCCAGCGCGGCGAGTCCGAGCGGCGCCAGGTAGTAGAGGCCGCGCCAGGCGAGCAGCGCGCCGAGCAGCTGCGTCGGTGGCACGCCGGGCAAGGCCAGCAGCAGGATCGTCTCGAAGACGCCCAGTCCGCCCGGCACCTGGCTGACGGCGCCGCCCACCACGGCGATTGCGAATACCCCGGCGAAGGTCACGAAGGCGGGAGCCGAGCCCGCCGGCAACAGCTGCCACAGCACGCCCGCCGCGACCGCGATCTCGGTCACGGCGAGCAGCCACTGCGGCAGCGCGATCGCGGGTCCCGGTGGCTGCAGCGTCCAGCTGCCGACGTTCAGCGGCTGCGCGGCGGTGCAGGCCCAGGTGACGTAGACGAGCACCGCGCCGAGCAGCAGCGCGCCGACGACCTGTGACCCGGGGTGCCCGAGGTGAAGTGCCGTCGCGCCCGGCGCAACTTGCAACAGCGCCGCGCCCGCGACCGTGCCGAGCCCGAGCGCGCTCGTCAGGCCGCAGAAGCTGACCACGGTCGCCACGTCGATGGTCGTCAGACCTTGCGCCGAGTAGATCCGGTAGCGAATGGCCGCTCCAGTGAACGACGCCAGGCTCAGGTTGTGCCCGAACGCGTAGGCGACGAAGGAGGTCAGTGCGATCCGTGCCGGCGCGATGGATCGTCCGAGGTAGCGCAGTGCGAGGCCGTCGAAACCGGTCAGCAGTGCATAACTGAGCGCCGTCAATCCGGCGGCGGCGGCGAGCGATGCCGGCGCGATCGCCCGTAGATCCGCGACGATCTCGCGCAGCGGATGTCGAGCCAGCACTTGGTGCAGCACGCCGGCGACCAGCGCAAAGGCCAGCACCGACACCAGCGGCGCCAGCCACGCGCGCCAGGCCCGGCTGGCGGGGTCTCCGATCGAGCTCTCGTGGACGGCCTGTGACATCGACTCTCGACCCCGTAGGTAGAGAGACCGTTGCGTGCCCGAGAGGTTCGAAACCTCGCCGGCGCCGAGCAGGCTGCGGTGTGATGGCGCAACCAAGTCTTACCTGCCACGATTGATTGGCACGCCGGTGTCCGTCCAACCCCAGGAGTGACGGCCGCTGGGCCGGCTGAAGGAGTGTCCGATCGTTTTCCCCTCGCGCCCGCGCCTGCGCGTCGAAACGCTGGTGGCCTGCATTGCCGTGTACGCGGTCGCCTTTGGCAACGGGCCGTGGTGGTCGGCCCTCGCGGCAGGCCGGGCCGCTTCCGCCCCGGCCACCTGGCTGTTTCTCGGCGGTACGTTCGTTGCGCTGGCGGCGCTGCACTTCGTGCTGTTCGCGCTGGTCTCGAACCGCTGGACCGTGCGTCCGTTGATGACGGTGCTGGTGATCGCGACCGCCTTCGCCAGCTACTACATGCGCACCTACGCCGTGATCCTCGATCCGACGATGCTGCGCAATGTCGTCAAGACCGACGTTCGCGAGACGCGCGAGCTGCTGTCCGTGGCAATGCTCGGCTGGGTGCTCGCCTGGTCTGCGTTGCCCGTCGTCCTGCTCTGGTGGGTCGACCTCGAACGGTCGCCGCCGTGGCGTGCCGGCGCGTTCCGTGTCGCGGCGTTGGTCGGTGCCCTGGTCGTCGCGGCGCTGGCGCTGCTGCCGAATTCGCGCGACCTGACCTCCGTCATGCGCAACCAGCGCGAGCTGCGCTATCTGATCACCCCTGGCAACTTCCTCTACTCGCTGGCCCGCAATGCCGCGCGCGACGCGCGCGTCGCCGCGCTGCCGCGCGTGGCGCTCGGTACCGACGCACGCAGCCGGTTGCCCGTGGATCCGCAGCGTCGCCCGCGAGTGTTCGTGTTCGTGCTCGGCGAGACCGCGCGGGCGCAGAACTTTTCGCTGTTCGGCTATCCGCGGGAGACCAACCCGGAGTTGGCGGCGCTCGACATCGTCGCGTTCAGCGACGTCACCTCCTGCGGCACCTCGACCGAGGTCTCGGTGCCCTGCATGTTCTCGCGCCAGGGCCGCGCCGCTTACGACGAGCAGCTGATCAAGCGCTCCGAGGGCGTGCTGCAAGTGCTCGCGCATGCCGGCTTTGACGTGCGCTGGATCGACAACCAGTCGGGCTGCAAGGGAGTCTGCGCGGGTCCGGGCATCACGTACCGCAAGCTCGATGCGTCGTATGCGCCGGAACTGTGCCGCGGTGAGGATTGCTTCGACGAGATCCTGGTCCGCGCACTGCGCGACGACCTTGCCGGCGTGAGGCGCGACACGGTGATCGTGCTGCACACGATCGGCAACCACGGACCCGCGTACTACCGACGCTATCCCGACGCTTTCCGCCGTTTCCTGCCGGACTGCCGCACCGCCGAGCTGCGCAACTGTTCACGCGAGGACGTCGTCAACGCGTTCGACAACGCGGTGCTCTATACCGACCATGTGATCGCCAGCGTCATCGGCACGCTGCGAGCGTCGTCGTCGCGGGTCGACTCCGCACTTCTGTACGTCTCGGACCACGGCGAATCGCTCGGCGAGGGCGGGTTCTACCTGCACGGGCTGCCGTGGTCGATCGCCCCGCGCGTCCAGACCCACGTGCCGATGGTGGCGTGGGTCTCGGCGGGCTTCGCCGCCGCGGATCGCGTGGACATGGTCTGCATGAAGAAACGCAGTGCCGAGCGGCTGTCGCACGACAATTTGTTCGACACGATGCTCGGTGCAATGTCGGTGCAGACCTCCGTCTACCGACCCGACCTCGACCTTTTTTCGCCGTGTCGAAGCCCCGCCGAGCCAGCGCGCTGATCGGTGCTGTCGCGGGCCACCTCAGGTTCGCAGGAAGTCCACCATCGCCCGCTGCGCCTCGCTCATCCGCTCGCGTGGCGTGACCAGGGCCTGCGCCAGCGTATGCCGGCAGGGCCGAGTCTCGTCGTCGACGTAACGTTCGAGCACGTGCGCGAGCAGCTGCTGCACGCGCCCGAGGTTCTGCTGGAACAGCGTCAGCGCCATCGCTGCGGTCACGTGCTGCGTCGGGTCGTCGAGCCAGCAGTCGTAGTCGGTGACCAGCGCGATCGTGCAGTAGCCGAGCTGCGCCTCACAGGCGAGGAAGGCCTCGGGCACGTTGGTCATGCCGACGAGATCGGCACCCGCGCCGCGCAGGAACAGGCTCTCGGCCCGGGTACCGAGCCGCGGGCCCTCGACGCAGGCGTAGGTCTGCCCGGGATGGATCGGGAAGCCGAGATCCGCGGCGCAACCGGCAATCAGATCCGCGGTCGCGGCACAGGTCGGGTGCGCGGTGGAGACGTGGGCGACGACCCCGTTGCCGAAGAAGCTCGCGGCGCGGCCGCCGCGCGTGAAGTCGAGATACTGCGAGGGCAACGCGAGGTCGCCAGGCGCGAGGCCTTCGCGCAGGCTGCCGGTGGCCGAGACGCCGACCACCGTGCGCACGCCGACGCTCTTCAGCGCCCAGAGGTTGGCGCGAAAGTTGATCTCGCCCGGCAAGCGATCATGGTGGATGCCGTGACGGGCGATGAAGGCGACCGGGCGCCCACGCAGCCGTCCCAGCATCACCCGCGACGAGGGTGCGCCGAACGGCGTGGTCATCTCGCGCTCTTCCTCGAGTGCGAGGTCCTCCATGCGATAGAGTCCGGTCCCGCCGAGTATGCCGATCATCGAAAGTGCTCCTGTCGGGTGGCCGGGTTGACGGGTTGCGTCGCCGGGCGGCCGCGCGGCAAGATGCCCGGATCAGCGACCGGTGACAACCGGTCAGGAGAGTCCCATGGTCGCAGATGCCGCATTTCCTTCCCTGTCGGCGCCGACCTGGCCGACGCGGCTGACCCGTTTCGGCCTCTGGGCGATCGGTATCGGCCTGGCGCTGGTGGTCATCGCCGGCCCGCTCAATCGCTTCGCCGGCATCGGTTTCCGGGTTGCCCTGCTGGTGCTCGCCGGCGGCG
>JAYTNX010000114.1:0-2135 GCA_043748075.1 Pseudomonadota bacterium
GCCTTTCGAAATCGGTCCGGCAAGCACCTCGGCGATCGTCATGGTCGAAATCAGGATCGAGCTGTCGGCTACGTACCGGCAAGGGTCGTAACGGCCGAATCGCGGGCGCCCGCGCTACCATTCGTCGCGGATCCGGTCGATGGTGCCCGCGGCGTCGGCGCCGCCCCACAGCCCGCGACCCGTGCCCCGCAATGTTGTGAAGCCGGGTCGCTTCCCGGCTACCGGCGCGGCTTCCACGAGCGTTGCGTAGGGTCGGCGCGCTTGGTGATCACGACGCGCTTGCCGCGGTGCGCACGCTCCAGCAGCTCCGGAAGCCTGCCCCACGCCCGGCCGGAAAAGGTTTCGTCCGGATTCCGCTAGAACAACTCCAACGGATCCACATCCAGCGCCCAGCGCACCTTCCTCGCCTGCGGCAGCGCCTCGACCTCGGGCAGCCATTCGTCGAGGAAGCGGTGCAGCGCGCCACGCTCGGCGCTCTCGAGCAGCAGCTGCGCATGGTGCCGGCCCGCGCGCTTGGGCATGGCGGCGGGCGCGGGCCCGAGAATGCGCACGCTGTCGGGCGGGCGCGAGATCCGGCGCGCCTCGGAGAGAAACAGCGTCGCGGCCTCAGGCGCGGTGCTCGAGGCGCGCAGCGCGACCAGGCGACTGAAGGGCGGCCAGGCGGCCTCGCGCCGCTCCTCGAGCGCCTTCTCGGCGAAGCCGTCGTAACCGGTGGCGAGCAGGCTGGTCAGCAGCGGGTGCTGCGGATATTCGGTCTGGATCAGTACCTCGCCGGGCCGCTCGCCGCGGCCGGCGCGGCCGGCGACCTGCACGATGGTCTGTGCCAGCCGCTCGGCGGCGCGAAAGTCGGTGCTGAACAGGCCCTGGTCGGCGTTCAGCACGACCACCAGCGTGACGTTCGGGAAATCGTGGCCCTTCGTGACCATCTGCGTGCCGACCAGGATCCGCGCCTCGCCGCTCGCGACCCGCTCGACGACCGCTTCGAGCGCAGCATTGTCGCGCACCACGTCGCGATCGAGCCTCGCGATGGGCACGCCCTTGAAAGACTCGGCGAGCGTGTCCTCGACGCGCTCGGTGCCCTGGCCGACGGTGCGCAGTTCGAAGCCGCAGGTCGGACACTGCTTGGGGAGGTGTCGGTCGGCGCCGCAGTGGTGGCAGCGCAGCCGCTGCGCGTGGCGATGCACCGTCATGCGCGCATCGCATTCGCTGCAGGGCGCGATCCAGCCGCAGGCCTTGCAGACCAGCGTTGGTGCGTAGCCGCGGCGGTTGATGTAGACCAGCACCTGGCCGTCGGCGTCGAGGTGGCGCCGGATCGCGGCGTTGGCGGTGGTCGAGAGGCCGGCGTGCACCGACTCCTGGCGCAGGTCCACGAGGCGCAGCGTCGGCGGCAGCGCGTGCGCCGCGCGTCGCGGCAGCGACAGGCGCGTGAAACGACCGGCCGCGACGTTCTGCAGCGACTCGAGCGCCGGCGTCGCCGAGCCGAGCATCACCGGAATGCCGAGGGCCTGCGCGCGCACCAGCGCGAGGTCGCGCGCGGAATAGCGGAACGCGCCGTCCTGCTGCTTGAACGACGCGTCGTGTTCCTCGTCGATGACGATCAGGCCGAGGTCCGGGATCGGCGCGAACACCGCCGAGCGCGTGCCGAGCACCAGGCGGGCGGCGCCGCTGAGCACCTCGCGCCACGCGCCGAGACGCTGCACGTCCGTGAGCCCCGAATGCAGCAGCGCGAGCGGCGTGCTGGCGAAGCGCCCGGCGAAGCGCGAGACCAACTGCGGCGTCAGCCCGATCTCCGGCACCAGCACCAGCGCGCGCTGGCCGCGCGCGAGCGTGCGCTCCACCAGTCGCAGATAGACCTCGGTCTTGCCGCTGCCGGTGATGCCGTGCAGCAACCAGGCATGGAACCGCTCCTCGCCACCGGCGATCACTGCATCAACGGCTGCCTGCTGCGCTTCGGAGAGCGGTGGCGCGCCGGCGAGTGCGGCGGCGCCAGCTGAGGCGGGCACAACGGGCGCGCCGTCGACGGTGAGCGAGGTTTCGCGCGGAGGACCGTCCGACACTGACACCGATACTGGCACCGACACCGGCGGCGGCTCCGACGACGCGATCCAGCCGCGCGCGACCAGAGCGCGCGCCGG
>JAYTNX010000115.1:0-2431 GCA_043748075.1 Pseudomonadota bacterium
TCCGAAAAACCGCGAATTTCCGTTGTGTTAGCATGCGGCCCCTTCAACCGGCCAGGGAGTGGCAGGCATGCAGGACCTGCTTCTGTTTCCGTTCGACCAGTACGGGTGGGCGTACGGCGCGTTCGTGTTGCTGATCGTCACGGTGCTCGCCTTCGACCTCGGCGTCTTCAGCCGCAAGGCGCACGAAGTCACCTTGCGCGAGGCGGCCATCCGCAGCGTCGTGTTCGTCGGCCTGGCGTTCGCGTTCAACGCCGGTCTGTACTACTACATGCTCCACAGCCTGCCGCTGCGGCCGGAACTGGCGGGGCTCGACCACGCCAGGCTCGCGAGCGACACGGCGCTGGAGTTCATGGCCGGCTACGTCGTCGAGTACGCACTCGCGGTCGACAACGTCTTCGTGTTCATCGCCGTATTCACCTATTTCGCGGTGCCGGTGCAGTACCAGCAGAAGGTGCTGTTCTACGGCATCCTCGGCGCGATCGCGTTCCGCGCGCTGTTCATCTCGCTCGGCGCGCTGCTGATGCAGTACCACTGGGTCATCGTCGTATTCGGTGCGTTCCTGATTCTCACCGGCATCAAGATCCTGTTCCTGCCGGAGAAACCGCTCGAACCGGAAAAAAACCCGGCCATCCGCCTGATCCGCCGCCTGGTGCCGGTCACGCCCGTCTTCCACGGCGAGAAGTTCTGGCTGAACATCGACGGCAAAACCTGGGTCACGCCGCTGTTCGTCGCGCTGGCCTTCATCGAGTTCAGCGACATCATCTTCGCGATCGACTCGGTGCCCGCGATCTTCGCGCTGACCAACGAGCCGTTCATCGTGTTCACGTCGAACATATTCGCGATCATGGGCCTGCGCTCGCTGTTCTTCGTGCTGCAGAGCATGGTCAAGGCGTTCGAGTTCCTGAAGTACGGTCTCGGCTTCATCCTGATCTTCGTCGGCCTGAAAATGGTCTGGCTGAACGAGGCCTTCGGCGGCAAGTTCCCGATTTCCTGGTCACTGGGGATCATCGGCGCGATCCTGGGGATCGCGATCCTGGTGTCGATCGGTTACAACCGCTGGGCCGCGGGGCGGCAGCACGGATAGTCAGAAGCTCAACAGCAGGATCGCGAGCACGGTGCCGACGACCGGCACGACCACCGTCAACGCCGCGATCGCCGGATAGGCGGCAGAGAAGGATTCGCGGCAGATCGCGCGCACGGTCGTGACCACGTAGCCGTTGTGCGGCAGCGAGTCGAGACCGCCGGAGGCGATCGACACCACACGATGCAGGGCCTCGGGATCGACACCCTGGTCGAGGTAATGCGGCGCGATCAGTGGCAGCGCGATCGACTGTCCGCCTGAAGCCGAGCCGGTGAGTCCGGCAATCACGCTGACGGCGATCGCGGCACCCACCAGCGGCTCGCCCGGCAGGCTGGTCATCGCCTGCACCGCAGCCTGGAATCCACTGGTGAGTTTCGCGACCCCGCCGAAGCCCACCACGGCGGCCGTGTTCGAAATCGCGATCAGCGCCCCGAGCGCCCCGCTGGTCGCGGCCTCGCCGAGGCGGCCCGCCAGGAATCGCCAGTTCAGCAGGACCGCCGCGCCGACGCCGGTGCCGAGCGCGACGATCAGCGCCGACTCCTTCAGCGCATCGTGCAGCGCGAACGACACCGCCAGCACGGCCAGCAGGGGCAGCACGCCGCGCCACATCGCCGGCCGCTCGCGCGCCTCGACGCGCGGGTCGTCAGGACGGGGCGCAAAGCGCTCGCCCGCGGCGCTGGCGCGCTTCGCCATCCAGTTCAGCCAGGCATAGCCACCGAGCGCCATCGCCAGCGCGACCACCAGGCTGACCTGCCAGGCCGCGTAGGGCGTGGTGCCGAGGAACCGGGTAGGAATCCAGTTCTGGATTTCCGGCGAGCCCGCCGAAGTCATGGTGAAGGTCACCGACCCGAAGGCCAGGGTTGCCGGAATGAAGCGCCGCGGCAGGTCGGCGACGCGGAACAGGCTCAGGGCCATCGGATAGACCGAGAACGCAACCACGAACAGGCTGACGCCGCCATAGGTCAGCACCGCACAGGCGAGCACCACGGCGGCCATCGCGTGATGCGCGCCAATCTTCGCCACGATCCATGTGGCGACGCTGTCGGCCGCGCCGCTCGCCTCCATCACCTTGCCGAACAGCGAACCCAGCAGAAACATGAAGAACCAGGCCTGCACGAAGCCGACGAAGCCGCTCATGTAGGCGCCGGTATAGCTCGGCGCGCCCTCCGCGGCGAGTTGCGGGAACAGCGCAAAGCCCGCCGACAGTGCCACCAGCAGCGCGCACAACGGTGCGGCCACCAGCAGTTCCATGCCGCGCATCGTCAGCCACACCAGCAGCGCCAGGCCGAGCAGCAATCCCAGGAGACTCAGCATCGAATCACCGCCGTCGTCATTCGGGAACCCGCAGTG